>DASSBS010000013.1:0-6587 GCA_035698445.1 Woeseiaceae bacterium
GTCACCGACATTGAGGGCACGACGACCTCCATCGGGTTCGTCCACAACGTGCTGTTTCCCTATGCGGCGAAGCGCCTGCCTGATTTCATCCGGGAGCGGGAGGACGAGCCGGAAATCGCCGGCCTGCTCGAGGACGTGCGCGCGCAGGCGGGCGAGCCGCAAGCCGATCGCGAACGGCTGATCCAGGTCCTGTTGGAGTGGATCGCCGAAGACCGCAAGGCGACGCCGCTCAAAGCCCTGCAGGGACTCGTGTGGAAGGACGGCTATGAGAACGGCGATTTTACCGGGCACGTATACGCGGACACGGCCCCCGCCTTCCGGCGCTGGCGCGAGCGAGGTGCCGTGCTCTACATCTATTCCAGCGGGTCGGTGAAGGCGCAGCAGCTCCTCTTCGGGCACAGCGACGCCGGCGACCTCAGGCCGCTCATCGCCGGGTATTTCGACACGGCGGTCGGGCACAAGCGCGAGGCCGATTCGTACCGTACGATCGCTGAGCAGATCGGGCAGCCGGCAAAGGCGATCCTGTTCCTGTCCGACGTGACCGAGGAGCTCGACGCCGCCGCGAGCGCCGGGATGCGCACGCTGCAGCTCGCTCGCGACGAGCCGGTGCGCGCGGGGAGCCACCCCCTCGCGCGCGATTTCACGGAGGTGACTATTTGACGTGTAGGAGCCCGTCTCACGGGCGACAGCGGCATTCGACGCCGAGTCGCCCGTGAGACGGGCTTGTACAGCGCAGGTTTCCGGTCACGGGTGGATTCAGTAGAATCGATCAAATCATGAGCCAGCTCACCATATACGCCGAATCCGATCCCGCACGGCCGCTCGTCGAAACGGCCGACTTCGACCGCATCGCCGACGAGCTCGGCGCGGCCGGCATCCGCTTCGAACGCTGGCGCGCGGACCGCGAGCTCGCGGAGGACGCCGCCAACGATACGATTCTCGAGGCCTACCGCGAGGAAATCGACCGGCTGGTGGCGGAGCGCGGTTACCAGACCTGCGACGTCGTCAGCATGCACCCCGAACATCCCGAAAGGGACGCGTTTCGCCGCAAGTTCCTGGAGGAGCACACGCACGGCGAGGACGAGGTGCGGTTTTTCGTGCGCGGGCAAGGCCTGTTTGTCATCCACGAGGGCGGCAAGGTCTATTCGATGCTCTGCGAGCAGGACGACCTGATCTCGGTGCCGGCGAATACGCGCCACTGGTTCGACATGGGTCCGCGGCCGCGGTTTACGGCGATCCGCCTGTTCAACAACCCGGAGGGTTGGGTGGCGCAGTTCACCGGTGACAAGATCGCGAGCCGTTTCCCGCTGCTGGAAAACTGAGTTGCAGGAGCCCGTCTCACGAATGGTGCCGGGTCGTACTTTCGTACTTGTTACCCGCGATTCCGATGCTCGTCAGGTCCGTTTGTAACAAGTACGAAAGTACGACCCGGCACCATTCGTGCCATTCGTGGCTCCTACAGGTAGGATTTCTCCGGCAAAGCCTCGATGGGCGGCTTCCACGTATTGCTGCCCGGTACGCGCCGGCCCCACACGTCACCGCGGTAGCGCGGCAACAGGTGCCTCGTGACCAGCCGCTGCACGAGGTTGATGCGCGGCAGGAGACCATGCATGCCGCCGACCTCGACCAGCAGCTTGTCGCGGAGCTCGAAGAAATTCAGGTCGTCTTCCGTCACGCACACCAGCCTGGAGGCGTCCAGGAACGGCGGCAGGGCTCCGGCCAGTGGCACGGTGCCGTCGCCGGTGCGCAGCGAATTGGGCTCCAGCGCGCTCAGCTCGTTGACGAACTGGTCATCATCGATGATATAGCGCGGGTTACGGCGGCTGCCGTCGACCGTGAGCTGCAGCCGCGTCTTCTGGCCGACACCGGCGATGACCAGCCAGTCGGCCTGCGCCACGCCGGTTTGGGACGTCTTGAATCCGTTGACGGTCTGCCGGTGTTGCCGCCCCCGGTCGAGCAGGTCGGCCAGCAGCCGCTCCGCTTTTGCCCGTCGGTCGCGGGCGCGCGTGCCGACGGAGTAGAGCCGGACGAATTCCGCCAGGCTGTCGACGACGGTCCCCTGGATGTTCGCGGGATCGAAGATGTCGACGTCGCGGCCGGATGCGTCCACGACCGCGCCGGGGTAGCTGGGAAAGAGCTGGTAAAGCGCCGGCGTGACGCGCGCCGTCTCCCGCTCGCGCTCTTTCGGTTCGCTGCCGGTCAGGAGGCTCATGCCGGTGGCGATCTTCACGATCGCTTCGACCGAGCCGAGGTACGGCGTGCCGATGGTCACGACCTTGCCCACGTTGGCGCCGCGGCCGAACTGCGACAGGTACTCGCAGATGACGAGGCCGCCCATCGAGTGGCCGACCAGGTCCACTTTCAGCTCGCCGCCGTTCGCGTAATGCTTCAGCAGCCGCGTGCGGGCGATCACTTCGTCGACCACGGATTTCAGTCTCACGGCCGTCTTGCGCACGTCCATGCGCCAGTCGTAGGGAAAAGCGAAAACGGGCGTCGGCTGGTCGGCCTGCGGCGAGAGCTCGTGGCGCAGCGCCTTCACCAGGTCGTCGTAGACGGGGAATACCCGGCCCGCCACGACCTGGGCGGGCTCGATGGCGTCGAAGCGGAGATCGTCCGGGTGCAGCGCGACGCGCTCGTACTCCTTGTTGAAGACCATCGACCAGATCTCGTCCGCATTGATCGGATACTGGTCGACCAGCGTGGTCGCGGTGATCCCGGGAAGGACGACGACCGGATTTTGTAGTGCCATGCGAGCGCTCCCGTGCCGACATTGCACGGGTCGTAGCGCTTTTGCAATCGGATGCCTGCAGCGCGGGCATGTGACCTCCCGGCGGCTCGATCAGGAGAGGACCAGCTTGCCGTCCTCGTTCATGTCCAGCGTCTTGTCGGCACAGAACTCGGCATAGGTTTCGGGCACGGCGAGGACGGTCCGCCCTTCCCAGTCGTAAGTCGTGTCCTCGGGCTCCGGCGATTGCAGGGCCAGCGACAGGTTTGCATCCTCGCCCTGCACGATGCGCAGGCAGCGCTCGCCGCTCTCCGCTTCGCCCGCTTTCGTGAGCGCCTTGTCGAACTGCTTCAATACGGTTTCGGTTACCGTCAACATAGGGAATCTCCTTGCTGCTTGGCTTGGCCGCCGTGGTCCCGGCGGCGTGAGTACCGACCCGCCGGGAATCAGCGGATCGTCAGGGAACGCGGCACGCGGGTCAGGCGTTCGCACCCGTCCCGCGTGACCACGACCGTGTCGGAAATGAAGTAGTCGCCGCGCCCGGAGCGCAGCAGCCACGACATCAGGTGAAAGACCATGCCGGCGCGCAGCTCGAGCGAAGAGTCGCTGCGCAGCCCGACCGGCACGCCGCTGCCGCTCCAGCTCGGCGGGAAGCCGATGCCGACGGCGTAGCCGCAGTGATGCCGCCGGTAAGACGGCAGCCCGGCTTTGTCGACTCGCGCCTGCCAGGCGGCATACACGTCCGCGGCGACCACGCCCGGACGTATCGCCTCCGCGGCAGCTTCGATCGCTTCCTCGCAGGTCGCCTGGATCGCTTCCGTTTCCGGCGGCGCCTTGCCGATGAAGATCAACCGCCCCGCCGGCGCGTGATAGCGCTCGACACAGCCGCTCATTTCGAGAAACAGCAGGTCCTTGCGCGACACCTGCTGGTTTTCCCAGGACCCGTGCTCGTGCTCCAGCCTGCGGGTGGTGCGCACGAGCGGCACAAAGCCCGGCCAGGTGCCGCCGCGGTTGAACATCGTCTGGTAGATCGACGCCATGATGTCCTTTTCGGGCACGCCGGGTCCCGCGGCGGCAATCGCCGCGAGGAGCATCGAATCCGTCACCGCCGCCGCGGCCCGCGTCATCTCGAGCTCGCGCGCGCTTTGCACGAGCCGGCTCTCGCCGACGAGATCGGAGGCGTCCTCGAACTGCGCCTTCGGCATCCCGTCGAGCACGCGATGAGCGATGCCGTACGGAAAGAACGAGCTGCTCGCCTCGAAGCCGAGCTTCGAACTGCTAAGCCCGCAGGCCGTGAGCGCCTCGATCGTCTTGCGCGCGGGCTCGGTGTACAGCGAGCGCGCGGAACCGCCTTTGCGCGCCGGCACGCCGAAGCTCGTGGACCAGGGACGGAGGCCCACCAGCCGTCCCGCCTCGTTGCGCGAGGCGAGCACGAGATCCGCCTGCTCGTTCGATGCCGGCGGCGGCTCGACGATGCCGTCGGAGTACCGGAAATGCTCGACGTCCGGCACCTTGTCGCGGATGATCGCGGCCTCCATGGCGCGGGTAATGAGCGCCGGCCGGCCTGTCAGCGGCACGACCAGCAACTGGTAGGCGAAATAGCCCTGGTAGCTGAGCCCGGTGAGATAGAAGATGTTCTCGGGGCTCGAGACGAGGATGCCCTCGAGGCCGCGCTTGTGCATCGCTTTGCGCACGTTTTTCAGGCGCGCGGCAAACTCGCTGTCCGGAAACGGCCGCGAGGCTTTGCGCTTTTCGGCAGTGGCCGCCATCAGCGCTCCACGGCCGCCGTTGCGACGGCATCGGTGGCAAGCGCCAGCAGCCGCTCGACGTCCTTGTCACGGGTCCGGAACGACGTCATCAAGCGGCGGAGCCGCCCGCCCCAGCGATCGCCGGGGTACGTCCAGGGCAAAAAGGCGGCACCCGCTTCCAGCAGCCGCCGTTCGATGCGCTCCGGGAACACGGCAAACACCGCGTTGGATTCGACCGGCGCCGCGATCTCGACCCCTGGCACGGCCGCCAGGCCGGCCGCGAGCCGCGCGGCGCAGGCATTGGCGCGCCCGGCCAGGCTCAGCCAGAGGCCGTCCTGCAGCGCCGCCGCGACCTGCGCGCCAAGATAGCGGCCCTTGGACAGTAGCTGCCCCGCGCGCTTGCACCGCCACGCGAGCTCGCGCGCCCGGCCGGTATCGAACAGCACCACGGCCTCGGCGGCCATCGCGCCGTTCTTGGTGAACCCCAGGCTGAGCGCATCGACGCCGAGCTTCCAGCTCGCTCTGGCGGGCGAGCAGCCGAGCGCCACCAGCGCATTCGCGAAGCGGGCGCCGTCGAGGTGCACGGCCAGCCCCGCTGCATGCGCCAGCCCGCAAAGCGACGCGAGCTCGGTGAGGCTGTAAACGGCGCCGTACTCTGTCGGCTGCGAGAGACTCAAGGCACTGGGGCGGACCCGGTGGATCGCTTCCGGCGCGTCGGCGGGATAATTCGCCAGCGCCTGCCGCAGCGCCTCCTCCGTGATTTTCCCGCCGTCGGTCGAGAGCGGTACCAGCTTCGCCCCGCCGGTAAAGAACTCCGGCGCCCCGCACTCGTCCATTTGCACGTGCGCGGCCTCCTGCGTGAGCACGGCGCCATAGGGCGGCGCCAGCATGGCCAGCGCCAGCCCGTTGGCCGCGCTGCCCGTCGTGACGAACGCGCAAGCGACGTCACGCTCGAAGGTGCCGGACAGCAGGGCTCGCGCGCGCTCGCTGCGGTCGTCGCGCCCGTAGCTTGCCGCGGTGCCGCCGTTCGCGGCGGCAATCGCGTCCATGATTTCCGGGGCGACGCCGGCCGTGTTGTCGGAAAGGAAATTCATCAGTGTGGAAAAATCATACGCCGATCGCCCGTGAGACGGGGCTCCTGCAGCGCTCGATTCAGCGTGGGTCACCGTTCATGCGGCTTGCCTCGAGGACCCCCGCTGTGATCCGCGCCGTTCGATCAGCGTTTCGTGCAGCGCGACGATGGCCTTGTCGAAATCCTCTTCCGCCAGGATGAACAGGATGTCCACGTTGCGGATGAGCTGGTGCACGCCGAGCACCTCGATGCCGGCGCCGGCGAGCGCGCCGACCGCCATGGCCGTGAGGCCGGATAAATTCAGATCGCTGCCGATCGCCGTGACGATGGCCACCTTGCGAACCGTTATCCGGGACGACTCGAACGTCTTCTGCAGGTCGTCGCTGACGCGCCGCACCGCGCGCAGCGAGCCGGCGAGGTAATGCACGATCGTGTTGGCATTCGACGTCTTCGTCACGACGCGGACCCGGTGGCGCTTGAGCGTCTCGAGAATGGCCGCGTCGTAGCCCTTGACGCCGACCATGTCCTGCTCGAAGAACTCGAGCGCGAACACGCTCCGCATGCCGGTGATGATTTCGGCGCGCGGAGTCCGCGAGACGTAGCCGACGCGGATCTCGGAGCCGGCATCCTCCGGGTCGAAGGTGTTGCGGATGCGCAGCGGGATGTCGGCCTGCCGCAGACCTTTTGCCGCGCCCGGGTGAATCGCCTCCATGCCCATGTTCGATAGCTGGTCGGCGACGTCGTAGTTGGTGATGTCGATCTTCTTCACCCGGTTTTCGCCGACGAGTTTCGGGTCGGCGCTCGACAGGTGGAACTGCTTGTGAATGATGGCTTCGCACGCCTGCGTCAGCACGGCGATCCTCGAGAACGTCACCTCGCTGTAGCCGCGGCCGTACTTCTCGATGACCCCGCCGTCGAAATGCGCGTAGCCGGTGACGATCGGCAGCACGTGATCGAGCTCCAGGCCGGGAATGACGCCCAGTATCTTTTCGTCGAGCGTCGCGTACGACTCGTCGCGCCAGCCGGTCAGGTCGACGAAAAC
>DASSBS010000014.1:0-7964 GCA_035698445.1 Woeseiaceae bacterium
GCGCACGTCCTCGAGCAGGCCGGCGATTTCCGGCTCGTCCTCCCGCTCCCGGATGAAATCAGGCAGGCGCTTCGCCGCATAGGGAAACAGCACGTTGTGGACGAACCCGATGGAGGTCGTCGTGCCCTCAATGTCGGTGACGATAGCCTTGATGTCGATCATGGCGTCCTTCCGCTCAGCAGCCGCTCCTGCCAGAGGCAGGCGAGCAGGAATTCGAGCCCCTCGAGGTGGCGCCTCGCGCTCTCGAGATCGTCGCCCCAGGCGTACAGCCCGTGCCCGCGGACGAGGAAGCCGCGCGCCCGGAGCTGCCCCAGCGCGTAGCGCTCCCGCACCAGCGTCGCGAGTTTTCTCATGTCCTGCCCGTTCTCCAGCACCGGCAGGATCAGCCGCTCCTCGTGCGAGGCGATACCCTCGATCGCCTTCTGCATCTCGAACCCCTCGATCACGAGGTCGTTCGTGGCCGCGCGGGACAGCACCGTCGAGGTCACGGAGTGGGTGTGCAGGACCGCGCCCGCGCCATCGTCCAGCGCGTAAAGCGCGACGTGCAACGCCGTTTCGGCCGAGGGCCTGAGGCGGCGGTCGGCCGGGGCGCCGTCGAGATCGCAGAGCATCAGGCCGTCGGCGGCCAGAAACGCCTTGTCCGTGCCGGAACGCGTGATCAGCAGGTGCTGATCGTCCACGCGCAGGGAAAAATTGCCGCCCGTCGCGAGGCACCACTGGCGGTGGCCGAACAGCCGGCCGACCTCGCACAGGGCCTGCGCTTCGGCCTGGAACTCCGCGACGGTGAGAGCGTCCGCCGTCATGGCGTCCGGGCGATGCGCAGCATCGCCTCCAGGCTGCGTTCCACGTCCTCGTCCGTCGTCGCCCAGGACGAGACGCTGATGCGCATGGCGACGCGGCCCTGCCACTCCGTGCCGCTGCACCAGCAGGTGCCGTCGTTCTGGATGCCCGCGATGACCCGGCGCGTCGCCTCAGGCTCGCCGAAGGACACCAGCACCTGGTTCAGGACGACGTCGTTCAGGATCTCGAAACCGCCGTCGCGCAAGCCCTCCGCGAAACGCCGCGCGTGCCGGCAGCAGCGCTCCACGAGATCGCGCAGGCCCGAGCGGCCGAGCGTGCGCAGCACCGCGTAGACCGGAACCGCCCGTGCCCGCCGCGATTCCTCGGGCACGTATTCGCGCGGGTCGCGCTCCAGCGGCGATTCCTGGATGTAGGCGGCGGCCAGCGTCATGGCGCCGCGGTGCGCGTCGGGATGGGCGCACAGGACGATGCCGCAGTCGTAGGGCACGTTCAGCCATTTGTGCGCATCGGTGGAGATGGAGTCGGCGTGTTCGATCCCGGCAAGGAGGTGCGCGAGCTCCGGGCTGGCGGCGGCCCACAGCCCGAACGCACCGTCGACGTGCAGCCACGCGCCCGCTTCGCGCGCCTCGCCGGCGATCGCTTCCAGCGAATCGAAGGCGCCTGTATTGACGTTGCCGGCCTGGGCGCAGACCACGCACGGACCGCTGCCCTCGCGCAACGCGGCCTGGAGGTCGTCGAGCCGCATGCGGCCCTGCCGGTCCGCGCGCACGCGCCGCATGCTGTTGACCCCGAGGCCGAGCATGCGGAGCGACGTCGAAATGGAGTAGTGCGCTTCCTCGTTGACGAGGAACCGGATGGGCGGCGCGCCGTAGAGGCCGTCCGCCTCGACGTCCCAGCCGGCGGCGTGGAGCGTGTGGCGCCGTGCGGCCGCGAGCGCGGTGAAATTCGCCATGGAGCCGCCGGTGACGTATCCGGCGGTCCAGGAGCCGGGCAGCCCGACGATGTCGCGGATCCAGTCGCCGGCGACCTGCTCGACGACGGCGTTCAGCGGCGAGAGTATGTGCAGCCCGGCATTCTGGTCCCAGCCCGCCACCAGCCAGTCCGCCGCGGTCGCCACCGGCAGGCTGCTGCCCACGACGAAGCCGAAAAAGCGCGGACCCTGGGTCGCGACGGTGCCGTCGCGCGCGGCCGCCGCCAGCTCGTCCAGGACCTCGGCCGCGCTCCGGCCTGCCTCCGGGAGCGGTCCGCCGAGCCGGCGCTCGAGCTCGCCGTCGGCGACGGTCGCGCCTACCGGCCGCTCGCCGATCCCGTCCAGGTAGCGCCGGGCATGCTGTGCCGCTTTGTCCAGCAGTGCATCACGTTCCATCATAAAATAGCTCTTGTCTCCGGGGAGCCTAATATACCTGCACCGATGCGTAATCTTCTCTCGGAACTCAGGCGGCGCAACATCCTGCGCATCGCCGCCGCGTACGCGCTGTCGTCGTGGATCCTGATCGAAGCCGGGTCCGTGCTGCTGCCGACGTTCGGCGCCTCGGAGCGGTTCTTCCAGGTTTACGTCGTGCTGGTGATCGCCGGCTTCAGCGCCGCGGTGATCTTTGCCTGGATCTTCGAGTGGACGCCCGAAGGCGTGAAGGTCGACCGGCCAGACGCCGTTGCGGCGCCCCGCGCGCCGCAGCCGCGGCACCGGTTGAACTACGTGATCATAGCGCTGCTCGCCGTCGCATTGACTGTTTCGATCTCGCTCAATCTCACGGAAACCGCGGCCGACGATCCTGCCGCGGCGCCGCGGTCGATCGCCGTGCTGCCGTTCGAAAGCCGCGGCGGCGACGCCGGCAACACGCTCTTCGCGGACGGCATCCACGACGATCTCCTGACGCGGCTGGCGAATATCAGGGCCCTCAAGGTCATCTCGCGGACTTCGGTGATGGAGTACCGCGATACGGCACTGAACGTGCGGCAGATCGGCGAAGCGCTGGGCGTGGAATCGGTGCTCCAGGGCTCGGTCCAGCGCATCGGCGATAACGTGCGCGTCAACCTGCAGTTGATCAATGCGGCGACCGACGAATACCTCTGGGCGCGGACTTACGACCGCAGCCTCACGCTCGAGAATATCTTCGCCATCCAGAGCGAGATCTCGGAAGCCGTCGCCGCGGCGCTCGAGACCACGCTCTCGCCCGACGAGCAGCGGCGGATGACCGCGATGCCAACCGACGATCTGCGCGCCTACCGCCTGTACAAGGAAGGCCGGCAGAATCTCTATCGGCGCCAGCTCGAGACGCTGCGAGAAGCGCGCCGGCAGTTTGCCGAAGCCGTTGCGCTCGACCCGGAGTACGCCGAGGCGCATGCCGCGCTCGCTGAAAGCGTGCTGCTCCTGTGGAACAACCACCGCGCCATCGCGCAGGACGAGGCTTTCGCCGCTACCGAGGCCAGCCTCGAGCGCGCGCTGGAGCTCGACCCGGACCTGGCGGACGCGCATGCCATCCTCGGCCTGCTGAAGCACATGCAATGGGAGGACGACCGCACGGGCAGCGAGAACGCCGTCGCCGAAGCCGCATTTCGCCGGGCCATCGAGCTGAACCCGAACCACGCCAGCGCCTGGATGTGGTTCGCGTCCCTGCGCAACGAGGAGGAGCGGCTGGACGAAGCGACCGAGCTCTACCAGAGGGCGATGGAACTGGACCCGCTGGCGCGCATCCCGTACGCGAACCTGCCGCTGATCTACGCGAAGCGCGGCCAGGACCGCGCGGCGATGGACCTGTGGCTGGAGGCGGTGCGGATCCACAGCGACTGGCCGATCGTCCACCAGTACATCGCGGTCCACCTGTGGGGCCTCGGCCGGCTGGACGAGGCTTATGCCTGGTACATGAAGGCGCAACAGCTCACCGACGATCCGCTGGCCGGCGGCAATGTCGACATCGGCGTGCTGGTCGACCTCGGCGAGCTCGACAAGGCCGCGGCCGCGCTCGACAAGTTCCCCGAAACGCATCTGCTGGCGCCGACCGTGGCGGGTTACAAGGCGCTGCTCGCGGGCGATTACGGCCGGGCGAAAACCCATTTCGTGCGGTTGATCGAAGAGAAGGAGCTCCCGGCGGACCTCCTGTACGACCTCGCGTCGGATTCCGCGCTGCTCGCCGGCGATTTCGAGACGGCGAGCCGGTTCGCGCTCGCGGCCGATCCGCTGCTGGGTGGCGACACGGCGCAGGCCGTCGATCGCCAGACGGCGCGCAACGCCGTGAAACTCGCCTACATACACCTGCAGGAGGGACGCGGGCAGGAAGCGTCACGCCTCCTGAACGAGGCCCTCGAGGCGATCCGCGGCTTGCCGCGGCTCGGCACTTTCGGCTTCGGCATTCGCGACGTGCAGATCTACGCGCTGCTCGGCCGCCGCGAGGACGCGCTGAACGCGTTCCGCGAGGCGCTGGATGCCGGCTTTCGCGGCTCGGTGATGTTCGACGGCTGGCCGCTGGAGCTGGATCCCTACCTCGGGAGCATCCGCGGCGAGCCGCGCTTCCAGGCGATGGTCGCCGAGCTCGATGCGCAGGTCGAGGTGATGCGCAACCGCCTGTTCGAGGCGGAGGCGGCGGGCAACTTCGAATCCCTCAGGTCACGCGCCGAAACGATCTGATCCCACATCCCGTGACCGCAGTGCGTCACTTGTGTTGCGTCATTTCGCCACAACAGCCAGCATATTCGCATCACGAGCGAGTACCCAATTGCCGTTCTGCTTCCTGAATATCGTCAGGGTATGGCCCGCCCGTCTTATGGGCGGAGCACCATCGGGCGGTGTTGCCACGACGGTCAGCTCTTGCCATATGAAGGCCCAGTCACCTAGGACCTTCAGCTCCCGGATCTCGCTCGACCCGTCGAACTTCGGCCCGTCTGCGCCAGACTGCGTGCGAGCCGCGGCGGCAAAATCCGCCTTCCCCATCGGGGGTCTCCCATGCACGAGAAAGACGGCGTCATCTGCCATGAGCGACAGGACTTTCTCAACGTCACCGGACTTCGTTGCGGCCATCCATGTCGATACGAGTTGCCGGATCTCCTGCTCGTCGTTTTCCATGCGGGTCTCCTATGGCGGCCGACGCTCCGGTGCAAAAAGTCAGACCTTGAGCGAGCCGCGAAATCCCCTGGCGGCATAATAGGATTGTGCGCCGTTGTGATATACGAACACTTTGCCGTAGCGGAAGTCACCAAAGATGGCGCCGCCGAGGTGTCTGATATCAGAAGGTGTTTTCAGCCAGCTCGACGTCTTGGTATCGAAATTGCCGAGGTTCTGCAGCTCTCGATATTGTTCTTCCGTTAAAAGGTCGATGCCCATCGCATTGGCCATATCGATAGCGTTAGTTTTCGGTTTGTGTTCCTTTCTAGAATCCTGC
The DNA here is from genome assembly GCA_035698445.1 of Woeseiaceae bacterium. Taxonomy (GTDB): domain Bacteria; phylum Pseudomonadota; class Gammaproteobacteria; order Steroidobacterales; family Woeseiaceae; genus IDS-8. The sequence goes on from DASSBS010000014.1 coordinate 5,178, forward strand.
GCTTCACGGTCATAACAAACGCTTCGGCGGCCTTTGGGGCTTTCCGCTGAACAATCGTAAAAGATGTATTCGCCCGACTTTTTCTCATGGCCGACAACATCCGGTTCACCGCCGGTTTTCTCCATTTCATTGAGCGACCATAGTCTCTCAGCATTACCTTTCAGCCTTGCTTGCACTTTGGTCCACTCGAGACCCCTATGGCGGTTCATGTTTTTCTCAAAACGGGCCTCGAGTGCTCTGAGTAGTTGTTCACGTTGTTCTGGTGACAACAGCTTTTTCATAGTTGCCACAGCCCGTGATTCACGCCTGCAGCCTCATATTCATTTGTCAGACCATACCGCAAGTTCGTTGCCACTCGGGTCCTTGAAATGGAAACGACGGCCACCAGGAAACTCGTACGGCTCCTGTGTAATCTGCCCATGCGCTTCGCGAACCCTGGCCAGAGTTGTTTCGAGATCGTTGGAGTACAGAATGACCAGCGGGCCGCCTGCCGACACCTCTGAGTGTGCCCGCAGCCCTCCGGCTTCGCCGCCCTGTCGCTTCCGGATACCGGCATACGTAGGCCCATAATCGTTGAATTGCCAATCAAAAGCCGCTCGATAGAAGCGCTTGGATTGGGCCATGTCAGTGACCACGAATTCGATGTAGTCAATTTCGTGGTGTCTGTGATTATTGTCTGCCACTTCCTCTTTCTCCGCTGGATGATGCGATTGCTGGATTGAGCACTAGAAGAATAGGAGGGGCATTCTTCTGCGTCCAGGATTGCCGTATGCGTTTGCCACTAACGCCGCCTAACGCTTGAATTAAGCCGACCCGGAACGCGTGGATCGGGAGCTGAGGAAAAGGCGCCACCCGAACATTTGAACGAGCCACGAAACGTGTTCGGCTTCAATGAACTGTTAGGCGCTTGCCAATGAGCGAAACGACCTGCCGCAAACGCTAATCCAATCGGGCGCCCGTGGGAAGCCTGGCGGCCTCAGGCAATGAGAGGCGACGGTTGCCCGACCCGCCTAATTTAGAAATATGACCCAAAGCCTTGACTGGCCTGTCTTGCCTTTGTATATTACCAGAACGTTATAAAACGGACCGGTTATGCAAGCCTCGGAACGCCTTGACCTGACCTTCGCCGCTCTGGCCGACCCCACCCGCCGCGCCATCCTGGCGCGGCTGGCGACGGGGGAGGCCACAGTGACGGAACTCGCCGAGCCGTTCGAGATGAGCCAGCCAGCCATTTCCAAACATCTGAAAGTGCTTGAGCGCGCCGGCCTCATCTCGATGGACGTTGATGCACAACGGCGTCCACGCAAACTGGAACCGAAGCGATTGGAGGAGGCCGTTGATTGGATCGAACGTTACCGCGAGATCTTCGAACAGAACTACCAGCGCCTCGATGCGTTGCTCGAAGAACTCCAAGTCAAACCGTCCAAGCGCAAACGAACAAAAAAATAGCGCGGACATGCCGGCGCGCTGTTCGCTCGTTCGTCCTCAGGGCGGCGCGCAATCACGATGAAGCAGCAAGGAGAAGACAATGCCTAAGCCCGCAGAAGTTACATTGCCGAGTGATCGGGAAGTTCGCGTCATACGTACGTTCAATGCGCCCCGCCAATTGGTGTGGGATGCGCATACCAAGCCCGAACTCGTGCAGAAATGGCAGGGCTATGATGGCTGGGATATGCCGGTGTGCGACATGGATGTCCGCGTCGGCGGCAAATACAAGTGGCAGTGGAGAAGCCGCGAAGACGGCAAGCAGTTCGGCTTCTTCGGCACGTTCACCGAAGTCAACAGCCCGTCGAAGATTGTCCACGAACAATACTACGACCCGGGCGATATGGGCTTCGCCATGCCAGCCGGCGATCCCTGCATCGTGTCACTTGAGCTCAGTGAGCAGAACGGCGTCACGACGCTCGTCTGCAATTTGACGTTCGCGTCGAAGGAAGCGCGTGATGGCGCGGTCTCCACCGGCATGACCGACGGCATGGAGCATAGCTACGCCCGCCTCGACGACATGTTCAAAGCTGCAGCGTGAAGGAGGAGACGACGACCAAGATTTCTCCCCACCTCTGGTACACCGACAAAGCCGACGAAGCGGCGGCGTTCTACGCCTCGAAGGTCGAGCCGGGCAAGCACATCGGCCGTTTCAATGTCCGGGAGCGTATTGATCACCGTGACCGGAAACTCCCGAACCGTGGATTGCGTCGTGTGCCATGCTATGGCTTTCAGCTGCAGCCACGATTGCAGAGACATTCGGCCGGAGACTGAGGGTTGCCGCGCGCAGCCTAACGACCAAGCTCAGCGGCACGGCAAGCTGGCGCGGCCCTTGCGAATGCAAGGGGCGTGACAGCTTGCCGTGTCCGTCTGCAGCGCCTTGTTAGGCGGCGGCTTGCCACGGCGCTAATTTTGCTTTTCTGGAAAGCAGGCATCGATCTCCAAGCTGGCATCATTGTTCCTCACCCAGGCCGTATTTCTGTAAAGGAGCTCAAAGGCCTCCGGGGATGATCCACGATGAATCTTTACAACGATCCTGGTGTTGTCGGGTGAAGGGGGCCCGGATTCTTCTTGGTACTGGTCGGACTTGACAAATGTAAGATACACCTCGAGCTTCCTAAGCAGACGCCTAAGGGATCGCTCGTTTGCTTCGAGCGGAGAGGCGACGACAATGACCAAGTCAGATCCACCTCCCTTTCTCATGCCATGGATATCAATGACGCTAGGGTCTGGTATGGGGTGCTGCTCGTCGTAATCGTAGATTTCGCTCTCGTCCACGACCGTCCCGGGCTGCCGCCTAAC
>DASSBS010000015.1:0-8039 GCA_035698445.1 Woeseiaceae bacterium
CGCAACCCCTGCTTGCGCCGGATCTCGCCGGCATCCGCTTGCTGCTCGCCCGTGATGATGCGGAGCAACGTCGATTTGCCGGCGCCGTTGCGGCCGATCAGGCACACGCGCTCGTTCGGCTCCAGCGTGAGCGAGGCATGGAGCAACAGGGGCTGGTCGCCGATATCGAGAGAGATGCCGTCGAGGGTGAGGAGGGTCATGGGGCCGCGGATTATACCAACGGCAGGTCCTGCTGACGGGGGGGGCCGGATGGTGGGCTGCGCCGAAGGGCTCCCGGCACGTCGCCGCAGGATCGCCGGAGAGCCCGGATCTCCGATGCGCCGCACTCCCGGGTATCCATATCGAATGCAAGCGTTCCGAACGGCTCTCCGTGTACGAGGCGATGGCGCAGGCGCGGGCCGATGCCGGCGAGAAGCTGCCGGTCGTCGCCCATCGCCGGAACAACTGCGAATGGCTCGCGATACTCAGCATGACGGACCTGCTCGCGATCCTCCGGGAGTCGTCGTTGTGCCGGGCGCCGGATGACTGACGAGCAATGAGTTTCTGAACAGTACGCGCGCGCGAGGCGAGCAAAGGAGAAATGAAAATGGCCGCATCACAGAAAAAGCCGGCCGGCAAAAAGAGCCGGACGCCAAAGAAAACGAGCCGGGCCGAATGGCGGGCATGGGCCAAGAGGAAAGCTCTCAACCGCCAGGAGACGGCACTCCGCCACTGCTCCGCGAGGACGAGGCGGCGTATAATCCGGTGCTATGAGCGGGCCATCGAACATTATCTCCGTGAGTCGCCTGACGAATCTCAGGCTGGCGCGCCACGAACGGCAGTCGCGAAACGTGCCGCCGTCGCTGCGCTGGAGGACCTACGATCCACCGGCTCCGTACTCGGTCGCCGCTTCTCCGGTGATATCGCTGCCAACCAGCGCGCGGACCTCGTCGGACGACGACTAGCGCCCACCGACCGAAGCCGAGCGCCCATTGGGCGAGGCCCCGTCGCGGTACCCTTCAACCGTCGAAGGCATACAATCGAGTGATGGACGACGACTGGAAGTACAAGCCGCCCAAGAAGCACTGGGACAGCCCCGAGAAGTCGAAGGAGCGGCTCGATGCCGTGCGCCGGATGGTCGCCAAGAAGAAAGCCGTGAGGAAGGCGATCGCGGCGTCGGAGAACGTGATCCCGTTCCGGCCGAAACGACCATAGCCCGGAGATCATCAATGGTCCACTGGGACAGTCCCGAGAAGTCGAAGCAGCGCCTGGACGCGGTCCGCCGCAACATCGCGAAGAAGAAGGCGGTGAGGGTGGCGATCGCGAAGGCGGCGAACGTCATCCCGTTTCGCCGGAAGCCCCGCCAGAACGACCGCTGAGCGGCCGCTCCGGCCCCAGATGTTCCGTGGGCATCCGGACGCCGCATCGGACGGGATCACGAGCGCTGGAAAGCCTGTTTCCTAGTCCGGGAATGGGTACGAAATGGGTACGGCCGCTCGTTCCGAAGCCACCGACAATCGCAAGCGATTGATTCGACAGGCCGTTTTCGGTGGGCGGTAGTGGGATCGAACCACTGACCCCTGCCGTGTGAAAGCAGTGCTCTACCGCTGAGCTAACCGCCCCGGCCGAAGGTCGACAAGTCTATGCACAGCGCTCCGGGCGGTCAACTGGTCCCGCCGCGGCCGGCCGGTTCTTCTCCGCGCGCGACGTACAGCTTCTGGGTCGGGTAAGCGAACTCGATGCCCTCGTCCGCAAACCGCTCGTAGATGATCAGGTTGATGGTCTGCTGGATGTCCATGTAGAGGTTGTAATCGGACGACGTGACGTAATAGACGATCTCGAAGTGCAGCGCGAAGTCGCCGTACTTCTGGAAGTGCGCCCGGTCGAAGCGCACCTTTTCCTGCGACTCGATCGCCTCCCGCAGGATACCGGGAATGAGCTTCAGCTTCTCGACAGGCGTTTCATACGTGATGCCGAGCGAAAACACGACGCGCCTCTCAAACATCCGGCCGTAGTTCCGGATCCGGCTGTTCAGGAGGTCGTTGTTCGAGAACACGAGCTGCTCGCCGGAGAGGCTCCGCAACCGGGTCGTCTTGATGCCGATTTTCTCGACGCTGCCCGCGTATTCATTGACCGTCAGGAAATCACCGACGACGAACGGCTGGTCCAGCATGATCGACAGCGACGCGAACAGGTCGCCCAGGATGTTCTGCGTCGCGAGCGCGACGGCGATGCCGCCGATGCCGAGCCCGGCGATCAGCGCCGTGATGTCGATCCCGATGTTGTCCAGCGTGAGCAGGAGAACCAGGGTCCAGATCGCGACCCGCAACACGAATCCCAGCACGTCCATGGCCGCGACGGTCGACGGGTCGATCGCGAGCTGGCGCTCCCGCCGCAACTGCATGCCGATGGTGAACGCCGCCGTGGCCCAGAGGCCCATCTGCACCAGGAGCCCGATCGTCGCCGCATTGACGAGCGACGAATGGAAGGAGTCCGGGAGCCGCAGCAGCCGGGTTCCGAGGAATATCGCCACCAGGAACAGGAACCAGCCCCTGGTCTGCCCGGCGGCGTGGGCCGCAATTTTCAGCGCCGCCAGCTCGTGACGGCCGGCCATTACCTGGAGACGCGCCCGGACCACCCGGCGCGCCAGCCCCAGCAGAAACCAGGCGATGACGACTACGCCGATTGCGATGCCCCACGCGAGGAGGGGATTCCAGAAAACTTCGAAACGGAGCCAGTCGGGGATATGCATGACACGATCCTCGCATGCAGAGCGCCGGAATAGAACGCGGGGCGGTGTAGCCTTTGTTTTGGAGGCGTTAAACCATTTGCCTGCTTTGGGGCATCTCAAAGGTTAGTGCCGGCAAATTCAGGGGGCACGGATTGCAAAGTCGCAGAAGGAGATCGTTGCTGGTGAACAAGAAGGAATGCCCCGCTTACTGCCTGGCCGCACTCGTCGCATTGGCGACATTCGTGGCAACTGGCGCGCGTGCAGCCGCGGCCGGCCCCGCAGTGGCGACGCAGATTCCGTCGGACGCGATCGTGCTCGACGGGCGGCTCGACGAAGCGGCCTGGAACCGGGCAGAAGTGATCGAGCTGACGCAGCAGGAACCGCGTCCGGGCGCGCCGACGCCGTACGTGACCGAAGTGCGGATACTGGCCGATGGGCAGCATCTCTATTTCGGCTTCACCAATCACGATCCGCAGCCGCAAGACATTACCGTCCACACGCTGCAGCGTGACGACGGGCAGGATGCCGACGACCACGTTACGATCGTGCTCGACACCTTCGGCGCGCGCCGGCTCGGCTACTGGTTCCAGATCAATGCCGGCGGCGCCCGCAGCGACGGGCTGAACGTCAACACCAATACCGACGACAACTGGAACGGCATCTGGAACGCGGCCGTTTCCCGCACGCCGTCCGGCTGGACGGCCGAGATCGCAATTTCCACGCAGAGCCTGCAATTCGATGCGAATCTCGAGGCCTGGGGGCTGAATGTCGGGCGGTACGTGCCCCGCGACCAGCTCTCGCTGCGCTGGGCGGGCATTACGCTCGATTCCGGGATTTTCGACCTGCGGCGTGCGGGTGAGCTCCGTGGCATCGGCGGCCTTAAGCAGGGCGTCGGGCTCGCCGTGATGCCGTACGCGCTGGCGCGCTACAACAGTGCGCCCGGCAGCGACTCGACGGGCGACGTCGGAATCGGCATCAAATACAACTTCAAGCCGCAGCTCGAAGGAATACTGGCGGTCAACCCGGACTTCGCCGAAGCGGAAGCCGAGGAGGGCCGGGTGAACCTCAGCCGCTTCTCGCTGTTCTTTCCGGAAAAGCGGCCGTTCTTCCTCGAAGGCTCCAACCTGTTCGAATTCGGTTACGGCCTGAACATCGGTGACGACGGTAATCTCAGCACGCAGTTCGTCCCTTACTTTTCGCGCCGCATCGGACTCGTCGGCGGCCAGATCGTGCCGATCGATGCCGGTGCAAAACTGATCGGGCACGTCGGCGACTTTTCTGTCGGGCTGCTGGACGTCGAAACCGCGGGTGGCGCCGTCGCGCCCTCGACGAATCTGGCCGTGGCGCGCGCGGCCTACGACGTGAGCGACGAGTTTCGCATCGGCACGCTGCTGACCCACGGCGATCCGGCCGGGCTCGCCGACAACAGCTACGCCGGGGTCGACGGCGTCTGGCGCACGTCGCAGTTCCGGGGCGACAAGAACCTCACGATCTCCGGCTGGTACGGCCGTTCGTACGGCGACCTCGCGCCGGGCCGGGCGGACGGCTACGGCGCGGCCATCGAATACCCGAACGACCTCTGGTACGCGTTCCTGAAGGTCAACGAGTTCGGCGATGCGCTGGATCCCGCGCTCGGGTTCCTGCCGCGCCCGGGCACGCGCCAGTACCTCGGGATTGCGCTGTTCCGGCCGCGGCCGCAAGGCGGCAGGTTCGACTGGGTGCGGCAATTCCAGTTCGGCGGCGAGTACATCCAGGTCGACGACCTGGAGGGAATTCCCGAGAGCAAGGAGCTGGCCGTCCTGCCGTTTCGCATGACCACCGAATCCGGCTACTTCTTCGATCCGGTGTTCGTCGCGGACTACGAGGCGCTGGAGGAGCCGTTCACCGTGGCGCCCGGCGTGACCATCCCCGCCGGCGAATACCGCTTCAACCGGTACAGCCTCCGCGGGAATACGCCCGAGTCACGGCCCCTGGTGTTCTACGCCAACGTGAGCGACGGCGATTTCTTCACCGGCACCCTGAGGTCGACGTCGGCCGAGATCGAGTGGACCTCGCCCGACGGCAGGCTGCAACTGGGCCTCGAAAACGAGAACAACTTCGGCTACCTGCCGCAGGGCGATTTCATCATCCGCCTCACCCAGCTCGAGGCGGCCTGGTCGTTTACGCCCGATCTCGCGCTGTCCACCTTCGTGCAGCACGACTCCCTGACGGACGAGCTCGGCGTCAACGCGCGCCTGCAGTGGATCATCCAGCCGGGGCGCGAGCTGTTCGTCGTCTTCAACCATGGCATCGAGCCGCAGCTCGGCGACCTGAACCGGGCACCGCCCACCGGCAACGCCGTCATCGTCAAGCTGCGCTGGGATACCTACTGGTAGCCAGGGGTTCGGGTTTTCGGCGGCGATTCGGCGTTGGCGCCGCAGCCAAGCCTGTGCGCGGTAGCGCGCGTGTGGGATAATCGAGCCACAAGGGTGAGGGCGGCGCGTCCTTTGGAGGTGCTACATGAGCACGACTTCCGACGCGGAGCGACTCACGCGACAGAGAAATGCCGCGTGGGCTATTGCGGCAGTGAGCTGGCTCTCGCTGATCGCCGTCCTCTTGCTGCCCACGCCCGGCGCGACGCCTCCTGCCGGGCAGGCCCAAGCTCCGGGGATTACGGCATCGGCCCCGACTCAGGCTGCAGCCGAACGTCCGGTGCACAGCGGCGGTGCAACTTCTCCTCGCATGGCGACATCACCCGAGACTCCACCGGAACCTGTTTCCTCCGCCAATCCCCTGCGCACCGGCGGCGCCACCGCCGCGGCCGAAGCTTCCGACGTTGCCAGTGTTCCGGCGGATCCATTCACCGGGTTTTTCCAGCGGCCCGACGGGCCGGAGATCCTGAACGAGCAGTTCCTCGGTGAAGAGGTCGACCCGGCGTGGGCGCCGGCGGCGGAACGTAAGATCAGGGATTTCGTCGGCCGGCATCCTTACGGTCCGAGCTACGAATTCGAGTACCTGGAATGCCGGAGCACGTTGTGCCGCGCGAGAGTGGCCATTGACAAGGACGTGCTCGGCGCCATTCAGCAAGTCATGGGCGACGGATCTCCTGTCGCCGGGCTCATGCACGATTCGCTGGGGCAGGAGCTCGAGCCCGCTATACAAGCCTACGGTCCGCTCGAAGGAGACCCGGACCGGCAGCAGATCCTGCTGATTCTCGAACGTAAGTAGCTTAAGGACCGGGCAGGAGCCCGGCCAGCCAGGGCGGCCGTGGGACAGCGCAGGCTGTCCGCGATAGCGTGCGACCGGAGAATCCGTACTACACTTCCCCGTCACGGCCACAGCAGGGGAGGGGTCCTGTCTCCCACCCAATCGCGATGCGCAGCAGAATTCGAGTATCGGGTGAGAATCGCTCCCGGATCCCGGAGAGGATAGATCGCTTCTTCCGGGAGCTCCGGCGGCGCAAGGTCGTGCGCGTCGCGGCGTTCTATGTCGTCACGGCCTGGGTCGCCATCGAAGTGGCCTCGGTGGTCTTTCCGCCGCTGGCGCTCCCGACAGAGTACGTCCGCTGGGTGATCCTGCTCGCGCTCATCGCCTTCCCCTTCGTGGTCGTCGCGGCGTGGGTGTTCGACCTGACGTGGTCGGGCCTGGAGCGGACGCCGGCACTCGCGGAAGGCGAGGCCGCCAAGGCGCTGCCGCGTCCCGAGCGCTCGCTCGCCGTGCTGCCGTTCCGCAACATCGGCGGCGACCGGGAGAACGACTACTTCTGCGAGGGGCTGGCCGAGGATCTCCTGAACGTGCTGTCGCGCGTCGAAGGGCTGCGGGTCGCCGCGCGCAGCTCGGCGTTCGCCTTTCGCGACGGCACCAGCGACGTGCGGGCGGTCGGCGAGAAGCTGAACGTCGCGAACGTGCTGGAGGGGAGCGTGCGCAAGAGCAACGGCCGCCTGCGCATCACGGTGCGCCTCCTCGACACCGCCGACGGCTTCCAGCGCTGGACGCAGGTGTTCGATCGCGAGCAGGGCGATATCTTCAGAATCCAGGACGAGATTTCGCGCGCGGTATTCGATGCTCTGCACTTCGAAGTTTATGGTGCGAAACGGCCGCGCGTCGTCCCGGGCACGCGTGACATCCAGGCCTACAACCTGTACCTGATGGGCCGCCACCAGTTTCACAAGCGCACCGAAGAATCGTTGCGCAGCGCCGTCCGCTTCTTCGAGCAGGCGACCGAGCGCGATCCCGATTTCGCCCTGCCGTACACCGGGCTGGCGGACTCCTGGTCGCTGCTGAGCGCCAGCGGCGAGGGTTACGGGCCGATACCGGTGGAAGAAGCGATCGCTCGCGCGGCGCCCATGGTGGAGCGGGCGCTAGCCCTCGATCCGCGGCTGGCGGAAGCCCACGCCTCGCTGGGATTCCTCAACCGATTGCGGCAGGATGCCGCGGCGGCAGAGAAGTCGCTCCGGCACGCGCTGGAGCTCAATCCGGATTACTCGATGGCCCATGCCTGGCTCGCGCTGACGCTCACGGACCTCGGCCGCTTGCGCGAGGCGCGGGACGAGTTCCAGCGCGCTTACGACGCCGATCCGCTGTCACCCATCGTCGGCAGCAACCTGGGTTATGCCCTGTTGAAGCTCGGCGAGCTCGACGCCGCGCGCGAGCACTTCGAGCAGGTCATGGAGATTGCCCCCGAATTCACGGTCGCGTATTCGGGCATGGCGCACGTGGCCCGCCGGTCGGGCGGCATGGACGCGGCGCAGGAATGGTGGGAGCGGGCCAGCCGCATCAACCCGAACCGGCCGTACTACCCGGCGAACGTGGCCCTGCTGCAACTCGGGGAGGGCGACCTCGATGCCGCCGAGCGGTTCCTGCAGCGAGCCGCGGACATCGCGCCGAATGACGCGACGGTCGTGCGCACCCGCATGGCGGTGCTCATCGCGGGCAACCGCGATGCCGAGCTGCTCTCGTTTACCGAGGGACGGCTGGAAGGGGAGCGATCGAACGCCGAAACGCTGGCCAATGCCGCGCTCGCGCAACTGGTCTGCGGCCAGCCGAAGAAGGCACTGAACTATTACGAGCGCGCCGGCGGCAACCTGCAGCAATGGGTGTGCGACGCGCTGGTCTGGAACTGGCGCTTTCCGCACGGGCTGTATTACGCGGATGCGTTGCTGCGTGCCGGCGCCCGGGCACGCGGTGATGCGCTGCTCGGCGACGCCGAACGCCTCTTCGCACGGCTGGCAGGAGAGGGCCTGGTGAACGCCGAGCTGGACTACCAGCGGGCGCTGGTCCTGTCCATGCGCGGACAGTACGACCGGGCGGCCGCCGCTCTCGAGCGCGCCGTCGCAGGCGGCTGGCGCGC
>DASSBS010000016.1:0-24776 GCA_035698445.1 Woeseiaceae bacterium
TGCCGTCGCGGAGCGCTCCCTGGCCGGCAGCGCCACCGGCAAGGCCGAGTGGCTCGACTGCGACCTGCTGGCCGTCTCCGGCGGCTGGAGTCCCGTCGTGCACCTGCACAGCCAGTCGCAGGGCAAGCTCATTTACGATGAGACGTTCGCCTGCTTCCGGCCCGGCGAGTCTTCCGCGGAACAGGTCTCCGTCGGCGCGTGCAACGGTACGTTCGGACTGCACGCTGCGCTGGCGGAAGCGGCCGCCGCCGGCAAGAGCGCCGCGGAAGCCTGCGGCTTCCAGGCGGCGGCGGTCGATCTTCCGAAGGTGGACGACGTTCCCGCCACGCCGCCGTCGCCACTCTGGCTCGTGCCGGACGTACGGCCGGGCCGCAACGCCGGATCGCACCACTTCGTGGACCTGCAAAACGACACGACCGCGGCCGATATCCGCATCGCGGTCAAGGAGGGCTTCGAGTCGGTCGAGCACATGAAGCGTTACACGCTGACCGGGTTCGGCACGGACCAGGGGAAAACGTCGAACATCAACGCGCTCGCGATCCTCGCGCAAACGACCGGCGAAGCGATTCCGCGCGTCGGCACGACGACGTTCCGCCCGCCGTACACCCCGGTCACCTTCGCCGCGATGGGTGGGCGCGATCGGGGCGAGCTGTTCGATCCGGCGCGGCTCACGGCGATTCACGACCGGCACGTCGCGCTCGGCTCCCTGTTCGAGGACGTGGGGCAGTGGAAGCGGCCGTGGTATTACCCGCGCGCCGGCGAAGACATGGGCGCAGCGGTCGCGCGGGAATGCGCGGCCGTACGGGAGCGCGTCGGCATGATGGACGCTTCCACGCTCGGCAAGATCGACATCCAGGGGCCGGACGCCGCGGAGTTCCTGAACCGCGTGTACACCAACAACTGGCTGAAGCTGCCGGTCGGCAAAGTGCGCTACGGCGTCATGTGCCGCGAGGACGGCATGGTATTCGACGACGGCACGACGGCGCGGATCGGTGAGCATCGCTACCTGATGACCACCACGACGGGCAATGCCGCCCCGGTGCTCGACCACCTCGAGGAGTACCTGCAGACGGAGTGGCCGGACCTGCGCGTGCGGCTCACTTCCGTCACCGAGCAGTGGGCGACGGTTGGCGTCGCCGGGCCCTGCAGCCGCAAGGTGCTGGCGAAGCTCGCGCCCGAGGCGAACTTTTCGCCGCAGGCTTTCCCGTTCCTCGCCTGGCGCGAGGTGGCAATCGGCGGCATTGCCGCGCGTGTTTTCCGCATCAGCTTCACGGGCGAGCTGCAGTACGAGATCAACGTACCGTGGCATTACGGTGCTTCGCTGTGGGATGCGGTGATGGAGGCGGGTGTGGAGTTCGGTATCACGCCTTACGGCACGGAAACCATGCACGTGCTGCGGGCCGAGAAGGGCTTCATTATCGTGGGACAGGAAACGGACGGTACGCAGACGCCTTACGACCTGGGGCTGGACTGGGCGGTGTCGGGCAAGAAGGACTTCATCGGCCGCCGCTCGCTCCTGCGCCCGGATTGCCGGCGGCCGGACCGCAAGCAGCTCGTGGGGTTGTGGCCGGAGGATCGTCACTCCGACATCCCGGAAGGCACGCAACTGGTGGCGGCCGGCCATGGCGGCGATCCGCCGCCGGTGCCGATGCAAGGCTTCGTGACGTCGAGCTACGCGAGCCCGGCAATGGGCGGGCGTTTCTGCCTGGCGCTGGTCGAGGCGGGCCGGCAGCGGTACGGGGATGTGATCGAGGCGGCGGTCGAGGCTCGGCCGGTGCGGGTGAAAATCTGCGACCCGGTGTTCTACGATCGCGAAGGAGCGCGGCGCGATGGCGCGTGATCCGGAGCTGCTGCGGGCAGCGCCCGATGCCATCGCCGGTGAGCTGGCCGCCGCAAGCAGCGATGCGGTGCGTATCGAGCTGCTACCGTATCGCAGCGTGCTGAACGTCCGTGGCCCGGCGACGGAAACTTTCGTGCATGCCGTTGAGCGTCAATCCGGGGTTGCGTTGCCGCTCGCCCCGAACCGCTGGAACGGGTCGGACCGGCGTGCCGCCATCTGGCTCGGCCCCGATGAGTGGCTGCTGGCCGCGCCGGACGGGGAGGCTCGCGCGCTTGAAACGGCCATACGCGATGCCTGCCCGGACGAGCCGTGGCTCTCCGTGGTGGACGTCTCGCACAACTACACGTCCTTTGCCCTGTCCGGTCCGGGCACCCGCGAGCTGCTGGCCGGCGGCTGCCCGCTGGACCTGCACCCGGCGGCCTTCGGTGCCGGCCGCTGCGCGCAAACCTTGCTCGCCAAAACGCGCGTGCTCCTCCGTGCCCTGGACGACGGGAATGCGATCGAATTGTGGGTCCGTAACTCGTTCGCCCGCTACACGGCACAATGGCTGCTGGCGTCGTCCGCGGAGCCGGAGGTGGCGCGGACCGGATGAGCTCAGGCGTGGCGCGGCGTGGACACTGCAACGGCGGAGCCGAATGTGGCAACATCGGCGCCGGCTGCTCCGTCCACTCTGAACGGCCCACCTGCAACGGGCCCTGAAGGCTCAAAAGGAGGACAGGATGAAAAACCCGGCCTCGAATCAAGGCCAGTCGGCTTCCGACCTGATCGATGAAAGAATCGCCGAGCTCGGGGACTGGCGCGGCAAGACCTTGAACAGGATGCGCAAGCTCATCAGGGAAGCGGACCCGGACGTCGTAGAGGAATGGAAGTGGATGGGCACGCCCGTATGGGAACACGACGGGATCATCTGCACCGGCGAGTCCTACAAGGCGAAAGTGAAACTGACCTTCGCCAAGGGGGCTTCGTTGAAGGACCCGGCGAAGCTCTTCAACTCCAGCCTCGACGGCAAGGTCAGGCGCGCCATCGACGTCCATGAGGGGGAGGAGGTCGACGCGGACGCGTTCAAGGCGCTGGTTCGTGCCGCGGCCGCCCTCAATACAGCCGGCCGAAAGGCAAAATCGAAACGAGCGAAGTAGCATGGTCACGAACCGAATGCTCGTCGTGGCCGTGCTGATCGCCGCGACCGGTTTTGCTCTTGCATCCACCGGACAGACGGAGACTCCCGACACCATGCACGCAAAAGGCTCCTTCGACGTCACCGTCGAACCGCAACAGCCCGACAACGCGGCGGCGAAGGCCGCCGGCGTCAGCCGGCTGTCGCTCGACAAGCGCTTCCACGGCGAGCTCGACGCCGCCAGCCAGGGCGAGATGCTCGCCATCGGTGATGGCAGCACGTCCGGAGCCTACGTCGCGCTGGAGAAAGTCACCGGCACCCTCGGCGGACGTAGTGGCAGCTTCGCGCTGATGCACCGCAGCGGTCTGCGCGCCGGGATCCCCGAGAACTGGTCCATCCTCATCGTCCCCGAGTCGGGCACGGAGGAGCTCGCGGGCATCGAAGGCGAGATGGAGATCACCATCGAGGACGGCAAGCATTATTACGATCTCCGGTACACATTGCCGGATGCCTGACCCGCTGCTTCGTCCCTTTACGCAAGGCGGGATAAGCGTGAGCGGCAACGCCGTTGAACTCGTATAGAATGCGCTGACGATGCTTGGCTTCCTCCTGCACCTGGTGCTGACCGCCGGCGCGCTGCTCATCGTCGCGCGTCTGGTCGGCGGCGTTCACGTCAGCGGCTTCGGCACCGCGCTGATCGGCGCGCTCGTCCTCGGAATCGTGAACGCGATCGTGCGGCCGATCATGATCCTGCTGACCCTGCCGATCACGCTGCTGACGCTCGGTCTGTTCCTGTTCGTCATCAACGCGCTCATGCTATGGCTGGTCGCGGCGCTCGTGCCGGGCATTCGCATCAACGGGTTCGGCGCGGCGCTCGTCGGCAGCCTCCTGCTCACGCTGCTGAACCTGCTGATCGACTGGGTTACTTGACGGGGCCTTGCGACGCGGCGAAGGGTGGCCTTGCGCGTGCCTTCAGGTGACGGCCGCTGACGATCCGGGTGAAACCGCGCCGCCGATCGCGGCACCGATCAGCAGTCCGATGCTCGAGACCAGTGCCCACACCCCGACGGCCATGCCGGCGAGGAAGCCGAGTATCGGCGCATCGAATACGGCGAGCAGCAGCCAGATGCCGATACCGGAAATGATGGCCGGCAATATCGCCGCGCCCAGCCCACGCATCGCCGAGCCGGCCTTGTAACCGCCGACCGCCCCGCCGATCAGGCCGTTCAGCGCCGGCAGGAAGAACAGCACCAGGCTGATGCCGATCATCCAGAGGGCGCAAACGAGCAGCGATGTTTCACCACGATCTGCCATGGACGTGTCCTCGGACAATGCAATCGATAACGCCAGTATAGTTGCCGGCCGATGCTTCCGTAGCCGGGCCAGGCAACAATGCCGCCGCCGGCCGATGGGCGTTCGCTGCCGGGGAGGGACGCGTTCGCCGCCGGATCGGGCATGGCGACTCCCGGCTAGTAAATGTCGCGATTGGGAAAGCGACCGGTTTCCGATTGCTGCAATTTCCGCCTCATAGGGACCACTTTCTACGAGGATCGGAAGATGACATTTCTGGAGAAGGCCACGGTCGAACAGCTCCCGGGCACGGCTGCCAATGGCGACGCCCTGTCCGGGACGCGGGCGCGGCATTGCACGAGCGTCGACCAGTCGGACCGCCGGGTGCCGTACAACTTGCGCCAGTCCGGCCGCACGCCGGTCGAGATGCTCATTTCAACCCGCATCCGCAAATCGCCTTATTGGCACCTGTCCCACGAGGCCGGCTGCTGGCGTGGCGAGGTCTACAACCGCGTCTACCACCCGCGCGGCTACGTCCGGCCGGAAGACGGCGGCGCGATGGTCGAGTACGAGGCGCTGGTGAATCACGTGACGATGTGGAACGTGGCGGTCGAGCGGCAGATCCGCGTCAAGGGCCCGGATGCCGAGGCGTTCGTGAACTACGTGATCACGCGCGACGCCACGCGCATCAAGCCGATGCACGCCAAGTACGTCATCCTCTGCAACGAGGAAGGCGGCGTGCTGAACGACCCCGTGCTGCTCCGGCTCGCCGAGGACGAGTTCTGGTTCTCGCTCTCCGACAGCGACATCGAATGGTGGCTGCGCGGCGTAAACACCGGCCACGGCTTCCGCGTGTCGATCGGCGAGATCGACGTCTGCCCCGTGCAGATCCAGGGACCGAAATCGGAAGCGCTGATGGTCGACCTGTTCGGCGATGCGGTGCGCGACATTCCCTTCTACGGGTTGATGAAAGGCCAGGTCGCCGGGCACGAGGTCATCGTGTCGCAGACCGGCTTTACGGGAGAGAAGGGCTACGAGATCTACCTGGTCGATGCGACGCTGCACGCCGAGGCCATGTGGAACGCGGTGCTCGAAGCCGGCGCGCGCCATAACCTGATGGTCATCGCGCCGGCGCACCACCGGCGCATCGCGGCCGGCATCCTGTCGTGGGGCCAGGACATGGACCAGGAGATGCTGCCCTTCCAGTGCAACCTGGCGTACCAGGTGCCGCGGGAGAAAAAAGCCGATTACATCGGCAAGGAGCGGCTCGAAGCGGCGCGCGCGGAAATCGATGCGGGGCGTTATCCGTTCAAGCTGACGCTCGCCGGCATCAAGCTGGGCGGCAAGCCGATCACCGATTACGCGTACGACTTCTGGCTCATCTCCGGGCCGGATGGCGGCGATCCCGCCGGCTACGTCACGTCGCCGTGGTATTCGCCGGAGCTCGCGACCAACATCGCGCTGTGCCATCTCCCGGTCGGGCTGAAGGACCTCGGCACGAAGCTCTCCGTCATGCTGCCGGACGAGTACGCGGAAGTGCCCGGCGTGCCGGTCGAGGCCGAGGTGGTCGAGGTGCCGTTCCGGCCGTCGGTGAATCCCAACTCGCGCGAGGTCGCGAAGAAGAGCGGCCGCGATTTCACGTATTGAGGAACGTGGAGAATGGGGAGATGAGGGCAGGGGGGAAATGGGGACAGGCCCCATTTCCTGCGGAAACGGGGCCTGTCCCCGAAGCGCCCCCCGATCCGCTGTCGTTGCGCCGGCTCGTCGAGGGCTTCTCGATCGAGGCGACGCCGCGGCAGCTCGCGAGCGCCGAATCGCTGGAGCGGTTGCTGCCGCCGGGCACCCGCGTCTACGTGCCGTACCTGCCGCGCGCATCGATGGCGGACACGGTGGACGCCTGCCGGCAGCTCGCCGCGCAAGGCTTGCGCGCCGTGCCCCACGTCCCGGCGCGGGCCGCGGCCAGCCGTGCGAAACTGGATGAGCAGCTCGCAAGCCTTGCGGACGCGGGCGCCGGCTCGCTGCTGCTGATCGCCGGCGATCGGCGGCGGCCGGCGGGGCCGTTTACGAGCACGTTCGACGTCCTCGACACCGGCCTGCTGCAGGCGCACGGGTTTGCGGAGGTCGGCGTCGCCGGGCACCCGGAAGGCCACCCGGTCGCGGACGCGCAAGCGCTGCTCGATGCGCTGCGCCGCAAAGCGGCGTACGCGAGCGAGACCGGCACGCGGATGTGGATCGTCACCCAGTTCGCCTTCTCCGCCGATCCGGTAATCGCCTGGCTCGAGCGCCTGCGGCAGGCCGGCATCGAGCTCCCGGTGCGCATCGGCGTGCCGGGACCCGCAAAAACGCAGACGTTGCTGCGCTATGCACTGCAGTGCGGGGTAGGCGCCTCGTCGCGCCTGCTCGCCCGGCGCCCGGATGCCGTGACGCAGTTGCTCGGCCGCTGGACGCCGGAAGCCATGCTGCCGCCGCTGGCGCGCTACCGGTCCGAAAACCCGGCTGCCGGCATCGCCGGCGTTCACGTCTTCCCGTTCGGTGGGCTGTTGAAGTCGATCGGCTTTTTCAGCAACCTCTGAAAAGTGCCCTGCCCCGCGAATAACTCCGCAATCCCGCTGCGCCTTTTTGCGCCTGGCGGCGTTGCGACTCCTCGCAATAGCGGTGCTCACGCGTCGCGCGCGCTTGCAGTCACAAAAAGGCGCGACCGGAATTACGAACTTATTCACGGGGCAGGGCACTGATGGAGACGCACGCGCGGGTCGTGGTCGTCGGCGGGGGCATCGTCGGGGTCTCGACACTCTACCATCTCGTGAAGAAAGGCTGGACGGACGTGGCGCTGGTCGAGCGCCGCGAGCTGACATCGGGCTCGACGTGGCACGCGGCGGGGTTGCTGCCGCTGTTCAACATGAGCTATTCCGTCGGCCAGATCCACAAGTATTCGGTCGCGCTCTACAAGCAACTCGAGGAAGAGACCGGGCAGGACGTCGGTTTGCGGCTGGTCGGCAACATCCGGCTTGCTACCAACGAAGACCGGATGGACGAGTACCGGCAGTACGCGAGCGTCGCGCAGACGATCGGCGTCAACGTCGAGTTCCTGACGCCGGAGCAGGTGCGGGACATCTGGCCGCTCGCGATCACCGACGGCCTGATCGGCGCCATCCGCCACCCCGACGACGGCTACATCCAGCCCGCCGACCTGACGCAGGCGCTCGCACGCGGCGCACGCGAAGGCGGGGGCAGGATCCACCGGAACACCACCGTCACCGGCATCGAGCAAAAGCCGAACGGCGAGTGGATCGTGCAAACCGACAAGGGCGACATCACCTGCGAGCACGTGGTGTCCGCCACTGGCAGCTTCGCGCGGCAGACCGGCCGGATGATCGGCCTCGACATTCCCGTCATGCCGGTCGAGCACCAGTTCATCGTGACGGAGCCGCACCCGGACATCGTGTCGCGCCACCAGCGCGCGCTGCCCGAAATGGGCGTGCTGCGCGAATCCGACGGCTCCTGGTACATGCGCGAGGAAGCGGGCGGGCTGCTGCTCGGCCCGTACGAGATCGGCGCGCCGGCCTGCTACATCAATGGCCCTTCGCCCGATGCGGAATACGAGCTGTTCCAGGAGGACCTCGACCGGCTCATGCCGCATATCGAGTCCGCCATTCACCGCGTGCCGATCTTCGCCGAAGCGGGCGTCAAGAAGGTGTACAACGGCGCGATTGCCTATACGCCGGACGGCAACCCGATCGTGGGTCCCGCCTGGGGCAAGCGCAATTTCTGGCTGAACGAGGGCCACAGCTTCGGCATCACCGCGGCCGGCGGCGCGGGCTGGCAGCTCGCCGAGTGGATCGTGGAGGGCGAGCCCACGATCGACATGCTCGGCGTCGACCCGCGGCGCTTCGGCGACTACGCGACGAAGGAATACCTGAAGGCCAGGAACGAGGAAGCCTACTCGATGGTCTTCACGATTCATTACCCGGACGAGGAACGCCCTGCGGGGCGGCCCTTGCGCACGGCGCCATGCTACGAGCGCATGCAGGCGCGCGGCGCGGTATTCGGGCAGAAATTCGGCTGGGAGCGCCCGAACTGGTACGCGCCCGAAGGCGTGCCGCGGGAAGACCACTGGTCCTTCCGGCGCTCGAAATGGTTCGACCACGTAGACGAGGAATGCCGGCACGTCGCGGAGCACGTCGGGCTGCTGGACATGACGGCGTTCGCCAAGGCGCGCGTGTCGGGCCCCGGCGCCGAGGCATTCCTCGACCGGCTGGTCGCGAACCGCCTGCCGAAGTCGATCGGCCGCATCGCACTCTGCCATGCGCTCGCGCCGCGCGGCGGCGTGCATTCGGAGTTCACGATCCTGCGCGAGGCGGCCGATTCCTTCTATCTCGTCTCGGCGGGCGCGTGGCAGCGGCTCGACCACGACTGGATTTTCCGGCGCCTGCCGCGGGACGGCTCCGCGCATTTCGAGAACCTGACCGGAGCGATGGGCGTGCTCGTCGTCGCCGGACCCGGGTCGCGCGAACTGCTGGAAAGGGTCGCCGGGACATCGTTGTCGAACGCGGATTTCCCCTGGCTCAGCGCGCGCGACACCACCGTGGGGCTGGCGCCCGCGCGGCTCATGCGCGTCAACTTCGTGGGCGAGCTCGGCTGGGAAGTCCACCACGGGCTCGAATACCAGAACGCGATCTTCGATGCGCTGTTCGACGCCGGCGCCGATCTCGAGCTGAAGCCGTTCGGCATCCGGGCGATGGATGCGCTGCGCGTCGAAAAGTCCTACCGCCTGATCGGTACCGAGCTGTCGATCGAGTACGCCGCACTGGAATCCGGTCTCGACCGCTTCGTGCACCCGGAGAAGGGGGACTTCATCGGGCGCGAAGGGCTGCTGGAGTGGCAGGCGCGAGGTTTCAACAACGCGTTCGTCACGCTCGAGGTGCACGGCGTCACGGACCGCGACCCGCTCGGCAACAACCCGCTCCGCCGCGAGGGCGAGCTCGTCGGCCGCTCGACCAGCGGCAACTACGGGTTCCGCCTGCAGAAGTCGCTGGCGCTCGCGATGGTCCACCCTGAGCTCGCCGCGCCCGGCACGGAGCTGGAGATCGAAATCCTCGGCGATCGCTACGCGGCAACGGTCCTCGAGGAAAGCCCCTACGACCCGCAGAACCAACGCCTGCGTTCATAGGGTGTCGCCCGTGAGACGGGCTCCTACAGGTCCTTCCGCTTCGGCGCTTCCTGCCGGAGCTCTTTCATCAGCGAAATCGCCATTCCGATCAGGACGATGATGAACGGTCCGGCGGCCAGGATGGCGCCCGTCTTCAGCCCGTTCAGTCCGCCGGCCAGCAGCAGGATGGCCGCCGCGGCGCCGGTCAGGACGCCCCACAGCACGATGACCCACGATTTCGGATGCAGGTTGCCGCGCGACGAGAGCATGGCCATGACGACTGAAGCCGCATCGGCGCCGCTGACGAAAAACAATACGACCAGCACGACGGCGAGCATGGAGCTGATCGCCGGCCACGGCAGGGCATCGAGCAGGGCAAACAGCGCCATCGCGATATCGTTGTTTGAGGCCGTCACCAGGTCGGCGGTGCCCGCGAGCTCGAGGTGCAAGGCAGTACCGCCGAATATCGCGAACCACAGCAGGCAGATGGCGCTGGGCGCAACCAGCACGCCGACGACGAATTCGCGGATGGTGCGCCCGCGGGATATCCGCGCGACGAAGGTGCCGACGAACGGAGCCCAGGAAATCCACCACGCCCAGTAGAATATCGTCCAGCTCCCCAGCCAGTCCTTCCCCTGGAAAGCGCCCGTACGGAAGCTCATGGTCAGGTAGTTCTGGAAGTAGGCGCCGATCGACCGCACGAAGGTGTCCAGGATGAAGACGGCGGGGCCCGCGATGAACACGAACAGCGCCAGCGCTGCCGCCAGCACCATGTTCGTGTTGGAGAGCCATTCGATCCCCTTGTGCACGCCGGTAACGGCCGAAATGATGAACATCGCCGTAATGACGGCGATGATGGCGACGACCAGCCCGAGTGAATCCGGCGCACCCCACAGGTAGGTCAACCCGCCGTTGATCTGCAGCGCGCCCAGTCCGAGCGACGTGGCGGTGCCGAAGAGCGTGGCGAGGATCGCCAGTATTTCGATGGTGCGGCCAACTCCACCATCGACATAGCGCCCGAGCAACGGGCGAAACGTGCCGCTGACGAGATTGCCGCGCCCCTTGCAGAACGATGACCACGCGATCGCGAGCCCGAACAGGGCGTAAATCGCCCACGGCTGCAGGGCCCAGTGAAAGACGGTGTACTGCATCGCCACCCGGGCCGCGGCTTCGGTACCGGGCTGCGCCAGCCCGAAAGGCGGGTTCGAAAAATGCGACATCGGGCCGGCGACGCCGTAGAACATCAGCCCGATTCCCATGCCGGCGCTGAACATCATGGCAATCCAGGATGTCGTGCTGAATTCGGGCTTCTCACCGGGCGGGCAGAGGCGGATCTTCCCGAAGCGGCTGAAGGCCAGGTAGAACATGAATACGACGAAAACAAAAGTCGACAGCACGTAAGCCCAGCCGAAGTCGTCGAGGACGAAAGACAGGCTGGAGCTGGTGACGGCGGCGAGGTTTTCCGTGCCGGCTATTCCCCAGACGACGAACGACGCCGTCAGCGCCAGCGACACGTAGAACACCCACGGGTCGATCGACGAATTGATCGAGCTCAGTAGCTTTTTAATGGCCGAATATCCTTGTTGTTTTTGTTGTTTGGCGCGCGCCAGCGTAGCAAGCGCCTCGCCAGCGAGCAAAGCGGACTGTAGGATGGAACGCGCCCGGAGCCGGACAGTTCACGACCTGCGGAATTGTTCGGTCACCGGCAGCGGAGCTCCCATGGAAATCGCCAGGCCATTCATTCGACTCCCTTATGCGTTCGACGCGGACCGCCTGGCGGAAGAAGTTGCCGCGCTGCCGGATGCGGCGTGGATGACGCATCCCGCCGGGTTTCCCGGAAACTCCGCGCTCCCGCTCATCTCCAGGAACGGCGGCTCCAACGAGGATTTTCACGGCGTAATGCAAATCACGCCGCATCTCGAGTGCAGCCCGTACCTGCAACAGGCGATGGCGAGCTTCGGCGAGGTCCTGGGGCGCTCGCGGCTCATGAAGCTCGCCGGCGGCGCGCAAGTCGCGACACACGTCGACTTCAACTACCACTGGTACACGCGCGTGCGCGTCCACATCCCGATCGTCACGCATCCGTCGGTCCGGTTTTTCTGCGCCGACGCGGAGCTGCACATGCGGCCGGGCGAGTGCTGGATTTTCAATTCCTGGCGGCGGCACCGGGTCGTGAACGGGAGCGCGGCAGCGCGTGTGCACCTCGTCATCGACATAGCGGGCTCGTCGCGATTCTGGGCGGGGGTGGCGGCGATGGAGCGGTTCGATCCGGTCGCGGATCGTGAGGCGATCGATGCGCAGGTGAGGGCGGTCCCGTTCGACCCCGCCGCGACGCCGCCGATCCGCGCGGAGCGCTACAACGTCAGCCCCGTCATGGCGCCCGGCGAAGTGGATGCGCTGGTGAAGGAACTGATCGGCGATTTCTCCCGCCATCCGAAAAACGAGCCGCGGCTGGTCGAGTCTTATCGCGAGCTGCTGCTCGGTTTTGCGCGGGACTGGCGGGAGGCCTGGCATCTGTATGGCTATCGCGAGCGGGGTTGGCCGCGCTACCGGGCGGCGATCGAGCGCGTGCAGGCGCAATTGCATCCGGATAACCGCGCGCTGGTGACGGCCAGCAACGAGGTCGGCGTCAATCCGATCATCGTGCAGAGAATCCTGCGCGCGGCGCTGGTGACCGACCAGTTCGACGATTTTGCCGCGGCGTTCGGGGATGGCTCGGGATGAGCGGGTGTGTCGGCCGTTGGTGCGGCGGTTTGGCGGCGGAAGGGGGTGTGGGAGCCCGTCTCACGGGCGACGCGCAGCTCAGGCATCGCGCATGACTCCGTATTTCGCCAGGATCTCCGGGCCCAGTGCCTCTTTCAACGGTCCGAGCCACGGCTCGTAATGCCGCCACTGCTCCAGCCCGCTCCGGTAGATCGGCTGGCGCACCTGCTCCGAGCTCGGCGTCCGCACGCTGCGGCCGGTCTTGTGAAACTCGACGCACCGCGCTTCGAACGGCAAGCCGCAGAACTCCAGCAACCGCCGCACCTGCCCCTCGAGATCGTCGACGACGTCTTCGTGCCGCACCCGCAGCACGAACCCCGGCAGTACCCGGTCCCAATGCGCCATGAGCTGCACGTATTCCCGGTAGTAGTTGCCGATCTCCGCCAGCCCATAGGAGAACTCCTGCCCCTGCCCGAAGAGCTGCTTGAAGCCGCTGAAGCAGCAGGCCATCGGGTGCCGCCGCGCATCGATGACCTTCGCGTTCGGCAGGATCGCCCGGATCAGGCCGATGTGAAAAAAATTGTTCGGGTTCTTGTCGATGAAGAACGGCGCGCCGCGGCGGTACACGCGCGTGTCCTCGATGAACTGCTCGCCGAAGCGACGGAGGTAGTCGCGGTCGATCTCGGCCAGCACGGCGGGGTAGCTCGGCTTGCCGTTCGCCCCGACGAGGTTGCGCCCGCCACGCAGGCGCTGCGCCAGCGCGATGATGTTCGGCAGCTCCAGCGTGCCGTCGACTTGCGTATGCGATGCCAGGATCTGCTCGAGCAGCGTGGAGCCGGCGCGCGGCAGCCCGACGATGAAAATCGGGTCGGGCGCCGGATGGCCGCTGCCTTCGAGCTGCTCAAAAAAAACCTCCGTGCAGGTCTCGATCTGCGCAGCCGTGCGAATGGCGAGGTGCGAGGCCTGGTGCCGGATGGTCCGGTGCTGCAGCTCGTTGCCCTTCTCGTACCACGTGAACGAGTCGGCATACTCCTCCCGGTCTTCAAAGGCCTTGCCGAGCGCGAAGCAGAGGTGGATCCGGTCCTCCGCGCCGGTGGCGGCAGCCGCTTCGTACTGCTGCATGTGCGCGATTTCGGCGTCCGTGAAGCGGTAGGTCTTGGTGTTCGCCAGCGACCAGAAGGCATCCCCGTAATCCGGCTGGATTTCGCAGGCCTTGCGGTAGGACGCGATCGCCTCATCGAGCCGGCCGATGGTCTTCTGCGCATGCCCGCGCATGACATAAAGCGAGTTCTGCCGCCGGCTGCTCGCGAGCACGCGGTCGAACATCTCGATCGCCCGCTCGTGCCGGCCGATCCCCGCGGTTGCCGACGCCAACATCGACTGGTATTCCGGGTTCTCCGGGTCGCGCGCCAGCAGGATCTCCGCCTGGCGATGCGCTTTCTCGAACTTCTGCATCTTGAGCAGGAAATTCACGTAGTCGCTGCGGCCGCGGTCGAGCTCCGGCGCCAGCTCGACGCAGCTCTCCAGCAGGAATTCCGCGTCGCCGGAGATCTCCAGCCGTTCGGCAATCGCTGCCAGCAGCCGCATGCCTTCCGGATGGTGCTTGTGCTGCTGCAGGAAGCGGCGGCACAGCGCATCGGCGCGCTCGAGGTCGCCCTCCTGCGTCATGCTGGCGACGGCCCGCAACTCCTCCGGCAGGGATTCGAGGTATTCGACCTGGGACAGCGCCCAGTCCGCGTGCCGCTCGAGTCCCGCGAGGCGATACAGGTTGGCAAGCGCCTTCCAG
This sequence comes from Woeseiaceae bacterium, assembly GCA_035698445.1. Taxonomy (GTDB): domain Bacteria; phylum Pseudomonadota; class Gammaproteobacteria; order Steroidobacterales; family Woeseiaceae; genus IDS-8. Next base: position 13,883 of record DASSBS010000016.1, read on the forward strand.
CTCGCCGGCAGGGCCTCGTTTAGCTGCACGGCGCGCTCGTACGCCCGCCGCGCGTCTTCCAGCCGGTTCAGGGAAAAGAGCGCATGCCCCTGCTCCTGCCAGCCGCGCGCATACGCGGGATTGACGCTCTGCAGCGAGCGCAGCGTGTCGAGGGCGCCCGGGTAGTCGTTGCCGTGGCGCGAGGCGACGGCCAGGACGTAGAGCGCTTCGGTATGGCGGGCGTCGAGCTCGGCGCCGCCGATCTCACGGCGCACGAGCTCCGCGGCGTGCGCGAACTGCCCCTGCTCAACGAGCTTGCGCGCGCGCCCCGAAATGGACTCGATCGACTGCCCGTTCATTCATAATCGAAACTGAAACGAAGACCGACCGTCAGCGGACGGTTGGTGACCACGCTCGGCGAGTAGTCGGCCGCGTTGATCGCGACCTGCGCGCGCTCGTCCAGGACGTTGTCGATGAAGAGCTCCGCGCTCCACTGGTCTTTCCGGACCCCGACGGCCAGGTTCACGAGCGAGTACGCCTCCTGCTCGTAGCGCGCGCCGATGAAGCGCGTATCGCCGTTCTCGTCGACCCCGACGAAAGACGGGTCGACCACGGACGCCAGATCGTCGCCGGTCAGCGGCGTGCCGCAGAAGCCGCCTTCCTCGACGATGTTGAGGCTGCTGCGGTTGCCGAACACCTGCGCCGTGTTGTCCTCGATCTGGTAGGCGTTGCAGGTCGACATCGCGAGGCTGTCGCCGGTGTACGTGATCGAGCCGCGCACGTAGGCATCCGCCTCGAAATCCGGCAGCGCGAAGTTGTATACCGCGCGCACATTGCCCGAGAACTCCGGCGTCCACGGCAGCCGGCTGCCCTCGGGCACGACGATGTCGACGAGCTGCGGGTTGATGCGCGTGAGCTCGTTATGCACGAAGCTCGCGGCGCCATAGAGCGTCAGGTGGTCGGTGGCGTTCCACTGGAAGTCCGCATCCAGCCCGTCGATCTCGGCATCGCCCGCGTTCTCGATGAACACGAGGAACGCGACGTTCGCCGGGTCGAAACGGGAGATCTGCAGGTCGGTGATCTCGGAGTGGTAGGCCGTGGCGTTGAGGCGCACGAGCCCGTCGAAGAACTCGCTCTTGATGCCGATCTCGACGTTCTCGAGCTCGTCGGTCTTGGCGACCGCCGGCACCAGGTAACCTTCGTAGACGCCGGTCTGGTTCGCCGACGGCTGGCCGGCATTGCGATTCGAGGTCTGCGGCCGGAAGCCCTGCGACCAGGCGCCGAAGACCATGACGTCCTCGTTCGCGTGGTAGTTCAAGGTTGCGCGCCAGATGGTGTCGTCCTGGTTGATGACGCCTTCGGAATCCAGGCCTTCGACGAAGAACGTGCCGTCGGCGATGCCCTGCTGGATGAGCTGGCTCGTCGCCGCCCCGAAGAACGCATCGAGCTCGGTGGTGTCACCGGTCTCCGCGAACGAGCCGATCGCCTCCAGCCGCTCGGACACGCGGTTGTCGAAGGCCTGCCCGTCGCAGGGGGTCGCCGCGCCCTTGCAGCCGAAAGATGAGCCGGTGGAGCCGGTGAACTCGTAGTCGAGGTCGTACCAGCGCGCGCCGATGCTTGCCGTCAACTGGTCCGTGAGGTCGAAAGCAAACTCGCCGAAGACCGCGATCTGGCTTTCCTCGCGGGTGAAGTTGTTGATGAACGTGGTCGCCGGCCCCCGGCTGAAGGGATTGGTCACGCCTTCCACGGTGCTGACGATGTTCTCCGGCGTCGGCGGCACGTTCGGCGGGTTGGTGATCGTGCCCGGCGCCTGCGCGTGGTTGAAGCCGGCATCGACCGTGCCGAAGTACTGGAACTGGCCGTCCGACGTGCTCTCCTGCTCGTCGATGAAGACGCCCGCGGTCGCGCGCCAGCGGTTCTCCGGGTTCGTGGAGACGCGGAACTCGTTCGTGAAACGCTCGTTGGTCGTGTTGCCGAGGTATTGCTTGACCGGGTCGAAGCACTCGTCCGCGCTGGAATAACCGCCGGTGCAAATGTAGTACGCCTGGTAGCCGCCGCCGTTGGTGTAGCCGCTGTAGTCCTGCTGGTAGAACACGTCGCGCTCCAGGAATCCGCCGGTGTAGACGAGATCGAGCTCCGCGAGGCGGCCGGTCACGGTCCAGGTGGTCAGCCCGAACTCGTCCTGGTTGCGCGTCGGGTTGAACAGGTTCACCGACTCCTCGCCCGGCAGGTACGGGTCGTATTCGAACACGCCCTCGGTCTTCAACGTCTGCATGTGGTGCTGGACCAGCACGCTCCAGTCGTCGTTCACGTCATAGAGCGCGCCGAGCCGCGCGCCGCGGTAGGTCGCGTCGTTGAAATCGTCCTCGACGAGCTGGCTGTTGTCGGCCACGTGGATGACGGCGCGCTGGCCGCCGCAGGCCGTGCCGCTGATCGGCCCGTCGACGGCCGGGTCGCCCGTGCAGACGTGCGCGGCCGGGGAAATCTGGTTGCGGTTCAGTACTTCGATGTCCGCGGCGTAGGTGCCGGGGACATTGTCGATCCAGCCGCCGGCACTGTCGGTATAGGTGGCGATGCGGAAAGCGAGCTTCTCGGAGAGCGGCAGGTTGAGGTAAGCCTCCACGGACGTGCTCATCTCGCCGTCCTTGGTCGCGCCGATCTCGGTGTCGAAACCGGCCTCGAAGAGACCCGGCACCGGCTTGTTGGTGATGAGGCGAATCGTGCCGGCCTGCGAGCTCGCGCCGAACAGCGTGCCCTGGGGGCCGGGCAGCACCTCGATACGCTCGAGATCGGTGGCATACACGTCGAGGTTGCGGCCGGCGAACGCGACCGGCTGCTCGTCGACGTACAGTGCGACGCTGGGCGCCGAAGCCTGCACGGAAGTCAGCGTGATCGCCGACTGCTCGGTCGACGCGCCGCGGATGTAGATCACGCTTTGTCCCGGCCCGCGCCCGCTCATCACCACGTTCGGCAGGAACTCGATGTATTCGTTGAAGGTCGAGACGCCCAGCTTGTCGAGGCTGTCGCCGGTCATGGCCTGGATCGACACGGGGATGTCCTGCATCGGCTCCGCCCGCTTGGTGGCGGTCACGACGATCTCCTCGATCGCCTGCTGCGCGTGCGCGGCGCCGCTGCCCGCCAACGCCGCGGCAATCGCCGCCGACAGGACTGTTTTCCCGTGCTTGATGTTGCTGGCCATGCTGCCCCCCCTCTCTGTAATTTTTTGCCCGAGCCGAGGCGACTGCCCGACAGGAACCATAGGCGCCGCGAAATCAGGTGCAGGGCGTGGTCGCGGACCACACCGAATCTATCGTCGCGGCAATTGGGAATGGCTTATTGTAGGAAAACGACACGCATTTGTCGAAAACCGCCGAGCGCGGCCCCCGATATAACGGGTGTACCGCGTTCGCGCAATACGTTTGCAGGCGCCTGATGCGTGCCGGGTGCCGGTGGCTCAGTTTTCCTGCAAATCGTAGCGCCGGAACCACGCCATGATGTTGTCCGTCTTCGCGATCAGGCTCGACGGCCGCGCCGCGATGTGGTGCGACGCGCCCGGCACGCGAATGAGCGCGGTGTCGACCTGCCGCAGCTTGAGCGCCTGGTAGAACTGCTCCGCTTCCGAGGTCGGCGTGCGGTAGTCTTCCTCGCCGCTCATGAGCGCGGTCGGGGTCTTCACGTTGCCGACGAGCGAGAGCGGCGAGACGTCCCAGTACTGTTCCGGGTCGACCCACGGATCTTCGGAGAACCATGCCATGCGGAAGAACGGGTACATGTCGGCGGTCAGCACGAAGCTCGTCCAGTTGATGACCGGCTTCGCGACGACCGCGGCGCGGAAGCGGTCCGTCTTGCCCACGATCCACGCGGTCAGCACGCCGCCGCCGGAGCCGCCGGTGACGAACAGGCGTTCCGGATCCGCGATCCCGCGCTCGATCATGTAATCCACGCCCGACATGAGGTCGTCGTAATCGTGGCCGGGATACGCATACTGGATCTCGTGCGCGAAATCGGCGCCATAGCTCGTGCTGCCGCGCGGATTGGCATACAGCACCACGAAGCCTTCCGCGGCGTAGCGCTGGATTTCCGCCGAGAAGTTCGGGCCGTAAGCGGCGTACGGTCCGCCGTGGATCTCGAGGATGAACGGATAGCGCTTGCCCTGCTCGTAACCCGGCGGGTAGGCGATCCAGCCCTCGATGGGCAAGCCGTCGTGCGACGACTGCCAGGTGACGGTTTCGATGCGCGCCAGGTCGCGCTGGCCCAGCAGGTCGGCGTTCAACGCCGTCAACTGCCGTGCATCGCGCCCGTTGCGCGACACCGCCACGTCGGCGGGACGCGTGGCGGTGCCGGACGTGAATGCATACGTGCCGTTTTCCGCCACGCTGAAGCTGCCGCTCGTGTACGGGCGTCCCAGCGATTCGCCGCTCAGATTGTGGTCGAACGTGGAAATATCGCCGTCCAGCGTGACAAACGCGAGCCGGCCCACGCCGTGGTCGTCATAGGATACGAACACGCCGTTGCCGTTGCCGAGCCACTCCGGGTTGCCCACGGAGCGGTCCAGGCCCGAGGTCAGCGCGCGCACGTTCGAGCCGTCGCTGTTCATCACGTACAGGATCGCGTTCTCGTAACCTCGTTTCCGTTCGTCGAAACCGACGTAAGCGATGCGGCGGCCGTCCGGCGACACGGCCGGGGACGAGTCGGGACCGTCCCGGTCCGTCAGTTGCGTGAGCTTCCCGCTTTCCAGCTCGACGACGAAGACGTCCGATTCCCGCGGATCGAGGCGCCAGTCCTCGCTGCGGTTGGCGGAGAATACGATGGCCTTGCTGTCCGGCATCCAGGAGAGCCTGCCGCCGTGGTTGTACTCGCCGTGCGTAAGCTGGCGCGGCGTGCCGCCCGTCGACGGCACCACGAAAATATGCGAGTAGCCGGGATCCAGGTAGCCCTCACCGTCGGAGCGGTAGTAGGTCTGCTCGATCACCTCCACCGGCTTCGCCCATTCGGCGCCTTCCGGCTTTTCCGGCATCTTCGCCAGCGGCTTCGTGTCCGACGTCACGTGCATGCTGAACGCGATCCACTTGCCGTCCGGCGACCACGCGATGTCCTGCGGCGACTCCTGCAGGTTCGTCACCAGCGCCGTCTGCCCCGTGTCCATCCAGCGCACGTAGAGCTGCCGGCTGCCCTCGGCGTTCGATGCGTAGGCGATGCGGGTGCCGTCGGCCGACCAGCGCGGGGACGAATAGCTGTCCCGGCTCGAGAGCAGCGGGCGATGGCTGCTGCCGTCGGTCGCGGCGATCCAGAGATTGCCGCGGGTGCGGTCCGTCATGATGTCGTTGCTGCGGCGGACGTAGACGACCTGGTCGCCGTCGGGGGAGATCCGGGGGTCGGAGGCGTACTCGAGCTGGAAGACGTCGAGCGCGGAGAAGCGTTCCTGGGCGGTGGCGGCGGTTGCAGACAACACAGCCGGAATTGCGATCAGGAGAATTTTTCGGAGTGCTTGCATGGTTGTTCCTGTTCTTGGCGTTCGTGCGGAGTGCCGCCCGCGTCATTCATGAACGTTCGGCCGCCGTGGCTGGCGGAGCCGCGACCGGGGGAGGGCCTTCGGCGCCGGCGTGAGCCCGTCTCACGGGCGACACGATGGCAAGCGCCGCGTCGCCCGTGAGACGGGCTCCTACAGGCATCCCTGCCTCGCACGCCGCCGAACACCCCTCCCGCCGATCACGGCTCCGCTCCGTCCGCCGTGCCGTTCATGAGTGACGCGGGCTACAATTGTGGCTCGTTGTTTCTGAGGGCGCCTAGCATGCCGACTGGGGAGCGCGGTCGCAAATCCTGGAGTGAGATACACGGGCGCGGGCGGCCGTTTTTGAAGATGCACGGGTTGCGGAATCACTTTGTGATTGTCGATGCGCGTGAAGTTCCGTTCGAGCCGAACGCTGAGTCGGTGCGGTGGATTTGCGACCCCACGGCCGGGGTCGGGGCGGACCAGCTCGTCAGTATCGAGGCGGCGCGCGGGGAGGGGGAGGCGGCGTTCGTCCGGTTCTGGAACCGGGACGGGGGCGAGATCGAGGCTTGCGGGAATGCAACGCGCTGCGTCGCGTGGTTGCTGCTCGAGGAGGGCGGGACGGACGAGGTGGCGCTGCGGGCGCCCGGGGGCGCGCTCTCCTGCCGGCGGGCGGGCGCGGAGCGGGTGAGCGTCCGGATGGGGCGCATCAGCACGGACTGGCGCGACGTGCCGTTGGCGGAGGAGCGGGACACCTGTCATCTCGACGTCGGAGCCGGGCCGCTCGAGGATGCGGCGGTGCTTTCCGTCGGCAATCCGCACGCGGTGTTTTTCGTCGACGACGTGGAGGCGATCGATCTCGCGGCGCTCGCGCCGGCGATCCAGCGGGATCCGCTGTTCCCGGATCAGGTGAACGTCGGCATCGCGGAGCTGCGCGCGGAAGATCGCCTGCGGCTGCGCGTGTACGAGCGCGGCGCCGGGCTGACAATGGCCTGCGGCAGCGGCGCCTGCGCGGCGGCGTTCGCCGCCCTCTGGCGCGGGCTGACGGACTGCAGCAGGCTTGCCGTGGAGCTGCCGGGCGGCGAGCTCACGATCGAGATCCTCGCGGACGGCTCGGCAGTGATGACCGGGCCGGTGGCGTTCTCATTCAGCGGCTTATTGCCGCCTTGACATGCGAGAGGTGATTGGCGAATGGACTCACGACACCCTGGATCCATGGCGCTGCTGATGCTCCCCGCCCTGTTCGGCAGCCAGGCGCACGCACACGAGCTTCCGTACTTTTCGGTTACGCCGATCGGCGGCTACACGTTCGGCGGCGAATTCAAGGACGCCGCGGCCACCACTGCGGTGGAAGTCGACGATGCGCCACATTTCGGCGTGATCCTGAACGTCCGCGAGTCGGCGAACACGCAATGGGAGATTTTATACTCACGCCAGCAGAGCGAGGCCGACACCTCGGCGCTGCCGGCGGGCAATCCCGCCGATACGGTCGACCTGGACGTGCAGTATTTCCACGTCGGCGGCACCTACGTGGCCGACGGCGGACTGGCGAGGCCGTATCTCGCGGCGACTGTCGGCGCGACGCGCTTCGACCCCGACCCGCTGACCTTCAACTCCGAGAATTTCTTCTCCTTCGGCATCGGGGTCGGGTTCCAGCTCCAGCCGATGGACCGACTGGGGCTGCGCCTCGAGAGCCGCGTTCTCGGCACGTTCCTGCGCTCGGACACCGACCTCTTCTGCCGGACCGGTCCGGAAGAGAACCTCTGCGCGATCGCGACCGACAGCGACACCTGGTGGCAGTGGCAAACGTCGCTGGGGCTCGTTTTCCGCTTCTGAAGCGCGCTCTGGCGGCGCTACGCATTCAATTTCGTTTTGCTCGTCACCTTAGCCGCCATTACGCGCAGGGTACTGTCTCGATTCAGTCGTCAAGAGGTTTCTCGCGCCTTCCAATGCGATCTCGGGGTCGCTGCCGAATGACCTCGCCAGCACGCTGATCGCTTCTTCCGCCGCGTAAACTTTGCCCCGGCCGCGCCCGCTGCGCTCTCTGACGACGCCTGCGTGCTCGAGCCGCCGCACCGCCTCGTTTGCCGCCTGTGTCGACACGTTCAGCCGTGCCGCCAGTTCCTTGACGGTGACGATCGGTCTTCTCGCGAGGAGCTCCAGCGCTCGACTGGCCGACGAGCCGCGCCGGAACGCTCCTCGCTGCTGCCAGGTCACCGGAAGGCTTTGCAGTACCTGCTGCGTCTCCGACTCCTCATCGCTGCTGACGACGATTGCCCTGCAAACGAACGCGACGATGCGGCGATATGAGAGTTGTTTCTGGGCCTCGGCCAGTGCGGCGCCGTATTCGTCCTTGTTGACCTCGACGTATCCGGACAGGTACAGGGGCAAAATGCCGGAAGCCGCCATCTGGATCGCCCACAGCATGCGACCGACGCGCCCGTTGCCGTCGCTGAACGGATGCACGGCCTCGAAGTGCGCGTGACCGATGGCCATTCGAATCGGTAGCGACAGGCCCATGCCGGCGTCGCCGAGCTCCGCAAGGGATTCATCGCGCATCCAGTCGAGCACATCACCGAGGCAGGACGCGACCTGGGCCGGTGGTGCCGGATTGTAGATCGATTCCTCCCTGCGGCCGAAGCTGCCGATCTGCACGACGTCACCCGGAAGGCCGGGCGCCCGGAGCCTGCCCGCGATACCGCGAAAGTGAGGGTCCTTCGCCATGAATCGCTCGTGCAAACCGCAGAGCAGGCCGGGTGTCAGCGCGGCCAGCCCGTTTCCCCGAACCTCATTGAACGCATGCACCAGTGCGCTGGCGTAGCCGCGCACCGATATCGCTGCCGACCGATCGCCCTGGATCGGCGATAGCACGTCGTCAATCGTCGACCACGTCCCTTCCATCCTCGAGGACGACACGGCTTCCCTGTTGATCAGCAGAAAGGCGGTGGTCTGTTCGAGCTCGGATGCCGACTGCATCGGCGGGCGAGCCTGCAATGCCAGGTTCGCTTCGCGAAGCAGCCTCAGGTCGGGGCTTTCCGACAGCCGTCGCGGCGGCTTGGGCGGCACCACGAACCAGATGTTCTCGTAGCCCGGCTTCCCGACCTTTGCGAGGCCGAAGCCCCGGGCAGGCGAATACGGCTGGCGCAAGGCCCCGGCCAGTTCCTGCCGTCGCATCCTCGATAACCTTGATTGAGCGTGCTGTAAATCAAGGTTATCTACGCAATCTTGATTTAGCAAGCCTCCTGTTCAAGCTTCTGCTTCTCACGCGCGCGCCGGAAAATTGGTCCAATGGTGCCGGGTCGTACTTTCGTACTTGTTGCCGACTCGCCGTCCAAGGTCCACATGCCGCCGCTGGCAACAAGTACGAAAGTACGACCCGGCACCAATCAGCCCCAGAGGCGCGGATCGGGCAGGTCGATCACGGCGCCGCGGTAGGTGAGCGCGTGCTCGCGGTCCTTCACCTGGAACAGCGGCCCGTCGAGGTCGACGAAACGGCAGAACTGCGCCGGGATCATCGCCGGTGCCATGGCGAGCGACGTGCCGAGCATGTTGCCCACCATCAGCTCCATGCCGTTCGTGCGGCACCAGTTCACCATGCGCATGGCTTCCGTCAGTCCGCCGCATTTGTCCAGCTTGATGTTGATCATCGAGTAGCGTGCCGCGCAGTACTCGAGATCGGCGGAGCTCTGGCAGGATTCATCGGCGCAGAGCGTCACGGCGTATTCGAAGCCCTCCAGCCCGCCGTCCTGCCCCATCGGGAGCGGCTGCTCGACCATGTCGATGCGGTTCTCGACCAGCACGTCCTCCAGCTCGCCGAGCAGCGGCAGGCTCCACGAGCCGTTCGCGTCGATGACGATCGCGGCGTCGGGGCGCGCGTCCCGGATGGCGCGGATTTTCTGCGTTGCCTGCTTCGGATCGAGCTTCACCTTCAGCACCGGGCAGTCCGCGTGCTGCCGTGCGTCCGCCGCCATGCGCTCGGCCGGCGCGAGGCTGAGCGTGTACACCGTCGTCACCGGCCGGGCTTCCGGCGCAAAGATATCGCTGACGCGGAAGCCATCCCGCTTCGCTTTCAGGTCCCACAGCGCGCAGTCGATCGCGTTGCGCGCGCCACCCGGCCGCAGCAGCTCCTGCAGCTCGCCGCTGTCGATGCCGGCTTCGATGTTGCGCTGCACCGCCCGGATCTGCGACGACATGGTTTCGGCGGTTTCGGCGAGGTACATGACTCCCAACGCTTCGCCGCGGCCCTGGGTGTTGCCGTCGGTGAGCACCGCCGTCAGCGTCGTAATTTCCGTCATCACGTCGCGCGCGGTGACAAACGGCTCGCGCAGCGGCCAGTTTTCGATTTCGAGCTCGAGTTTCATCCAGGTTCTCCGGCGAGCAGCGCGTCCGCCAATGAGGCGACGCCGGTCGCAATGGGATCGACTACGGGCAAGCCGGTCTGTTCCTGTGCGTCGGTGAGCGCGCGTGCGCGCTCGCCGGGGGACAGCCCGGTGGTATTGAGGCTGATGCCGATTACCCGTACGTCCGGGTTGGTCAGCAGCCCGATTTCCAGGTAGCGGTCCATATAATAAGTGAGCGGCGGAATGGGAAAGCCGCCGTAGCCGTCGAGCTCGGTGCGTGCCAGGTCGTGGCACAGCACCAGCGCATCCGCCTGCGAGCCGTGCACCAGGCCGAGCGTGACCGCGGCATAGGCAGGGTGCAGCAACGAGCCCTGGCCTTCGATCACGTCCCAGTGATCGGGCGCGTTGTCCGGCGACAGCAGCTCCGCCGCGCCGGCCAGGAAATCGGAGACGACCGCGTCCATCGGGATGCCGCCGCCGGCGATCAGGATGCCGGTCTGTCCCGTCGCGCGAAACGTCGCCGGCACGTCGCGCGCGGCGAGCTCGCGATGCAGCGCGAGGGCCGTGTACTTCTTGCCGACACAACAGTCCGTGCCGACGGTCAGCACGCGCCGTCCCGTGCGCCGCCGGCCGGTCGCGACGGGGATGCCGTCCGGCGGCCGGCGCAGGTCGACGAGTCTGCGTCCCGTTTCCCGCGCCACCCGGACGAGGCTTTCGTTGCTGCCGAGGCGTGCGTGCATGCCGCTCACGATGTCGAGTCCGGCGCGCATCGCGTCGACGAAAGTCGCGAGCCAGGCCGGCTCGAACCCGCCGCCGACGGGCGCGACGCCGATGACGAGGCTCGCCGCCCCCGCGGCCTTCGCCTCGGCCGGCAGCATCTCCGGAAGCCCGAGATCCACCTTGCAGCCGGGGTAGCGCAATTGCCCCACGCACGCCTCATACCGCCATTGCACGAGACCGAAGCCGGTCTTGGCGTCGGTAGCGCTGGCCGTGCCGCCGAGGAAGACCAGGTACGGCGTCGCGATCTCGAGCGGCGTCATGGCATCGTGCGCCGGATGACCATGCCCGGCCGCTTGCCCGTGCT
>DASSBS010000017.1:0-25787 GCA_035698445.1 Woeseiaceae bacterium
GCTGCTCGGCCGCATGCCTTCGGCGGTGGGCTACCAGCCGACGCTGGCCGCGGAGATGGGCATCCTGCAGGAGCGCATCACGTCCACCAAGACGGGCTCGATCACGTCGTTCCAGGCCGTGTACGTCCCGGCGGACGACCTTACCGATCCGTCGCCGGCTACGACCTTTGCTCACCTCGACGCGACGCTGGTCCTCTCGCGGCAGATCGCGGAGCTCGGTATCTACCCGGCGGTCGACCCGCTCGATTCCACGAGCCGCATCCTCGACCCGAACGTCATCGGCCAGGAGCATTACGACTGCGCCCGCAGCGTGCAGGCGGTGCTGCAGCGCTATAAGGAACTGCAGGACATCATCGCGATTCTCGGCATGGACGAGCTGTCGGAAGACGACAAGCTCACCGTGACCCGCGCGCGCAAGATCCAGCGTTTTCTGTCGCAGCCGTTCTTCGTCGCGGAAACCTTCACCGGGTCGCCCGGCAAGTACGTGCAGTTGAGCGAGACGATCCGCGGATTCAACGGCATCGTGAAAGGCGACTACGACAAGCTGCCGGAGCAGGCTTTCTACATGGTCGGTTCGATCGACGAGGCCGTCGAGAAAGCCAAGACCATGCAATGAGGACTCCCTGAATGGCGACGATCCAGGTCGACATCGTTTCCGCGGAAGGCGAGATCTTCTCGGGCAACGCGAACCGGGTCTATGCGCCCGCGCGCATGGGCGAGGTCGGCATCGCGCCCCGGCACGCGCCGTTGCTCACGGCGCTGAAGCCGGGTGAAGTCCGCGTGGAAGACACGGACGGCAAGGAGCACTTCTTCTATATCACCGGCGGCATGCTGGAGATCCAGCCGCACCTCGTGACGGTCCTGGCCGACACCGCGCTGCGCGGCGACCAGCTCGACGAGTCCGCGGCGCTCGCCGCCAAGCAGCAAGCCGAGGAAGCCCTGAAGGGCGTCTCGGGCGAGACCGATCTCGCCCGCGCCCAGGCCGAGCTCGCCGAAGCCGAAGCCCGCTACCGCGCCGCGCAGAAGCTGAAGGGCAAGCGCTGACCGCCGCCGACTCCCGGCGCCGAGCGAAAAAAAAGCGAGCCCGTTGGAGCCCGCCATTTGCGGACGACTGGTTCGACGGTGAGCGGAGCGGATTTCGGGAGCGCTGCTCGAGAGTCGTGACCTGAGCGCGTTCGATGGGTCGCAACCCCTCCTGTCCGCCTGCGGACGCAATGCCACTGAGTGAGCCTCGGGTTTATTTGCCCGTTCGCGCGTGGTAAAACCGGATCGTTGCGACCAGCGACAGGATCGTCGGTGGGGCGATCGCATCGATTCGAAGTACACCAGGGGGAGCACGATGATCACGCTATCTGAGCTTGGCAGGCGAGTCGCGCCTGTTGCCGCCGCATTGCTGTTCGCATCTTCATGGGCGTCGCTCGCGCACGCGCAGGAGGATTCGCAGGACGACGACGCGCAAGGCTACGACGAAGATCTCGAGGTCATCATCGCCACCGGCACCCGGCGAGCCGAGCGCACCGTCGCGGAGTCCGCCGTGCCGATCGACGTGATCGCAGGCGAAGAGCTCGTGCAGATGGGGACCACGGACTTCAACGACATGCTGAGGAAGACCGTGCCGTCCTATAATGTCGAGCGCTTCCCGATTTCGGATGCCGCCAGCGTGGTTCGCCCGGCCACGATGCGTGGGCTGCCGCCGGACATGGTGCTGGTGCTGGTCAACGGCAAGCGGCGCCATCGTTCCGGCGTGATCGCCGAGCTAGGCGGCTCGCTGGCCGCCGGCTCGCAAGGCGCCGACATTTCCAGCATACCGGCGCTTGCCGTCAAACAAGTGGAGATCCTGCGTGACGGCGCCGCGGCGCAATACGGCTCGGACGCGATCGCGGGCGTAATCAACTTCATCCTCAAGGACGCGAACGACGGCTTCGCCGTGCAGGCGCGCACCGGGGAATACCTGGAGGGCGACGGCGCCCTGGTGCAATTTGCGGCCAATGCCGGGCTTCCGCTCGGCGACGATGGCTTTGCGAACGTCACGTTCCAGTGGGTGGAATCGGACGCCACCTCTCGCAGCCAACAGCGTACGGACGCCGCCACCCTGATCGAGGCGGGCAATACCGCCATCCCGCAGCCGTATGCCCAGGTCTGGGGAGCCCCGAAATACGAGGACGACTACAACCTGTTCATCAATGCCGGCATCCAGTTGACCGAAGACCAGGAACTTTATGGGTTCGGCAACGTCGCCCACCGGAAATCCACGGGTGGATTCTTCTACCGCAATCCGAACAGCCGCTCGGGCGTGTTCACCAACGGCGACCTGCGCGCGATCGTGGATACCAATATCGAGCCCGCCGATTCCGGCCTCGTGTCGAATTGCCCGGTGCTGGTCAGCCCCGGTTCCGGCGCCAGCGGCGTCCCGCTCGACCCGGCCGCCGTTGCGGCCGATGCCGCGGCACTGGCGAACCTGCCGGCCAATTGCTTTGTCGCCAATCAATTCTTCCCGGGCGGTTACACGCCGAAATTCGGCGGCGAGGTGGACGATGCGAGCCTCGTCATGGGCTTGCGCGGAGAGCTGGAAAACGGGCTTGGTTACGATTTCAGCGGCAGCTACGGACGCAACGCCGTCGCGTTTTTCATCGGCAACACCTGGAACCCTTCCCTCGGCCCGGACGGCGTCGTCAACGGCGAGCTGCAGACCGAGTTCGATCTCGGCTCCTACATTCAGACCGAGACGAACTTCAATGCGGACTTCGTCTACCCGATCGAGATCGACGCCTTCGCGTCGCCGTTGAACGTCGCCTTCGGCGCGGAATACCGGGATGAGGTGTTCCAGATCGTCATCGGCGAGGAGAATTCGTGGCAGGCGGGCGACTTCGCGTTCCAGAGCGATAACTTCTACGCCGACGGCGTGACGCCGCTGCCCAACCTGAGCATCGGCGCGCACGGCTTTGCCGGCTTCAGCCCGAACCAGGCGGGGTCCTTCGGGCGCTCGAACGTTGCCGTTTACACCGAGCTGGAAGCCGACGTGGTGGAAGACGTTACGGTTGCGGCGGCGTTGCGCTACGAGGATTTCGAAGACTTCGGCAACACGACGAACGGGAAGCTTGCCGCGCGCTGGGCGTTGACGGACGCATTTGCGCTGCGGGGCTCGATCAGCACCGGCTTTCGGGCACCGACACCGGGACAGTCGAACGTGACGAAGGTATCCACGATCGTCCTGGACGGGCAGTTGCAGCAGACCGGGCAGATACCGCCGACCAACCCGATTGCCCGCTTTCTCGGCGCGGAACCGCTGGGGCCCGCGGAGGCGGAGAACTTCTCGGCCGGCCTCGTCTGGGACGCGACCGACAGTCTGAACCTGACGCTCGACTTCTTCCAGATCGAGGTGACCGACCGTATTGCCGCGACCGGGCAAATCGAGATCGCCGGCGAGCCCGTGCCGCCGGGCATCGATTGCCCCCTCGCGCAAGCGGATCCGCAGGGCAATCTCGCCACCTGCCTGCAGGAGCTTGGCATCCCGGGCGCCGCCGACCTGAACTCCGTGGCGTTCTACACGAACGACTTCAACACCACGACCCGGGGTGTCGACCTGGTCGCGACGTGGGCGGCAGATTTCGGCGACGCGGGCAACGGTAACCTGACGGCCGCCTGGAACTGGACGGAAACCGGGGTGGACGATGCAGGTTCGGAAGTCAGCCGCAATCGCGTGGTCGAGCTGGAGCATTTCAACCCACGGAACCGCGGCATCTTTACCTACAATCACTTCCTTGGCGATTGGCGCTTCATGGCGCGTGCGAGCTATTACGGCGACTGGATCGTAGGCGGCTTCAGCGGCGATCCGACCCCCCGAGGTCCCGACGGAACCGGATACACGCTGGACTGCGATCCGAGCCACTTCAATGACGAGTGCTACGGATCGCAATGGCTGTTCGATCTCGAGGGAGCCTATACGTTCAACGACACGTGGACCGCCGTCGCCGGCGTGCAGAACGTGTTCGACGAATTCGGCCCCATCGACCAGAGTAATCTCGACGGCACCATCGGCTCCGGCACCGTGTACGCTTCCGGCAATCCGTTCGGCTATGACGGCGGCTTCTGGTACCTGCGATTGAGCGCGTATTTCGATTAAGGGGACAACCGCATTGCCGCCTCGAACGCCATCGCCGGCGTGATCTCCCGCATGCAGCGGAAGTGCCCCAGCGGGCATTCCGGCTCGAAGCAGGGGCTGCAATACAGGTCGAGGTAGAGAACCTCCCGGCGGTCGGTGAGCGGCGGCGTGTAGATCGGGCTGCTCGATCCGTATAACCCCACCACCGGCGTGCCCACCGCCGCCGCGATATGCAAAAGGCCCGAGTCGTTGCTCACCGCCACCCGGGCCGCGCCCAGCAGGTCGACGGCGTCGACGAGCTCCGTGCGCCCGCACAGGTTGATCGCCGCGCCGCGGCTCGCCTCCACGATCTCCTCGCCCGTCGCCGCGTCCTTCGGCGAGCCCAATAACCACACGGTAAAACCCTCGGCGCGAAAACGCTGCGCGAGCTCGGCGAAATACGGTGCCGGCCAGCGCTTCGCCGGCCCGTGCTCGGCGCCGGGCAGCAGCGCGGCGGCGGGCGCGGAACCGGTAATGCCGAGCCGCTCCATGAGCCGCTGCTGCGCCGCCGGATCGACGCGCAGGTGCGGGTTCGGCAGCGGGTCCGGCAAGTGTTCCCCCGGCTCCAGTCCCAGCGCGCACAGCCGCTCGATCATCGGCTTCGAGCGCGTCCACTCGACCGGCCGCATGTCGTTGATGAGGCCAAAGCGGAACTCGCCGCGCATGCCGGTGCGGCGCGGGATGCGCGCGAGCCAGGGGACCAGTGCCGCCTTGAACGAGCGCGGCAGCACGATCGCCTGCGCGTAGTCCCGCGCGTGCAACTCGCGCGCCAGGCGCCGGCGCGCCGCCAGCCCGATTTCGCCGTGGCCCGCATCGAGCAGGAAGCCGCGGCGAACCTCCGGCATGCGCTGCAACAACGGCTGCGACCAGGCCGGCGCGACGACGTCGATCGGTCCCTGGCGCCGTGCCGCCAGCATCCTCAGCAAGGAACCGGTCATGACCATGTCGCCCACCCAGGAGGGACCGACGACGAGGATGCCGCGGGCGTTCGCGGTCATGCCGGCCGGCTGCCGATGCGCGGCCCCGGACGGACAGGCCGCCGCGGACCGCCCCTCCCCCGGCCCGGGCAGCGCGACCAAATCAATGGGCACATTGAATTGTTCGGATGTAAGTCGCAGTCCATAAAAGAAAAAAATCAGCAGTTGACCGATATTCTATCAAGCTATAGAATAATTCCCCATGTCACCCCGCAAAGCCACCGCGAAGCGCGAACCCGAGAATGCCAGATACCGGCAGCAGCGGCTGCAGGCGATTCGCTCGGCCGCGGCCGTCTTCGCGGAAAAAGGCTTCCACGGCGCCAGCACGAAGGACATCGCCGAGCACTTGGGCATCAAGCAGGGCAGCCTCTATTACTACTTCAAGTCGAAGGAAGAAGCGCTCGGTGAGGTCTGCCTCTTCGGCATCGAGGACTACGTCCAGCGCATGGAGACGATCGCCGAGAGCGACCAGCCGTTCGAGGCGAAGCTCCTCGCGACGCTGACCTCGCACCTGTCCAGCTACCGCGAGAAGAACGAAGCCCTCAAGGTCTACAACGACGAGCGCCTGTACCTGCCAGAGGAAAAGCGCAAGTTCCTGAAGCAGCTCGGCAGCCGTTACCGGCAGTTGCTGGAGGGCATCTTCGAGGAAGGTATCCGGCAGCGCGTGATTCGCGACACGATCGATTGCCACTTCGCCGCGCTCGCCGTCATCGGCATCTGCAACGCCTGGGGCGACATCATCGTGCGCGACCCGGAGCTCGACATCTTCGACGTCATACAGAAATGCACCGATCTCCTGCTGCATGGACTCTCCGAGCGGCGGAAATCCGACCGCGACGGCAAACCGGCCCTGGCTGCCGCCGCTAACGATCACTGAAGCTGAAGGAAGGAACCATGGCCGAACAGAAGGCAACCAACATCACGTGGCACGGCGGCGACGTCACCCGCGAAGACCGCTACGAGATCCTCCGCCAGAAAGGCGCGACGGTCTGGTTCACCGGGCTCTCCGGCAGCGGCAAGAGCACCATCGCGGTCGCGCTCGAGCGCGCGCTCTTCAACATGGGCAAGCTGTCCTACCGGCTGGACGGCGACAACGTGCGCATGGGCATCAACAAGAACCTCGGCTTCTCCGAAGAGGACCGCAAGGAAAACATTCGCCGCATCGGCGAAGTGGCAAAGCTCTTCGGCGACGCGGGCACCATCTCCCTGTCGAGCTTCATCAGCCCCTACAAGGCGGACCGCGACGAAGTCCGCGCGCTGCACGACGCGGCCGGCCTGGCGTTCGTCGAAGTGCACGTGGACTGCTCGCTGAGCACCGCCGAGAAGCGCGACCCGAAGGGCCTGTACAAGAAGGCTCGGGCGGGCGAGATCCGCAACTTCACCGGCATCGACGACCCCTACGAGGCGCCGGTCGACCCGGAAATCCACCTGCAAACCGATGCCATGACGCTGGAAGAGGAAGTCCGGATCGTCCTCGACTACCTCATGCAGAACGGCATCATCAAAGAACAGTGTTTCACCCGCGCGGAAGACCTGGCCGACGAGCCGTCCGCTGTCGCCATCTAAGGAGATTCCAGTGATCAAACCTCATGGGGCGGATGCCCTCAATCCCCTGCTCGTGCCCGATGCAACGGAGCGGCGCGCGCTGCTCGCCGAAGCCGAAAAGCTTCCGTCGCTGGTGCTGAATTCCGCCGCCGCCGCGAACGCGGTGATGCTCGGCGGCGGCTACTTCACGCCGCTCACCGGGTACATGAACCTCGCAGACGCGCTCTGCGTGGCCGAAAGCCTGCACACGACCGACGACCTGTTCTGGCCGGTGCCCGTGCTGAACCTCACCGACGACATCAGCGCGATCAACGGCGCCAAACGGCTTGCGCTGCGCGACCCGAACGTCGCCGGGCAGCCGATCATCGCGATCATGGACGTCGCCGACATCGAGGACGTCGAGGACGAGCAGCTCGACACGCTGACCCGCGAGCTCTTCGGCACACTGGACCCGGCGCACCCGGGCGTGGCGGTGTTCCGGAAGCTCGGCCGCTACTGCGTGTCCGGTGACATTCAGGTGCTGAACCTGAGCTATTTCGAAACCGATTTTCCGGGCACCTTCAAGACCGCCATCGAGATCCGCGAAGAGATCGAGCGGCGCGGCTGGCACAAGGTCGTGGCGTTCCAGACCCGCAACCCGATGCACCTCGCGCACGAGGAGCTGTGCCGCATGGCCCTGGAACGCCTCGCAGCGGACGGCATCGTCATCCACATGCTGCTCGGCAAGCTGAAGGCTGGCGACGTACCGGCGCCGGTGCGCGAGGCCTGCATCCGCAAGATGGTCGACGTGTATTTCCCCGAGAACACGGTGATGGTGAACGGCTACGGCTTCGACATGCTGTACGCCGGGCCGCGGGAAGCAGTGCTGCACGCCTTGTTCCGGCAGAACATGGGCGCCACCCACCTGATCGTCGGGCGCGACCATGCCGGCGCCGGCGGGTTCTACGGACCTTTCGATTCGCAGGCGATCTTCGACCGGCTGCCGGACGGCGCGCTCGAGATCGAGATCTTCAAGGCCGACCACACGGCCTGGTCGAAGAAGCTGAAACGCGTCGTGATGATGCGCGAAGCGCCCGACCACACGCCGGACGATTACGTCATTCTCTCCGGCACGAAAGTGCGGGAGATGCTCTCCGCCGGGATCGCGCCGCCGCCGGAATTCTCGCGCCCTGAAGTGGCGAAGATTCTCATGGAGCACTACCAGCAGCAGCTCGAAAAAGCGAGCTGACCCGCGTGTAGGAGCCCGTCCCACGGGCGACTCGATGGTTGACGCCGAGTCGCCCGTGAGACGGGCTCCTACGCGCCTGTTTTTGACGCGACCGCAGCGTCGACATATGCTCCCACTCCGAAAAAGATCACAACGAGTGGGAGCAATCCTTGCCGAACCGTAGCCCCGAGCGCCTCAGCGGCGCGCTGCTCGCCTGCCTGATCCTCGCCTGCTTCGCCGCGCCGCTACACGCAGCCGAGGACGAGGAGGCACGCGCAAAGTTCAACGCCATCAGCGACGCAAAAACCATGCTGATGGCCCCGATGCGCGACGGCGTGCGCCTGGCGACCGACGTCTACCTGCCGAAGGAGGCACAGGGCCCGTTCCCGGCGATCTTCATCAAGACGCCCTACAACTTCAACACGCTCGGCGCCACGCAGCTCGAATGGGCCATCGAGGCGCTCGAGCGCGGCTATGCCTTCGTCGTGCAGAACGAGCGCGGCCGCTACTACTCGGAGGGCGACTGGGAAATCCTCGGCCACCCGCGAACGGACGGCTACGACTCGATCTCCTGGATCGCGAAGCAGGAGTGGTCGGACGGGAACGTGGGCACGCTCGGCTGCTCTTCCAGCGCCGAATGGCAGCTCGCGCTCGCCGCGCAGGATCATCCCAACCACAAGGCGATGGTGCCGATGTCCGCCGGCGCCGGCATCGGCACGGTCGGCGAGTTCCACGAGCAGGGCAACTGGTACAAAGGCGGCGTGCCCCAGACGCTGTTCGCGACCTGGCTCTATTACGTGCAGCAGAACATCCGGCCGCAGTTCCCGGAGGACCTGTCGCTGGAGCAGCGGCGGAAGCTGCGCAAGATGTACGATCTCGCCGCGGAGATGCCCGAGGTCGACTGGAAAAAGCAGCTTGCAACGCTGCCCGCGATCGACTGGCTCGAGTCCGCCGGCGCCAACGCCGGCCCCTTCGAGGAGCTGATGGCGCGCACGCCCGGCGATCCCGCGTGGCGCGAAGGCGGCCTGTACCACGACGACGAGGATTTCGGCGTGCCCGCGTTCTGGTTCAATAGCTGGTTCGACGTGAGCCAGGGCCCGAACCTCGCGATGTTCAACCACGTCCGCCAAAACGCATCAAGCGAGGCAGTGCGCGAAGGCCAGTACATGCTCATCGCGCCCACGCTGCATTGCGGCTACTACCACATCCCCCGGTACGAGGATCTCGTCGTCGGCGAGCTGAGCGTCGGCGACGCGACCTTTCCGCTCTACGACCAGGTGTTCGACTTTTTCGACCATTACCTGAAAGGCGCCGACAACGGTTTCATCCGGGAAACGCCGCGCGTCCGGTACTACACGATGGGCGAGAACGCATGGAAATCGTCGGCGCAGTGGCCGCCGGCCCCGGCAGAGATGACGACCTGGTACATCGGCAGCGGCGGGAACGCCAACAGCCTGTTCGGCGACGGCCGCCTCACGGCGGAGCCGCCCGCCGGCGGCGCGGAATCGGACACCTTCACCTACGACCCGATGAACCCGGTGCCCGCGCTCGGCGGCGGCGTCTGCTGCAACAGCGGCGCCTCCCCGGGCGGCAGTTACGACCAGCGCGGCATCGAGGCGCGCGCCGACGTGCTGGTCTACACCAGCGAGCCGCTCGCAGAACCGCTGGAAGTGACGGGCAGCGTGCGCGCGACGCTCTACGTGTCCTCGGATGCGAAGGACACGGATTTCACCGTCAAGCTCGTGGACGTCTATCCGGACGGCACGGCTTACAACGTCGACGACACGATTTTCCGCGCGCGCTACCGCGAGGGCTACGACCGGGAGGTGTTCATGGAGCCGGGCGAAGTGTACGAGCTGAATCCGACGCCCATGTCCACCAGCTATGAGTTCGGCGCAGGCCACCGGATCCGCGTCGAGATTGCTTCCAGCAAGTTCCCGCAGTACATGCGCAACCTGAACACCGGCGGCCACAACTACGACGAGACCGAAGGCGTGGTGGCGACGAACACCGTGCATCATTCGGAGCAATACCCGACGCGGATCCAACTGCCGGTGATGGCCCCTGAGGACGAGGAGGACAGATGAATGCGCGCTCGCTCGTTGCGGTTCTTGGCCTGCTGCTCATGTCCGCCGGCGCCGCGGCCCAGCAGTCGGCGCCGCCGCCGGAGCAGGCGCCACCCGGGCAGCCGGCGCCGGCAGAACAGGCGGGCGATCCGTTGAAGATCTACATTTCAGCCGACATGGAAGGCGTGGCCGGCGTGGTCACCGGCGAGCAGCTCGGTCCGGAAGGCTTCGAGTACGAGCGCTTCCGCGAATTCATGACCGCCGAGGTCAACGCCTGCATCGAAGCGGCGCGCGCCGCCGGCGCGACGGAATTCCTCGTCAGCGATTCGCACGGCAACGGCCAGAACCTGCTGATCGAGCGCCTGCCGGAGGACGTGATGGTGGTGCGCTCCTGGCCGCGGCCGCTGGGCATGATGGCCGGGATCGACGCAACGTTCGACGGCGCCATCCTGCTCGGCTATCACGCGAGCACCGCGAACGAGCGCGGGGTGCGCGCGCACACATTCTCCAGCGCCAACGTCACGGGCTTCCGGCTGAACGGGACGTCGATGTCCGAAGCCGGCATGAGTGCCGCGATCGCCGGGCACTTCGGTGTGCCGATCATCATGGTGTCGGGCGATCACGTCGCCGTCGCCGAAACGCAGGTGATCGTCGGCGACGTGGAGGGCGCGATCGTGAAATGGGCCATGGGCTTTCACTCGGCGCGCACGCTGACGCCGGAGGCCGCCCAAGCCGTGATCCGCGACCGGACCCGTGCCGCCGTCGAACGCATCGGCGAGTTCGAGCCCTATGTGCTGGAGACGCCGGTCGAGATGGAGCTGAGCCTGAAGCACTACCGGCCGGTCGAGCTGCTCGCTTACCTGCCGGGAATCGAGCGCCTCAACTCGCACACGATCCGCTTCACGGGCGACGACATCCTCGAAGTCTCGAACTTCCTGACCTTCGCGTTGAGCTACCGGGTCGACCTGCAGCCGTAGGCATTCTCGGGATTTCGACAAGCCGGCATGCTCACGGAACCGGAACAAGCCGCTTCAGTTCCTCGAACCAGTTCAGCGCGACAACAAGTGGGCGCGAGGACTCCTCATCCGTGGACGGAAACGCCTTGATCATGAGGAATCGGCGGCCATCCAGGGACAAATCGTACGTCCGGCCACTTCCCTGGGCCCCCGCCCCATTGTAGCCGGCGTTCTCGAACAGCATGACCACCGGTCCAGGGGTGAACGTCGGACCGGGTTTCACCGACGCCGCCATCATCGCGCCACTGAAATCGCGGTAGAACAGCTCGGTGCCGTCACGCGACCACAGCGGTTGACGTCCTCCTCCGGACGAGATCTGCCACCGGCCGCCGCCGTACGGGTCCGTATACGAACGCACGTAGACTTCGAACACGCCCGACTCATCGGAGTCATACGCGATCCATCGGCCATCGGGCGACACGTCCGCATTCAGCTCGTTGGCGGGACCGTAGATCAGCGGTTCGGCGTGACGAGTGCCGTCGAGGAACAGTGTATGGATGTCGCGATGTTGCCCGGACACGTTCGCGGAGAAGAGCAGTCGATTCTCGGACGGGAAGCAGACAGGCATCTGCAGCCGGTCGCTCGAGAGAAGCCGCTCGGGCTTGCCGCTGCCGTCAGAAGCCTGGCGGAACATGTTCGTCACACCGAAACGATCGCTGCCGAAAACCACGTGCCGTCCGTCCGGGCTCCATTCGACGATGGGGTTCCCGGCGGGATCCCGCGTGAAGCGCTCGAGCGCGTGGCGCCGGAGATCCCACATCAGGATATCCCGATCCAGCGGGTCCAGCACGTCGAGGGCAACTCGCGTTCCGTCAGGCGAAAGACGGGGATAGACGTAAGGTCTGAGCGGTGCGCCCAGCGGCTCCTCGCGGCCTTGCCGGTCGACCCAGACCAGTTCCCTCCGCCAGTCGCTTTCCCCGGCCTGGTAGATGAGCGTGCCCTCGTCGGATACGGCGAAATCGAGCAGCCCGGCCTCGGAAACGACAGGGACCGCGTCGCCGCGCAGTTCGAGACGCTCCAGGTCGAACGCGGCCGCGTACAAAGTGCCGCCCGCCGCGTAAATCAAATGCCCGGTCGGAACGTACCGTGCCCGCCCGCCACCCCGGAGGATCGTGCGGCGCTCTCCAGTCGTGAGATCCAGCACGTCGACCCGCGCACCAGGGGTAGTGGAGGCGAATCCCGTAATGTAGGTACGCGTCGGAATGACGGTGAAGATGACCGCCTGCCGCGCCGGCAGGAACTGCGGAGAGACAGCCTGCTCGAGGAGATCCGGATCCACCAGAAGTTCCTCCGGCTTACCGCCGTCGGAAGATATACGGAACAGTCCGTGCATGTCGGCAAAGACGATCTGCTCGCCGGTCCAGTTTCCCGTGCCGCGGGAATCTGCCACCGTCACGACGGGACCGCCGGCTGTCGGCACCTTCCTCAGAGTGTCCCAGCCCATGAAACCAAGCCATTTCCCGTCCGGAGAGAAGAACGGAAACCCCTGCACGGCACTTCTTTCGGCCACGACGACCGCTTCCAGGCGATCGCGGGCGCGCACGGTGAGGCCATCAGCGGTGACATAGGCAAACTGCATTCCGTCAGCGGAAATCGCGAGGCCCGCGCCGAGCTCGGGCGGCGGCATATGCGCGGGAATCGAGAAGCGCGCGACCGGCGGCGGCACCGGCGCCACGGTATCGGCGCGCAGGGCCAGCCAGACGGCGGTGCCGGCAATCATGGCCGAAGCCGCGGCGACGGCCGCGCCCGGGGCGATCCTCCGGAATGCCGAGCCGCCGGAATCGTCCGGCGCGTCAATCGCGGGATTGTCGACGGCATCCACCAGGTCCAGGCGGGCGTCGCCCATGTCCCGCAGCCGCCGCCTGGGATCTTTCTCGAGGCACCGCCGGAGCAGTCGCTGGACGATGCGCGGAACGCCGCGGGGCAACGCACCCATATCCGGCTCGCTTTCGATAATTTTCGCGACGACGTCCGACGACAGCTCGCCCGCGAATGCGCGTGCGCCGGCCAGCATCTCGTACAACACGCAGCCGAAAGCCCAGATATCCGACCGCTTGTCCACCGGCAGGCCGCGCGCCTGCTCGGGGCTCATGTAGGCCGGCGTGCCCATCACGCCCGCGCCGCCCGCGGCGAGCTCGATGGCGGTGGCCGTCGCGGCCTGGCGGTCGCTGCCCTCGCCAACGGGATCCGGGATCTTCGCCAGGCCGAAATCCAGCAGCTTCACCGTGCCGTCCGGGCGCAGCTTGACGTTGGCAGGCTTCAGGTCACGGTGAACGATGCCGTGCTCGTGCGCCGCGTCGAGGGCCGCGGCGATCTGCGCGGCAATCACGAGCGCTTCGGTTACGGGAATCGGGCCGCACGCGAGCCGCTCGGCGAGCGTCTCGCCTTCGACGAGCTCGAGCACCAGTGCATGCGTATCGCCGAGCGCCTCGATCCCGTACAGCGTCGCGATGTTCGAATGGTTCAGGGAGGCGAGCACCTGGGTTTCGCGTTCGAAGCGCGCCAGGCGATGCGGATCGAGCTTGAAGCGTTCCGACAGGACCTTGAGCGCCACGTCGCGGCCCAGGCGCGAATCGTGCGCGCGAAACACCTCGCCCATGCCGCCCGCTCCGAGGCGTTCGCGGACCTCGTATCTCCCCAGGCGCCGCCCCGACGCGAGCATGTGTTCAGTGCTCCGGCAGGGCGCCGCCGACACGCCCGACCTGCGTGACGGTCGGCATGCCGGCGCTCGCCTCGCGATAGATCACGAAGACCTGTCCGAAGCCGACCCGGCTGCCGTCCTGCAAGGCCGTTGCCCCGGCCAGGTCGAGCCCGTCAACGCTCGTGCCGTTCTTGCTGCCGAGATCCTCGAGCACCGCGCCCCGCGGATCGATGACGATCCGGGCATGACGGCGCGAAACGGTCGCATAGTCCAGCCGGACCTGCGATCGCGGATCGCGGCCGACGAGGTTCTCGCCTTCGGCAAGGGCCAGGCATCGATCCTGCAAGGCGAGCCAGCGCACGACGTTCGGCCAGGCCCGTTCGCTTGCGATGAGCGGCGCGTCGAACGCATAGCCCACGCGGTGCACGGTCCGGATGCAGGGCGGCCCGTGACCCGAAAGCGCTCGCCGCAACTCCTTTACCAGGCCGGCCAGCGTCGCATCCGACACCACTCCGTTCGGCCACAGGCAGCGGTGGAGCTCGGACTTCGGCACGACCCGCGGTGCCGCTTCGATCAGCAGCGCGAGCAGCGCGAACGCTTTCGGCGTGAGGTGCAGCTCGTCGCCGGCTCGCATGAGGCGCCGCCGGGCGGAGTCGAGCTCGAACGATCCGAAGCGAACCATAGGCCTTGTCGTTTTACCCCGTTTCTCCCCAGGTTCCCCCCGGACACGATGTTACGCCTCCGGCAGCATCGGCGGGAACAATCGATGCTCCCTGAGCGCATCGCCCGACTCCACGAATGACGAGCACATCCAGGAGAAACAGCATGAAAACCGCACCGTTCATTTTGCCCGTGCTGGGCGCCTCGACACTGCTGGGGCTTGCCCAGGTCGCGACGGCGGGGCCGCCGGCCTCGCATCGTTTCTCCGGCTGGTTTGACGCCATGCCGGTGGAAAACGTCAACAGCACCGCCGCCGACGGCTGCCCGATCGAGTCACCGGACGGCTTGAGCCTTTACATCGCCTCGAAGCGTTCCGACCCCATGTCCCCGGACGGCAATGACATCTGGGCCGCCGACCGTGCCAGCAAGGATGCACCCTTCGGCGAACCGGTGAGCCTCGGCGCACCGGTCAACTCCGCCGCCAACGATTTCTGCCCGACCCCCCTGGACGGCCGTTTCCTGATGTTCGTTTCCGAGCGTCCCGGCCCGGACACCTGCAACGCGCATCGTGGCAGCGGCGATATTTACATGATCCGGCAGAACGCCGCCGGTGACTGGGCCGAGCCGCAACACCTCGGCTGCCTGGAAACGGGTACAGGGCCGAACACGGCGGGCGCGGAATTCAGTCCGTCACTGGTCACGCTTCGAAAGGGCACGTTCCTGTACTTCTCGAGCACCGTCAGCGGCAACATGGATATCTACGTGAGCCGGCTCGGTGACGATGGCGTTTTCGGCCCGCCGTCACCGGTGCAGGCACTGAATACGGAGTTCGACGACCGCATGCCGAGCGTGAGCGCGGACGGGCTGGAAGTCGTTTTCAGCTCGAACCGGCCGGTCGACGCAAACGGCACCGTAAGCTTTGGCGGCTTCGATGTTTACGTATCGACCCGTTCGAGCCCGAACGGCCGGTGGTCGGCGCCGATAAACCTCGGTGACAACGTCAATTCGGGGGGCAGCGAAACCCGTTCGAGTCTCTCCAGGGACATGGAGCGCCTGTATTTCGGGCGCGACGGCGAGATCTACTCGAGCACGCGCGAGAAGCTGAAGCCGGGTGACTGAATACTTCCGCCCAGGCCGGGCGGCAAGAGGCCGGCAGGGATCGGGTGCATGGGGTTCATGATCTGATCCGCTGCCGGCTTTTTCTTCAGCCGTTCCGGTGCAGATGGTATGGTTGTTCGCAGGCCCCGGATTTGTGCATGTAATATCCGGCGGCCGCACAACAATCCCTGCACAGGAGCTACAACATTGGCTGCCGTCCGCCCCGCCCTTTCTCACCTGCTTTGTTGCGTGATCCCGAGCGTCGTGTTGATGAGCCAGGCGGCCGTCGCCCGCGACGCACCCATCGTCCATCCCGGCGCCCCGGGCGAGCCGGCGCAGACGCTCAGCGCCGACGAGGCCGTCGAAATCGCCAACACCGGCTACTCGCCGGCCGACGTCCGCTTCATGCAGGACATGATTCCGCACCACCAGCAGGCGGTCGAGATGGCCGGGCTGGTCGCCGACCGCACGAACCGGCCCGAGCTGGTCGAGGTCGCCGGGCGGATCGATGCCTCGCAGAAGGACGAGATGGCTTTCATGCGGGAGTGGCTGGCCGCGCGCGGCGAGCGCGTGCCGGACCCGCATGCGCACGCCGGGATGCACATGGACCACGTGATGGCCGGCATGGCCACGCCGGAACAGATGGCGGAGCTTGCCCGGGCCGAAGGCACGGCCTTCGACCGCTTGTTCCTGAAACTGATGATCGCCCACCACGAGGGCGCCGTCAGGATGGTCGAGGAGCTGCTCGAGCAGCCGGGCACGGCTTATGACCCGGTATTGTTCGAGTTTACGAACGACGTCACCAACGACCAGAACGCCGAGATAGACCGCATGGACGCCCTCCTGCTGGGGCTGTCCACGGATCCCCGCGCGGGCCTCACGGCCGGGCTCTACGATGCCGGCCAGGCGATCATGAACATGGAGCTCGTGGCGTCGCTGCGGAGGCCGCCCGGGTTCTTCGACCCCGGCAACCCGACGGAGCTGCCGTCCAGCCTGCTCGCAGCCGACACGGACGAGCCCGCCGCGGACGGGGAGGACCCGCAAGAGCAGCAAGGCGACGAGCAGGAACGGGCGCCGCTCCTGAGCTTCATCAACACCGATATGGCGTTTGCCGGGGACGTGATGGCCGTGGGCAGCTATCACGGCTTCAACCTGTACCGGCTGCACGACGACGGAATGCCCGAGCTCGTGAGCTCCGTGGTCTGCCCGGGCGGGCAGGGCGACGTGTCCATTGTCGGCGACCTCCTGCTCATGTCCGCGCAGGAGACGCGAGGGCGGCTCGATTGCGGCCTGCAGGGCGTGACCGAGAAGGTCAGTCCAGAGCGCTTCCGCGGCCTGCGCATCTTCGACATCAGCGACGTGACCCGGCCGGTGCAGGTCGGCGCCGTCCAGACCTGCCGCGGCTCGCATACGCATTCGGTGGTCGCCGGCCCGACTGAAGAAGGCACCATCGTCGTCTACAACTCCGGCACCTCGTCAGTGCGCGAGGAGGAAGAGCTGGAAGGCTGCATCGGCGATATTCCCGGCGACGAGCGGACAGCGCTGTTCCGCATCGACGTGATCGAGGTGCCGATCGACGATCCGGCGAGCGCACACATCGTTGCCAGCCCCGCCGTATTCGCCGATCCCGAGACGGGCATACTGGCCGGCCTGTGGCGCGGCGGCGATCACGGTGACGAGACGCAGGAAACCTGGCGCACCGACCAGTGCCACGACATCACCTCCTTTCCCGAGCTCGGCATCGCGGCCGGCGCCTGTTCGGGCAATGGCATCATTTTCGACATCTCCGATCCCCTGGCACCTGAGCGCATCGACGCGGTCGTCGACGAGGGCTTCGCCTACTGGCACTCGGCAACCTTCAACAACGACGGCACCAAGGTCCTGTTCACCGACGAATGGGGCGGCGGCAGCCGGCCGCGCTGCCGCGCGTACGACCCGCTCGACTGGGGCGCGGACGCGATCTACGACATTGTCGACGGCGAGCTCGTCTTCCGCAGCCATTACAAGCTGCCGGCGCCGCAGACGGAGCAGGAGAACTGCGTGGCGCACAACGGCGCGCTCGTGCCGGTCCCGGGCCGCGACATTTTCGTCCAGGCCTGGTACCAGGGCGGCGTCTCGGTAATGGACTTCACCGACTCGGACCACCCGGTCGAGATCGCCTATTTCGATCGGGGCCCGCTGAATGCCGAGGAGCTGGTGTTCGGCGGCTACTGGTCGACGTACTGGTACGACGGCAGGATATACGGGACCGAAACCGTGCGCGGCCTCGACGTGCTGGCGCTCGTTCCCAGCGATTACCTGACGGAGAACGAGCTCGCCGCGGCGAGGCTCGCCGACCAGGGCGACCGCTTCAACCCGCAACAGCAGTTCCGCGTGACCTGGCCGGCCGAGCCGGTCGTGGCCCGGGCCTACCTCGACCAGCTCCAGCGCAGCGACTCGCTGCCGGCGTCGACCGTCGACGCGCTGGCGGCGGCGCTGGATCGCGCGGAAGCCCGGCTGGGCGACGGCGGGCAGGACACGCAGCTCGCCGACAGCCTGGAATCCCTGGCGGCGAAGCTCGGTGGCGGCGAGGGGCTGACGGCGAGGCGGCTGGGCGGCCTGGCCGGAACGCTGACCGGGATCGCGTCCAGGCTGCGCTGACCGGGTAACGGGCGCCCGGTTCACCGCCCCGAGTCGAATATTACGTACATTTCCCTGTACGTAAAATCATGTAACGTGCATAATACTGTACGTTATGGACAAGGGGCGACCTCGATACGACCTGCCGCTCGGAGTGCGCCGCGCTCTGCGCAAGCTCGGCCGCGATATCCGTGAGGCGCGCCTGCGGCGGCGCATTCCCGTCGCGATCCTCGCCGAGCGTGCCTCGATCAGCCGGACGACCCTGTTCAAGGTGGAAAAAGGCGATCCCGGCGTCTCCATCGGGATCATCGGCACCGTGCTCTTTGTTCTCGGCCTGGGCGAGCGCCTTGGCGAAATCGCCGATATCAGGAACGACGAGCAGGGGCTCGCTCTCGACGAGGAACGCCTGCCAAAACGCATCCGAACGAAGCGGCGGCCGACAGCCCGGGAGCCGGACTGATGGACCGCGAAACCCGGGTCCATGTCGACCTGGACGGGCAGTCCCGGCCCGTCGGCCGGCTCTACTCGCGCGTCCGCCGCGGCCGCGAGACGGCGAGCTTTGCATACGACGCAACATGGTTGGCGCATGATGAGCGCTTCGCGCTCGGGCCGGCCTTGCAGCTTGGCCCCGGCCCTTTCCATGCCGGCGCAGACAGGCCGCTGTTTATCGGCGGCGCCGAGCTCGACCGGATGGAATCCGCCTTCGCTCACGGCGACCTCGAGCACGCCTGCAGCTTTACAGGAAAATAGCCGCCGCTGCGGGCGGCTCGCCCCCTATTCGGGGCGCTGCAGTGACGCGATCAGCCTCCTGAGCTCGGCGACTTCCGCCTCCAGGGCGGACACGCGCCCGGCCAGATTCGCGGCGCCGCCGTCCTGCCGTGGCTTGCGGGCCCGGGCCGCTTCGGACCGCGGCGCCTGCAGGTCGACGGGACCCGAAAACAGGTGCATGTACTCCGAGTCCTTGCGCCCCGGCGCGCGCGGGAGCTTCACCACCAGCGGCTCTTCCTCCCGCTCGACCAGCCCGGTCAGCGCGGCCACGACCGCGTCGTTATCGGCAAAGGCGTGCAGCCTGCCGCTGCGGGCGCGCAGCTCCCCGGGTGTCTGGGGGCCGCGCACCAGGAGCAGGCAGACGACGGCGAATTGCGCCGGGTCGAACTGGTAGTCGCTGTAGCGGGTGTTGCAGAACCGCTGCAGGTACTTCTCG
Source organism: Woeseiaceae bacterium (assembly GCA_035698445.1). GTDB lineage: Bacteria > Pseudomonadota > Gammaproteobacteria > Steroidobacterales > Woeseiaceae > IDS-8. The sequence goes on from DASSBS010000017.1 coordinate 19,175, forward strand.
ACGCGGCTCCGGAAATTCTCCTCGACGCGCACCAGGTGCTTCTCTTCCAGGTCGCGGACGGTGCGCTGCACCGCGCCCGGCTCCAGCGACATGACGGGATCGCGCCCGGACTTCTGGTTGCAGGCGTTGGTCAGAGCATTCAGCGTCAGCGGGTACTGGTCCGGCGTGATGACGGACTTTTCCATCAGGCACCCGATCACGCGGGCTTCGTTGGCGCTCAGGACGATGGGCACGCACGTTCTCCTTCCGGTTCGGCCGTTTGCAGGGAGGCCGACGATAGCATGGTCGACGATGCGGGCAGGTGTTTGTCCGGCGCCTGTCGATCCTGCGGCCCCCCTGTCGACTATGGGGCAGCTATATTCAATTCGCTTCATCCGACAGAGGACATGCGCTATGAAAGTCATGGTTTTCGTGAAAGCAACCGAGGGCTCCGAAGCCGGCGAAATGCCGAGCCAGCAACTGATCTCCGACATGATGGCCTTCAACGAGGAACTGGTGAAAGCCGGCATCATGCTGGCCGGCGACGGCCTGAAACCCAGCTCGGCCGGCGCGCGCGTGCGCTTTTCCGGCAAGAACCGCACCGTCATCGACGGACCGTTTGCCGAAACCAAGGAGCTGGTGGCGGGTTACTGGCTGTGGGAGGTCGAGTCGATGCAGGAAGCCATCGACTGGGTCAAGCGCTGCCCGAACCCGATGACCGAGGAATCGGACATCGAGATCCGGCCCTTGTTCGCGGCCGAGGACTTCGGCGAAGCGATGACGCCGGAGCTCAGGGATGACTGGAAGCGGCTGCAGGCCGAGAGCGAGAGACTCGCGAAGAAATAGCCGGCTCACCGTTCGCCGGCGGGATCAGGTCATTCCCGCTTTTCGGGCACTTGGAGCTGCGCCTGGCCGGATTCGGCCAGCAGCACGGCCAGCAGATCGTCGGACAGTCCTTGCGGGAAACGGGCGAGCAGGCGCAGCCGATCCAGGTTTTGCTCCCGGTCCCGTGACCTGATCCCGACCCGGCCGATCTGCTCGAGCCGCACCGACTTGATCGCCGGGAACGGCACCCGCACCAGCCGGTGGGATCCGGCCCCGGCTGCCGTCGCCGCCATGTTCACGATGACGCCGTCGGCCTGCACCGCGAGCAGCTCGCCTTCGATCTCGTCGGCGTTGCCGATGACGTATTCGTCGAGGGCCAGCTCCACGTGCACGCCTTGCGGGCCCTGGGCGGGCTTGAGCTCGTGGACCTCGACGCCGACGCTGGCGCAGCCGCCAAGGGCCAGGACGATTACCGCGGCTCCCGCCGCCTTCGCGTTCACCGCACCGGTATCCTGGTGGACTCGAACCGGTCGCGCAGCTCTGCACGCCGCTCTTCCCATAGCGCGAGCGCCGACAACAACGCCGCATCGTTCGGCGCGAACGCGGATGCGCCGGTCGCCTGCAGCCATTCCGCGCGCATCCATTCGATGTAATAACCCTCGGCCGCGAGGAACAGCGTGCGCCGGCGGCCCTCCGGAACACGCCCGAGGTCGAATTTCAGCGTCAGGTACTCCCCCGGCCGCGTGATGACATACGCCTCGTCCGCCGCGCGCAGGTTGCTTCGGGCTTGCGGAAGCCGATCCCCCGCCGAGCTCGTGACTTCGGCCAGCGGGACCGCTCTCGGGCGTGCCTCGCGCGCCATGGACGCGAGCGCGACACGGTCGATGCGCCAGTTGTCCGCAGTGAACGACAGGCGAACGCGGACCGTGCCGGCCTGCGCATCGGGTAACGGGACAGCCAGTTCCTTCCACGCGATCGGACCGGTATCCGGTACGGCCGCCACCTGGCGGAAGCGCCGGCCGTCCCAGACCGAGACGCGCATGCCCATCCTTTCCTTGTACCAGCGAGCCAGCCGGTATTTCGGTCCCAGCCGGTCCAGATCCGCGCCCATCCAGTCGATTGCCCTGTATCCCTGGCCCCGCAATATGACGTCGTAGAGCAAAACGGTGTTCAGCAGGCTGTTTCGCATCCGCAGCACCAGCGCCTGCTGCCTCGCGGCCGGTGAAGCCTCGAACTCGAGCTCGATGTAATCCTCCAGGTCCTCGGCGGAGACGTGCTGCAGCCGTTCCGCGGTAGTGCTCCACGCCGCTCCGTCCGCGACCCCGACAATGCTCCGGACGTCCCGGCCGCCCTGGTCCACCGCCCGCCGCGGCTCCCGTAGCGACCTGACAGCGAGCAAGCGCCCGCGGTTATCGGGATAGACACTTTCGTCCTCGCCGTGCACGACCTCCAGCAACTCGACCTGGTTGATGTAATGGGTTTCCAATGCCTCGTTGCGCATTTCGAGGGACACGGAAGCCCGCAAGCGCGAATCGATGCCCAGCCGATCCACGTCCCGTGCCTCGAAACCCGGCGCAATGCTGTAGGAGAACGACTCGGACTCCAGGATCGGCGTGCCGGTTTCGAACGAATACGTCGTCGGGCAGGAACCGAAGATGGCTTTCAACAGACCGAGGCCGGCCACGCCCACGCCCAGCGATACGCCGCCACTCGCGGCGGCTGTCACGCCGGTGTTGACCGGCGTCTGGTAGCTTTCCATGGCGGCGATATCGTCGACGTCGATCGACGTGACCGCCTCGCTTCGCTCGAGGGTGATGTCGTACTTGAATCCTTCGCCGCGGATCTCGCCGCCGACGAGCGAGACGCCCTGCGGAAACACGACAGTGGAGCCGTCCTCGAGATGCGCCTTGACGGGCGAAGCGATGATGGGCTGTTCGGCGGCGCCTTCGTAGTCGACAGGTGTCACTTCGAGCTTGCGGACCGTGATGCACGATCCCAGGGCGAGACTCACGAACAACAGCACAATGCGCACGGCGATCCCCACACAATGCGCGGCCCGCGGCCGGGGCGCCAAGTGTAGCAGGGCGGCTGTTACGTCAACAGAGGCCCCTGGCGCGCCGGAGTTCTGGCGGAGACGCTGCTGGTGGTGCTGAATTTCAGCGCAGCCGCGCCGCGTGCGCGTGCTCGACCGGGATGCGCTCGCTTCGGTGGTCACGGCCGGCCGGGCGAAGGATTTGTTGACGGGCACGGAAGTGCAACTCGCGCCGCGCACCGCGGCACTCGACGTCGCGGCCTTCGGCGCGCTGGTGCTGAGCCGTTCGGACGACTGACCGGCAACGCCGTTCAGCCGCCATCACCCCATCAGGCCGGTGCCGGCCAGGCGAAATCGGGCCGCAAGGCCTCGCAGACGGGACGGCCGTCGTCCGGCTTCGGGACACCCTTCGAGGGGTCGAAGAACGCATGGTAGGTCGCCGGCAGCGCGGCCGCATCGAAACCCATGAGGTTCGGGACGATCACGCGAATCCGCCGCTGCTTGTCGTCCAGCATGATGGGCTGCCCGCAGGCCGAGCAGGTGCAGAGCTCCAGCGGCCCGTCCGGGTTCTGGTCGTTGAAAGGCTGGCGGTTCAGGCTCCCGGGATTGTCGACCTTCACGTCCCCGTGCCTGAAGAAGACCACGTGCGTGTTGTCCTGTCCGGTGACGCGCTTGCAGACCGAGCAGTGGCAGGTGTGGCTGTCTACCGGGTCCCGGTCGGCATGGGTGTGAACGTGCTCGCACCCGCCCGTGTATTGATGTGCCATGGCTTGCACCTCTTGCTGGATGAATGTAGATGCTTCGCCTCCATTATAGTGGCAGTTGACGCACCGGCCCCGCCGCCGACAACTTTCCTGAACGGGACGCCTTCGCCGCCAGCCGCGCGATCCGGGCCGCGGTTGCCGATAGCCGCCGGTCGAGTAGCGCCGCGCCGGATTACGGCCTCGACGCGAGGGCGCCTTGCGGGAATATCCCGGTCACGAGCATCCTGTAGTCCGCTTCGCTCATCAGCTCGACGCGGTTGCGGCCCCGCCGCTTGGCCTCATAAAGTGCCTGGTCGGCGAGCTGCAGCGCGCCGCGCGCTTTGCGCTCGGCCACCGGCGCGATCGCGGAGACGCCCACGCTGACGGTCACCGCACCCGCCGTGCGCGACCCCGCGTGCTCGATCGCCAGCTCGCTCACCGCGCGGCGCATTCGCTCGGCGACCTCGTGCGCCTGCAGGGCATCGACGTCGTAGAGGATGGCCGCGAATTCCTCGCCGCCGTAGCGCGCGAGAACATCGGACGGGCGGCAGGCGAACGTTTCCAGCGTCCCGGCGATTCGCTGCAGCGCCCTGTCGCCGGCCTGGTGCCCGTAGCGGTCGTTGTAGGGCTTGAAATGGTCGACGTCGATCAACAGGATCGCAATGGTGCGGCCGTCTGCAATGGCCTGGGGCCAAAGGCGCTCCAGGTGCTCATCGAATATCCGGCGGTTCTTCACTCCGGTCAGCGTGTCGTGCTGCGCGAGCTCCGCAATGACGCGGCGCGTGAGAAAGCTCGTGCGTGACCAGGTCTCGAGGTGACGTGCGGCGATGGCGCAGGCGCCGCCGACGAGGAGCAGGAGCGTGCACGCGTGCAGCAAGACCGGCAACGGCAGGTCGAAGGCGATTGCGGCAACGATGAAGGAGGCCATGGTCAGCAACGTCGACAAGAGCGCTTCCCGGTAGCGCAACCCGACAAAAAAGAACGGCCCGAGCACCATGAGCGGCAGGATCATGAGCAATTCGAGCTCCCCGTGCGCCGCCGCTCCCGCAATCGGAACCGCCGCGACCGCATTCCTGGCGGGCACCAGGATCTGTGCCAGCGGCAGGTAGACACGAGTGAAAGCCGGGCTCCAGGCGATCAGGGCCAATGCGATCGACGGTGCGACGATCAACCCGACGTGCATGGAAAGGTTCACGTTCCAGGAGCCGAGAATGGACTGTTCCAGTCCGCGGGCCGCCGCCAACAGGGCCACGAACACGCATGCCGCCCGGATCAGCGTGCGGTTGTCCATCAGGCGGGCACGGACGTACTCGGCTTCCAGTTCCGGGCTGAAGCGCGGATTCGCTTGATTTCGCTGCAGCTCCGCCGCATAGGGCGAATCCGGGATCGCGCTGAGCTCCGGTCGTGGTACCTTGATCATGTCGCCACTATAAGGCGCATCGGCCCCCGCCGATGTGAACACGGTTGAACTTCGAAATGGCTCCGTCGCGCTATGGCCTGGTCGTCCTTGTCCTGCTCTTGAACGCCTGCGAAAAGCCTGCACCCGTCGATCCGGCCGCGCACCGTGCCGCCGTCGAAACCTGGCGCTCCGAGCGGCTGGAGAGCCTGACCCGGCCTGACGGCTGGCTGTCGCTCGTCGGGCTGCTCTGGCTGGAACCGGGCGAGCAGAGCCTCGGCCGTGGCCCCGCAGCGGATTTGCGCCTGGACAATGCCAACCTGCCGCCGGTGGCCGGCGCTTTCAGGGTGGCCGGCGGGGTGGTGTCGTTTGCCGCGGCGCCGGGCGTGCCGGTGCAGCATGGCGACCGGCCGGTCACGAGCTTGACGCTGGCGCCTGACACGAGCGGCGAGCCGACGGTGCTGCGCATCGGAACGCTCGAGTTTTACGTCATCGACCGTGACGGCCGGCTCGGCGTGCGTCTCAAGGACAGCGAGGCTCCGGCGCGGGCCGATTTCCAGGGCCTCGAATATTTCCCCATCGATTCCGACTGGCGGGTCACGGCCGAGCTCGTTCCCTACGAACCGGCAAAACGCATCCCGATCCTGAACGTGCTCGGGATGCAGGTCGAGATGACGTCACCGGGCGCGCTGGTGTTCGAGCTGCAGGGCAAGGAGTACCGGCTCGACCCGGTACTGGAAGAGGGGACGACGGACTGGTTCGTCATGCTGGCCGACGAGACCTCCGGCCACGAGACCTACGGCGCCGGCCGCTACCTGTACGTCACGCCGCCGCGGGACGGGCGTACGGTGATCGATTTCAACAAGGCTTACAACCCGCCCTGCGCTTTCAGCAATTTCGCCACCTGCCCGCTGCCGCCGCCGCAGAACCGCCTGCCGCTGTCCATCACCGCCGGCGAGAAGGCCTACGGCAGCCACTGACCTCAGCACCTCCGGCTTCGTGCTCGCCTCGTCCTGAGAACCATGTCTTCGCTCTTCAAAAAGCTCAACCTGGGCTCCCACAGCACCGTTCACGTCCTGAACGCTCCACAGTCATTCGAGAGCGAGCTGGCGCAGCTAGCCAGGCTGGCCGATGTTCGAGTGTGCCGGGCGCTGTCGCCGAAGGATCGCACCGCGTTTGCCATCGCATTCGCCATCACACGGGCAGAACTCGATGCGCAGAGCCGAAAGTTGATTCACGCCGCGGAAGGGGATGCAATCATCTGGATGGCCTACCCGAAGGGCACGTCCAGGAAGTACAAGTGCGAATTCAACCGGGATACCGGCTGGTTCGTGCTGCAGGCGGCAGGGTACGAGCCCGTACGGCAAGTCGCGATCGATGAAGACTGGTCCGCCTTGCGGTTCCGGAGTAGCGACTTCGTCAGGGGCAGGCGCCCCGCCGGGCGGAAAGGCTGAGCGTGGTGGTCACGGGTGCGGTCAGTTGAGCACCTTCCTTCTCACCCTCGACCTTGCAGGCACGTTCGTATTCGCGATCAGCGGCGCGATGGTCGGCGTCCGCCGGCGCCTCGACCTGTTCGGCATCCTGGTACTGTCGATTGCCGCCGCGACCGCCGGCGGGATCACGCGTGACGTCCTGATC
>DASSBS010000018.1:0-28537 GCA_035698445.1 Woeseiaceae bacterium
GGTGACGGCGACACGCGCGGGCGGCGGCCTCTCCAGTCCTGCGGAATCCGCGCTCGACGCGATGGAAACGAGAATTCTCGATGTCAGGACGGAGCCTGATCGAGTGCGCCGGATCTGGCGTGCGCTCGAGAGCAATCTCACGTGCCAGTATTTCCTGTCGCAGGGCTGGGTGGAGACGTGGCTCGACTCGCTGCCGGATGACGTCGACCTGAAGCTCGTCGCAGGATTCAGCGGAGAGACCCCGGTGTGGGGCTGCTTTGCGGGCGTCACGCGCTCGGTCCGAAACGGCATCATTCCGGTCAGGTCGATCTACCTGAACGCGACGGGGAAGCGGGTCGTCGATCGGCTGGCGATCGAATACAACCGCATCGTCGCCTCACGACCGATCGGTGAGCACGTCTGGTGCCTGTTCGACGAGCTGGACCGCCGGTTCGGCTGGGACGAGATCGTGCTGCCCGGAGCCGATGCCGCCGCGGAGCCGGTCAGCCTGCTGCAGAGCTGCCCCGACCGGTGGAAGCCCGTCGTCATCCTCGATGAGCCTTCGCCTTATGTCGATCTCGCGCGTGTCAGGGAGAGCGAGGGAGGCTATCTCGCTCTCCTCAGCCGCAACACCCGCAGCCAGATGCGGCGCTGCTATCGCGCGTACGAAACCGTAGGCCCGGTCGAGCTGTCCGCGGCGGCCGATACGCAGCAGGCGCTCGACCTGTTCGCCGAGCTTGTCGACCTGCATCAGGCGAGCTGGGCGCGCAGAGGGCGCCCCGGCGGCTTCGACGCGGAATACCTCCGGTCTTTTCATCGGGACCTCATCCGCCGGCGCTTCGATTCCGGCGAGATTCAGCTGCTCCGCGTGACCGCGGGAGGCACCGTCGTCGGCTGCCTCTACAACTTCGTCTGGAACGGCCACGTGCTGTTTTATCAGGGGGGACTTTCCCAGGCGATCGACAAGCACATGAAACCGGGCTGGCTCTGCCACGCGGAAGCGATCACCTGCAACGCCCGCGCGGGCCACGACGTCTACGACTTCCTGGCGGGCGACGCACAGTACAAGAATTCGCTCGCGACCGACCGCAACCGGATCGTCTGGATGAGACTCGAGAAGCGCAAGCTGCGTTTCCTGCTGGAGGGAGCGGGCAGGGCGGCGAAGCGCTATCTCCGGTCACGCCTGGCTACTTCATACCCAGGACGCGGCACCCACCGAATTGCAGGAAGCGGCGATCGAAGCTGAAAGCTGCTGTTTGTCAACCAATTCTGTGCAGCGCCGAGCCTTTGTGCATGGCGATGTGTTCAGTCTTGTCGCTTTTGATCTCGTACTGCGGCTCGTCCTGACTGGCATGACGTAGATGACCTTTGTATTCGGTATCGCGGGTGTGAACTTTGATGATTCTGCCGCTCACATACCCGGCCTCCGAATTCCAACGAACGTGATCTCCGACTTTGAACTTCGTGCTCGTGCGCTTTCTCCGGATCGATTGTTCGCGGCGTCCCCTCCAGCGAGCTCCCCGCTACAGACTCTTTACGAACTGGACCAGATCGCTCATTTGGCCCGGCGCGAGACCAAGCCCCATGCAGCTGTCGTAATGGTCCATGACCTCCATCAGCGTCGGGAAGCGACCGTCGTGGTAGAAGCCCCGCTTCGACCGCGCCCAGAGGCCGTTGAGCTGGGGCGTGACCATGGTGCTGCCGATCGCGCCCGTGGGCCCACGGTCGGCCTGGAAGGAGTCGATGCAGATCTCCGACGGTTTATGCGCGTTGTACCCAGCGTCGGTGTAGAGCGGCGGCATGTGGCACTCAGAGCATTGGCCCTGGCCGTTGAAGATCTCCTCACCGCGTTTTGCCGCCGCGTGGTTGTAGCTGTCCGGCGGGGGCGCCGGCGCCTTCAGCGAGAGCTGGTAGTAGTGGAGCGAAGCCAGCTTCGGCGTCACCTCGTCGGGCTCGTGCCGGAGCTTGTAGAAGCCGCCTCTGACTGCCGCCGGATACTTGATCGGGTCGTTGAACCGCTCGTCGTTGAAGTTGCCGTTGCCGTGCATCTGGAGGTTCGCGACGTAGGCGTTCCAGTACGTGACGTTGCCGAAGCCGCCCGTCCAGGTGTGGAGGTTCTCGCCAAGATGGCCGTAGGCGGCCGGGATCCGGACCGCGGCCGACGAGCCGTCCGGCTTGAAGCCAATAGCATCGATGTTGACCTCGGCGTCGTAAAAGCCGGGACCCCAGCTCAGCAGCACCGTTTTGAGCGTCTCGATCGCATTCTGGTCGCTCGACCCGAGGACCTGCTCGGCCATCGGCGCCAGGTTCGGTGCGAGCGAGACGATCAGACCGGTGTCCAGATCCTGGTTCGGCCAGCCGTCGAGCCGCTTCCCGATCCCGGGCGCGAAGGAATCGTCGACGGTCGAGTGGCAGATGGCGCAGGTAATGCCGATCGAGCTGAGCGAGCCCTCCTCGTTGAAGAAGCCCTTGACGCCGACGACCGAGTTCAGCTTCAGGAGCGCGAGCGTGGTCGCAGGACTATCGAGGTCGACCTTCCCGCGCTTGAGCTGCGACTTGAGTCCACCCGGAAGCGCCTCGACGTCGACCTTCAGGCCGGCGACGGTGAGCGCCGTATTCGGGCTGACGCCCGGGCCGACGCCGCCGAAATCGGCGCCTTCGATCGCCTTGTGCAGCTGGAGCTGACCGCCCCAGTAGTCCTCGTCGCCGAAGGTGTCGAAGCGGAAGATCGCCTTGCCCCGCTCGAACAGCCGTTGCTGCGCCTTCGCGCATTTTTGCCGATGCCACTGCGACTCGCAGGCGCCGGGACTATCGTTGTCGGCCAGCTTGCCGGGCTGGCTGGCGCCGCCGCCGGCCCAGCCTTCTGCCTGGTCGCCGCCGGCGCCCACCAGCGGAACGAGCCCCAAGACGCAGGCGACGCCCAGCAGCCGTCGCCAAGGACACTTCGACGCGAAACTCCGCGAGCTCTCGACCAGTCGGTTCGTCTTCATGGCCAATCCCTCTCTGTCCGTTGGTTTGGCACCCGAACCCAGCCCCTTTCTGCACGGATTAGATAGTAGTAGATGAGAGCGTAAATGCCAGCCGCTACGCATCGCCGGTGCAAGGCGCCGCGGTCCTCGAGTGGTTCAGGGAGGGACCCGAGCAGACGGAGCCCTGCGCCGTCATACCTAACTTTCCAGGCGGGCCGTGGGAATGCATAGCTCGTTACCGCCCATGACCGCGCGCCCGGAGTCGACATGCGCATCAAATTCGTTACGAATAAGTCGGCGCAGCACCATTCGGCCGCCTAGCCGCTGATTTGTCAGGTGATAGTTGGGGAGATATCTCTTGAGACAGACTTCGTTGGACACTCAAAGGTATTTCCGCGAAACAGCCGAGTGAGCGCTCTACCTGAAAATCCTAATCTCACCAGCGCGTTACGTATCTGAACGCCGCTGTGCCCCACTAAGGTGCATTTGTTCCCGACATATTGAGATCGCGACATAGGCCACCCGTCAGGATCCGGCCGCCAGGGAACCCTCGGGCAAGCTTTGGACAGATTCGAGAGTCTCGAGCCTGGCCTCGTCGGCATAAGTGAACGCTGCCTTCCAGAGCTCATTTCCGTGTAGAAAGGAACAGGCGAAATTCTCGTCGTTCGAACTGATGCTGAATACTGTGGATGCTGTAACGACAGTTCCAGTCATCGCGGGTTCCGGTGGGCCTTGAACGTGACACTGACGGACTCCTTGCGCCACTCGCTGACTGGCGTTTCCAAAAACGTCGCCAGAAATTTCTCAGTGGTGCCTAGCAACAACGTCTGAAGAGGTTGGGAGCGGGACGTCTTTGTAGGAGCCCGACTCACGAGCACAGCGGCGTTGAAATCGGGTCGCCCGTGAGACGGGCTCCTGCAGCCGGCCCCCGTTAGGGCGCCCTGCCCTGCCAGCCAGGCCCATGCACGAAACGGCCCGGCGTGGCGCCGGTGTGGCGGCCATCCTCGAGGACCTGTTCGCCGTTTACAAAGACGTGGACGACGCCGGTGGCGAGTTGGTGCGGTTCTTCGTACGTCGAGTGCGCCTCGATCGCCTCCGGATCGAAGACGACGATGTCGGCGTAGTAGCCTTCTTCCAGGCGGCCGCGCCGTTCGATGCGCAGGTTCTCGGCCGGCAGCGAGGTGAGGCGCCTGATCGCCTCCGGCAGCGATGCCACGTGTTCGTCGCGCACGTAATGGCCGAGGAAACGCACGAATGCGCCGTAGGCGCGCGGGTGCGGGTTCGATTCCAGGAACACGCCCTCCGGCGCCGGCGCGCCGGCGTCCGAGCCGATGCTCACCCAGTCCTGCGCCAGTCCCAGCTCGACGTTCTCCTCCGACATGAGGAAGTACACGGTCCCGACGCGACTGCCGTCCTCGATCACGAGGTCCATGGCGGTTTCCTCGGGTGAGGTGCCGCGCGCGGCCGCGACCTCCGCGAGCGTTTTCCCCGTCAGGTGCTTCAGCTCGTCGTTCTTGAACGACGTCAGGATGATGTTTTCGGCGCCGCCCGCCGCGAGGTACAGGTTTTCCCAGTCGTCGGACGGCGTCTGCATTTCCCTAATCACCCGTTTCCGGATGGCCGGGTCCTGCAGCCGCTCCCGCCACTTGTCGAAGCCGCCCTCCTGCACCCACGGCGGCATGGCGGCGTCGAGGCCCGTGGCGCCGGCCGTGTACGGGTACATATCGGCCGTAATCTCGAGCCCGTCGGCCCGCGCCGCTGCGATCTTCGCGAGCGCGTCGTCGAACTTCGGCCAGTTGGCCTGTCCCGCGGCTTTGAGATGGTAAATCTCCGCGCGTATCCCCGCTTTGTCCGCGATCGTGATCAGCTCGTCGATCGCCTCGAGGAGCTGGTTGCCTTCGCTCCGAATGTGCGAGATGTACATGCCGTCATACTGTGCGGCGACCTCGGCCAAAGCGACCAGCTCATCCGTCTCGGCATAGAAGCCGGGTGCGTAGATCAGCGAGGAACCGACGCCGAGCGCGCCCTCCCGCATCGCCTCCCGCACCAGCTCGCGCATTTCCTCCAGCTCGTCCGCGGTCGGCGCGCGGTCCTCGAACCCGATCACGTTCTCGCGCACCGTCGCCGCGCCGACGAACGAGGCCACGTTCACCGAGACACCTCGCCCTTCCAGGTACTGCAGGTACTCGCCCAGCGTGTCCCATTCGATCTCGTAGCGAATGTCGCCCTGGTTCTCGCGCATGATCTCTTTCAGCGTATCGTTCCAGGGTCCCCAGGAGTCCCCCTCGCCGAACACCTCGAGGGTCACGGCCTGCCGCACGTCGCTCAGCGCGCGGCCGTCCTCGATCAGCGAGTCCACGGCCCAGCTCAGCATGTTGATGAAGCCCGGTGCGACGGCGAGCCCGCCGGCATCGATCACGGTGGCGGCCTCGGCGTCGTCGAGATCGCCGATCGCGGCGATCGTATCGCCCTCAACGGCGATGTCCGCCTCATAGGGTTCGCCGCCGGTGCCGTCGATGACGGTGCCGTCACGTATCAGGAGGTCGTAGGATTCCGCGGACGCCGGCGCGCCCGCCGCAAGCAGCAGCAACAACGCGCTGAACGCCGATACCACGTTTCTGTAAAGCAGTTGCTTTCCCCTGAAGTTCGAGCTCGTGTCGTCGCTGGATTGTATGTCAGAACTCGACGTTGAGCACCAGGCCCACCGTCCGCGGCTGCAGGACCGTCGCCGTGCCCCCCGCGATGCTCGTGCCGGCGTTCTGGAAACCGTACTCGCCCAACAGGTTGTTCGCATAGAGCGAAACGCGGTACCGGTCGAACGCGACGCCGGCGCTCAGGTCGACGAGCGTGTAATCCGGCACGGTGAAGTTCGGGTTGGCTGGCGCGATCACGGTGCCGTCCGCGGCCGCGCCGCCGATGAACTGCGTCTTGCGCTCGTCCTGGTACGCAATGCCCGCGCCGACGAACGCATCCATGTCACCCAGCGGGAACGTATACGTCCCGTTCAGCGACCAGGTAAATTCCGGGATCCGGGGCAGTTGCTCGCCGGCCAGTCCGCCGACGGACGGGTCGTCATCGTCCAGCTCGCTCCTGGTATACGCCACGGTCGCGGCCAGGTCGAAGGCGTCGGTGGGCTGCCACGTCACGGTCGACTCGAAGCCGTTGGCGGTCACGTCGCTCACGGCATTGCCGCCGACGTTCACGCCCATGAAGCTGCGGAACACCTGCAGGTCTTCCCACATCAACGTATAGATCGCCACGTCGTAGAGCAGGACGCCGTCGAGCAGGCTTCCCTTGGCGCCGACTTCGTAGCTCCAGAGCGAATCGGACTGGATGAACGGCACGGACAGGACCTCGCCCGTAGCAGGATCGATAAGGCTCAGGTTGGCGGACGCGGGACGATACCCGTTGGCGATGCGCCCATAGATGGACGTGTCTTCGTTTGGCCGGTAACGCAGGTTGAACAGGTAGGTCTGGACGTCGTCTTCCACCGTCTCGGGCGGCAGGTTGGGACCGGCCAGTACACCGGTACCCGTGAACTGGACCGCCATCTCGTTGCTGCTGAGGCGCAGGCCGACCGTCGCGTCCAGTTCCGGCGAGAAGTACCAGGTCAGGTTACCGAAGGCCGCGATCTCTTCGTAGTCCGACGGGAACTGCTGCGTCACCAGGTCGAGCGGCCCCGGAATCACCTGCGCGCCCTGGAAGTTGTTGCTTTCCTCTTTCGTGTAGTAGAGCCCGGCAAGCCACTCGACCTGGTCGCTGTCCGGCGAGGTCAACCGGAACTCGTGCACGGTGCGCTCCGTCGAGATGTCCAGGTCCAGCAGCACGGTGTTCGTGCCGGGGGGTACGCCCAGCAGGCCGTCGACGAAGGCGCCGAAGGCGGTCGTGAGATCCAGCACGGCGTTCTGCGCAAATTCCTGGGAGCTGCTGACCAGGGTGGCCGTGGCCCAGTCGGTGCGGTACTCGGCGGAGCCGGCGATGAGCTCGAAATTGATCTCCGTCGGCGTGTCGATCGGCGAGCTGATGGCGTAGCGGCCGAAAAGCGGCTCACCGGTCGCCACGTCGAACGGCACGCTGTTGGAGTTGGAGAACTCGAACTTCTGGTCCGTGTAGCTCAGCTCGAAGCTGAGCTCGTCCGTGGCGTCGAACAGCAGCGCGGCACGGCCGCCTACCAGGTCGGCGTTGTTGACGTTCTCGAGGCTACGGCTCGTTTCATCGATGAAGCCGCCCGTCTCCTGCCAGAAGCCCGAGACGCCGAGGGCCAACCGCTCCTCGACGATCGGCATGCTGAACTCGCCCTTGTAGAGCTGGTTGAAGTCGCCTTCCTGCGTGTCCGAGAAGTCCGCGGTGAACGCCCCGTCGATTTCGGTGAGTGACGGGTCCCGGGTGATGTAGCGCACCGAGCCACCCATGGAGCTGGCGCCGAACAGCGTGCCTTGCGGACCCTTGATGATCTCGACGCGCTCGACGTTGCCGAGCAGGTTGTCGAGCGCGAAGTTCGCGCCCTCCGCGAAAGCCGTGACTGAGCCGTAGGGCACGTCGTCGACGTAGATGCCGACGGAAGCGGTCGAAAAGATGTTAGCGACGCCGCGCATCGTGATCGAGCCTTGTCCGGGGGCGCCGCCGTCGTTGAAGTTGACCCCCGGCACGTATTTCAGCACCTCGTCCAGCGAGTTCAGGCCGGCGGTGGCATAGCTCTCCGGATCGATCACCGCGACCGATGCGGCGACGTCCTGTACCGACTGCTCGCGGCGGGAAGCCGTGACGACGATTTCTTCCAGATCGGCCGACTGGGCATACGCGTCGCCCGCCGCCAGCAGTATCGGAAGCGACGCAACCGCGCAGGCGCGTTCGTTTATCCAGCGTTTGTCGCACATCATGATCGGTTTCCCCCTTGGGTACTGCCGGGAGAATAGGCCCAAGCTCCGGCGACCAGCTAGAACGTTTCAATCGTTTTCTGGAACTGCCTGTGGGCCGGTCGCGCCGCTCAGTCGCAGCCGGCACCGGCCGCGCCCGGATCCGCTCCTTCCGGGCAAACCAGCCGCTCGAAATGCCGGCCGTCCCGCGTTTCGAACGCGCGCGCGCTGCCGTCGGGCGCGAGCGTGAAGGTGAGCCGGAACCGGAACCCCGGCTCGAGCGGGTGTACCGCCTCGAACGTGTCGTAGCTCCAGTGCTCCAGCCGGAACGTCACGTCCGGCGCCAGGACGAGCCGCAGCCCCTCCTCGTCCGCCGCAATCTCCGCGTTGCCGACCAGCGGATTGGCGTAGATCCCGGTATAGCCCTCCGGCGGCAGCGACGGCTCGGTGCCGGCCACCCGTTCCGCCATGGCCCGCTCGTACTCGGCCTCGTCCGCGGCTTCGAGGTTCGCGTATACGGCGTGCAAGTGGCGGCTCCAGTCCGTCTCCCGCGTGCCGAGGAACCGGTCGATCACGTCGTACATGAACGCGTGCCGGTATTCGACCGGATCGGCGTTGATCAGGATGACGAGCCCGAGCTCTTCTTCGGGCACCATCGCGACGAGCGCGTTGGCACCGAACAGGCTGCCGGTGTGCATCGCGAGCAGCCGGCCTTCGTAGTCCTGCACGAACCAGCCGAAGCCGTAGCCGAAGAAGTGCGGGTCTGCCTCTTTCGCCGCCGGGTAGGCGGCATCGGCCGCGAATATCTGCGGCTCCAGCAGCTCGGCGAGCGTCTCCGGTTCGAGCAACTGCCGGCCGTTGGCCTGCCCCTCGTTCAGCAGAAATGTCAGCCACTTCGTCATGTCGGACGCGCTCGAATGGATCCCCGCGGCGCCGAGCGGGCTCGTCGAGCGGTAAGGCTCCACGGCTCGCGGCTCGCCATCGACATAGACGTGCGCGCCGGCGACGTTGCCGCTCGTCCGCAGGACGTCCGAGCGCGTGAAGACGCTGTCCTCCATCCCCAGGGGTTCGAAGATCCGCTGCCGCACGAAATCCGGGAGCGGCATGCCGCTGACCTGCTCCACGATCTCGCCCGCGACGACGTACATCATGTTGTTGTAGATCCAGGCCGACCTGAGACTCGCCGCCTGTTCCGCGTAACGCAGGCGCTCGATCGAGGTGTCCGGCTCGAAGCCGCGCACCCACAGCCAGTCGACGGGCTCCACGCCGGTGCGATGGCTCAGGATGTCGCGGATGGTGATTTCCCGCGTCGCGTACGGATCGGCCACGCGGAAGCCGGGTAGATGCTCGATGACGGGATCGTCCCATTCCAGCCGGCCTTCGTCGACCAGCATGCCGAGCGAGACGGCGACGAAAGCCTTGGTCGTCGACGCCAGCGTGAACAGCGTGTGCTCGTTCACCTCCGCGTCTTCCCCGAGCTCGATTTTGCCGAAGCCGTCCATGAACACGACCTCGCCGTTCTTCACGACCGCGGCGGCGAGACCCGGCACCTGCCACAGCTCGCGTGCCTCGGCGATCGAGTCATCGAGTCCGGCGAGCGGGTCCCCGGCCGCGGCAGCCGGCGGCGCAGCGAGGAAGGCAAAAAGCAGGGCAAGGGCCAGGGACGGCGTGAGTATGATACGTTGCATGCGGCTACTCCTCGTACGGGCCGCCGCATCCTGAATCACATCGAAGGAATTTACAAATTGCGCGCGGGCCGGCGCTCCTGTGCGCAAGCGCTGGCGATTTTGTTCCAGTATGCGTGAAAAACAATACAGACGATCCGTGCGTGCGCGCACGACAATCGAACGATTTTGCCGGGGGAACGAATGCTCGTGACAATGCCTCGCCTGGACACGCGCGCGTGGCAGTGCGCTCTCCTGCTCCTGTGCTGGAGCCCGGCCGTCCTGGCGGTCGATGCTGACGACACGCTGCTGCTCGCGGAGCCCGATATCAGCCGCGAGCACATCGCGTTCGTGTACGACGGCGACGTCTGGGTCGCCGGCCGGGACGGCAGCGCCAGCCGCCGGCTGACGACCGCGGAAGGCATCGAATCGCGTCCGCATTTCTCGCCCGACGGGCAAGCGATCGTCTTCAGCGGCAATTACGACGGCAACGTCGACGTCTACGTCGTGCCGATCGGCGGCGGCGCGCCACGGCGCCTGACCTGGCACGGCGGCGAGGATATTGCCGAAGACTACGCCGGCCCGGGCCGCGTGCTGTTCAGCTCGCAGCGTGACGTCCACAGCCTGCGCGGCGTGCACCTGTTCGGCATCGACGTTGACGGCGCGTTTCCGGAGCGCCTGCCGATACCGCTCGGCAACGATGCCGACGTGGCGCCCGACGGCTCCGTGATCGCGTACTCCGTGATGCCGCCGATGATGTTCCAGGCACTGATGCAGTGGAAGGGCTACCGCGGCGGCAGCGCCTCGCACATTGTGCTGATGGATCTCGAGGATCACACGGTAAGGGACGTGCCGCAGCCACCCGAACGCAGCAACGACATCAACCCGATGTGGGTCGGCGGTAGCCTGTACTTCAATTCCGATCGCGCGGGCGAATTCAACCTGTTCCGTTTCGATCCACAGACGGAGCGCAGCGAGCAACTCACGTCCTACGACGATTTCCCGGTGGTCAATGCGAACGCCGGGGCCGGCGCGATCATCTTCGAGCAGGCCGGCCGGCTCCACGTTTTCGATCCGGCCACGAGTGAGGTGACAACGCTGCACGTCGCCACGAATTCCGACCTGCGCGAGACGCGGCCGCGCTGGGTCAGCGATCCCGAATACGTGCGAGCGGTCTCGCCGTCGCCGG
This sequence comes from Woeseiaceae bacterium, assembly GCA_035698445.1. GTDB lineage: Bacteria > Pseudomonadota > Gammaproteobacteria > Steroidobacterales > Woeseiaceae > IDS-8. Next base: position 10,658 of record DASSBS010000018.1, read on the forward strand.
ATCTCGCCCGCGTGGCGCTCGAGTACCGAGGAGAGATCGTCACCGTGCCGGCTGGAAATGAAAAAGGCGCGTACGAGAACCTCACGGAATCGCCCGGCGCGAACGACCGCTCGCCGGCCTGGTCGCCCTCGGGTGAGCAGGTCGCCTGGTTCTCGGACAGGACCGGCGAGTACCGGCTATGCATCGCCTCTGCCGACGGGCACGGCGAGACGCGTTGCCTTGCCGTAGACGGGGGCCACGGCTTCTACGAGGACCTGCGCTGGTCGCCGGACGAGCAGTACGTCTCGTTCCTGGACAACGCCTACTCGCTATTCGTGATGGAGCTCGCGTCGGGCGAAGCGCAGGTGATCGCCGAGAATCGCTTCTTCGGCCACTCGCCTTTTATTTCGCATCGCTGGTCGCCGGACTCGCGCTGGCTCGCGTACACGCAGAACACCAACGGGCTCATCCAGACGGTGCACCTGTGGTCCGTGGCCGACGGCAAGTCGCACGCGATCACGAACGGCTTGACGGAAGTCAGCGAGCCCGTGTTCGACCCCAACGGGCAGTACCTCTACGTCCTCGCCTCGGACGAAGCGGGGCCGATCAAGGATTGGTTCGCACTCTCCTCGCTCGACATGACTTTCACGCACGGGCTGTACGCCATCGTGCTCGACGCCGACGCGCCCTCCCCGTTGCCGCCCGATGCCGCGGCCCCGCCGGCCGAAGAACCCGCCGCGGAAGGCGGTGCGAAGGAGCAAGGGGAACCGCCGCGCGTCACCGTCGATTTCGACGGCATTCGCGAGCGCATCGTCAACCTGCCGACGGAGCCGGCGACGCTCAGGAACCTGCAGGTCGGCAAGAGCGGCGAGCTCTACTACCTCGCCTCGCCCGCCGTGCCGGCCATCAAGGCCCTGAATTCCGCCGCCACGCTCAAACGGTTCGCGCTCGCCGAAGGCGCGGAGGAGACCGTGCTCGAGGAAATCGACGATTACCGCGTCGCCCGCGACGGCGGCAAACTACTCTTCCGCCAGGGCGGCGCCTGGAAATGGGCGGAAGCCACGGCGAAGGTCGATGCGGGAAGCGCCACGCCGCTGCCCGTCGAGACGGTCTCCGTCTACATCGACCCGCGACGCGAATGGCGCCAGATCGCGCGCGAGGCCTGGCGCCTCAACCGTGACTTTTTCTACGATCCCGGGTATCACGGCGTGGACTGGGGCGCGGTGTGGGAGAAGTACGAGCCGTTTCTCGCGCACACGGCGACGCGCGCCGACGTCGGCCGCATCATCTCGGCGATGTTGAGCGAGCTGCGCGTCGGCCACAGCTTTACGACGCCCGGTGAAACCATCGACGAGCCGCCGGAGGTGGGCGTGGGCCTGCTCGGCGCCGATTTCGAGATCGCCGACGGACGTTACCGGTTCGCGAAGATTTACGGCGGCACCCTCAACTGGCGCCCGGCGCTCAACGCGCCCCTGACCGTACCCGGCGAGTCCGTCGCGCAAGGCGAGTACCTCATTGCGGTACACGGGGAGCCGTTGACGGCCCGGGACAACGTCTACAGCCGCTTCGACAACACGGTGGGCAAGCCGGTCGAGATCACCGTGGCGCCCCACGCGGACGGGCGCGATGCCCGCACCGTGACGGTCGTGCCGATCGCGATGGATCACGAGTTGCGCTATGTCGACTGGGTGGAAGGCAACATCCGCAAGGTCGACGCCGCGACCGGGGGCCGCGTCGCCTACGTGCACGTCCCGGATACGTCCGTGCTGGGCCATGCGGCGTTCAAGCGCTATTTCTTCCCGCAGAGCCACAAGGACGCGCTGATCCTCGACGACCGCAACAACGGCGGGGGCTTCGTCGCGGACTATTACATCGACATCCTCCGGCGCGAACCGGTGGTGCGCTGGGCGACGCGCTACGGCGACGACCTCGTGACGCCGCGCGCGGCAATCCACGGGCCGAAGGTCATGATCATCGACGAGGGCGCGGGCTCGGGCGGCGACCTGCTGCCGTGGATGTTCCGCAAGCTCGATCTCGGCACGCTCGTGGGCACGCGGACCTGGGGCGGCCTGGTCGGCAATCTCGAGATTCACCGGCTCATGGACGGGTCAACGACCACCGCGCCGAACATCGCGGGCTGGGCGCCGGAAGCGGGATGGATCGTCGAGAACGTCGGCGTCGCCCCGGATATCGAGGTCGAGGACTCGCCGCAAGCCATGCTCGCCGGGCGCGACCCGCAACTCGAAAAAGCCATCGAGGTTGCTTTGCAGGCGCTCGAGAAGCAGCCGCCGCGACAGGTGGAACGGCCGCCCTATCCCGACCGCATCCCGTAATATGGCACGCGCCGCGGGACCGAACCGAACTGCCCTATAATCGATCCGGATTAGCAATACCGGGGGATTTGTGAGCAGGCAGCAGTCCGGCGTGGCCAGACGCGGCATCGCGCCGCCCGGGACCGCCGTGCCTGCGGCGGTCGCGCGCAGTACCGCGGGGCGCCTGCCCGAAGCCTCGAACAACGACCTGCCGGAAGCGAAGCTGTCGGTCGGTTTCATGCTGCTGCACGAGTTCACCCTGTTCGCGTTCTCGGGCTTCGTGGACGCGCTCAGGATCGCCGGCGACGAGCTCGACAACAGCCGCCAGGTCGAATGCCGCTGGACAGTCATTGCGCCGACGCTCAAGCCGGTTCGCGCGAACTGCGGCGTCGAGATCACGCCCTGGGAAACCTTCCCCGATCCCGCGCGCTTCGATTACCTCGTCGTCATCGGCGGCCGCATGGAGCCGCAGCGCAACACCGATCCGCGCATCCTGGAGTACCTGGCGCGCGCCGCGGACCGGGGCTGCGCCATCATCGGCGTATGCACGGCTACGTTCGTGCTCGCCCGCGCCGGGGTGATGGAAAGCCGCCGCTGCTGCGTGCACTGGAATGCCCGGGCGGATTTCGAGGATGAATTCCCCGGCGTGGATGTGGAGTCGGACACCATCTTTCTCGAAGACCGCGACCGCATCACCTGCCCCGGCGGGTCCTCCGCCGCCGACGTCGCGCTCTACCTCATCGCAAAGCACTGCGGCGCCGCGAGCGCGCGCAAGGCGGCGGCCGGCATGGTGCTCGAGGAAATGCGCGGCAACCGGACACCGCAGCCGCACGCGGAGGCCACCTGGTTCGGGGATATCCGCAAGCCTTTGGTGCGGCGCGCCGTGACGATCATGGATCGCCACATCAGCAGCGACCTGTCCGTGACCGAGATCGCCCGCCGCCTGCAGGTGAGCAGCAACACGTTGTACCGCGCGTTCCAGGACAGCGTCGGCGAATCGCCTGCCCGCTTCTTCCGGATCATGCGGCTCGCGCACGGCCACTGGAGCCTCCATCACACGAACCTGTCGGTATCGCAGATCGCGCACGTGTACCGCTTCTCGGACGCGTCGCACTTCACTCGCCTGCATCGCCTGTACTACGGCGTGCCACCGGCCCGCGCGCGGTCGATCGGGGAGGCAGCCGCGCGCAAGCTCATTCCGCGCGGGCGACGCCGCAGCACCGTCGGCCAGGTGCTGGCCGGCGGGCTGTTCATTTTCGTGTGAGCCTCTGGCCGCTGCGTTCCAGTCGGCGGGCGAAACATTCTAGATTAGCGGCGCCCGCTTGCTTCATTCTTCCCGCTCGTCCCGGCGAGGAAGCAATATGCACAGCCCGATCAGGCTCCGGGCGCCCTACCTGCTGTTTCTCGGCGATGCTGAATTCGACGCACAGGCGAAAACGGCGCTCGGCTTGCGCGCGTGGGTGCCGGAGCGCTGCCTCGCGCAATGCCGGCTGGACGAATGCCGCGTCTTGCTGGACCTGCCCGTGATGTCCCCCGAGGAGGCGGCTCTCGCAGGCGCCGCGTCACTCGTCATCGGTATCGCCCCGGTCGGCGGCGGCATCCCGGCCGCCTGGGAAACCATCCTGCGCCGCGCGGCGCGCGCGGGCCTCGACATCGTGAGCGGCATGCACACGCCCCTTGCGGAGGTGCCGGGACTGGCCGCTGCGGCGGCCGACGCCGGTGCGGCGCTGGTGGACGTGCGCCTCGGCCGTTGGCCGTTTCCCGTGGCTACGGGCCGGCGGCGCAGCGGCAAGCGGTTGCTCACCGTCGGCACCGATTGCGTCCTCGGCAAAAAGTACACGGCACTGGCCATTACCCGCGGGCTCGCTGCGCGCGGCGTCGATGCCGAGTTCCGCGCCACGGGCCAGACCGGGATCATGATCGCCGGCGGGGGCATCGCGATCGACGCGGTACCCGCGGATTTCGCGGCCGGCGCCGCCGAAGCCCTGTCGCCGGATGCACCGCCCGGGCACTGGGACGTCATCGAGGGCCAGGGCTCGCTGTTCCATCCGGCGTTCGCCGGCGTCACGTTGTCGCTGCTGCACGGCTCGCAGCCGGACGTGCTGGTGCTCGCGCACGATCCCGGCCGCGCGCACCTGCATTCGTTTCCCGCCTTTCCGACGCCGGACCCGGAGACGGCGGCAAGACTTTATCTGCACATGGCGCGGCTCACGAATCCGGAGGCTCGGTTGGGCGGGATCAGCCTGAACACGTCGGCGCTCGATGCGCGCGCGCGGGCGCGCGTGCTCGATGAGACCGCCGCGCAGCTCGGCGTGCCCTGCTTCGACCCGTTGCGGACTTCGCTGGACGCGGTGCTCGATCGAATCCTGGAGACCGCCGCTTGATATCCGGCCGGCCGCCACCACATCGCAGGCGGCTCACCCGTACGCGGAGGACCCATGTTCAAACGCATCGCGCTGTTCATCGCCACCAACCTGGCCGTCGTGCTGGTGTTGAGTGTCGTTTTGCGCCTGCTCGGGGTGGACCGGATGCTCGAGGAGTCCGGGGCCGCGATCAATTACGAGGGGCTGCTCATCCTGTCCGTGGTGATCGGCTTCGGCGGCGCCTTCATCTCGCTCGCGCTCTCGAAGTGGATCGCCAAACGGACCACCGGCGCGCGCGTCATCAAGCAGCCCGCCGACGGCGCCGAATCCTGGCTGGTCGGCACGGTGCAGCGGCTGGCGCAGCAGGCCGGGATCGGCATGCCGGAAGTCGCCATCTACGAGGCGCCGGACCTGAACGCCTTCGCGACCGGCGCCCGCCGCGACAGCTCGCTGGTGGCCGTCAGCCGCGGGCTTCTGCAGGGCATGCAGAAGGACGAGATCGAGGCCGTGCTGGCGCACGAGATCTCGCACGTCGCCAACGGCGACATGGTCACGCTGACGCTGGTCCAGGGTGTCGTGAACACGTTCGTCATTTTCCTGTCCCGCATCGTGGGTCACATCGTCGACCGCGTCGTGCTGCGGAACGACCGCGGCTACGGTATCGGCTACTTCGTATCGGTAATCGTCGCGCAGCTCGTACTCGGCATCCTGGCGAGCATCATCGTGATGTGGGTGTCGCGGCAGCGCGAGTTTCGCGCCGATGCCGGTTCGGCCCGCCTGAACGGCAAGCAGCCGATGATCAAGGCACTGTCGCGCCTCGGGCAGGGCGGGCCGGCGCAGTTGCCGGAGAGCATGGAAGCGTTCGGCATTTCGGGCCGGCACGCGCAGGGGCTCAAGCGGCTGTTCATGAGCCATCCGCCGATCCCGGAGCGCATCGCGGCTCTCGAGCGGTTGTAGGAGCCCGTCTCACGGGCGACTCGGGATCACCGCCGCTGTCGCCCGTGAGACGGGCTCCTACACGCGGCTGCGCTTGATGCGGCGGCGGGGCTTGAGCCGGACGCGATTGGCCACGCGTGTTTTCGCCGGCGGTTCCGGTGCGGCCCGGTCATCGGTGGTGCCCTCCTCCCCGTTGCCCGGCAGCCAGCCCGGCCGGCCGTCCCACCAGGGCGCGCCCGGCTTGAGCGACCAGCAACGGGCCCAGCGGCGGCCCATCATGCGCGGCGCTCGCGCGGCGCGGCATCCTCGCGGACACCGTCCGGTTGCGGCCGCGGCAAGGGCGGCGCGGGCTCTTCGAGCAGGTCGCGGCAGTGTTTACGGAGATCGGCGAGCTTTACCTTGATGGTGTTCTCGGATAGCTGAGTGCTCATACACTTCTTCTGCATGGCCCGTCCCGGGACGGCTCGGCGGCAGTATAGGGCCGCGCAGCGGACGGAAATGTGAGGCGGGTCACGGAACCCGGTCCGCCGATGCTCGTTACATCAATGACTTATGTAACATTGCTGCCGAACTGGATCAGTAGCGGACCAGCGCCGAGCCCCAGGTGAACCCCGCGCCGAAGGCCTCCAGCAGCAAGAGCTCGCCGCGCTTGATCCGGCCGTCGCGCACCGCGACGTCGAGCGCCAGCGGTATGGAGGCGCTCGAGGTGTTGGCGTGCCTGTCGACGGTCACCACGACCCGCTCCATCGGCAGGTCGAGCTTCTTCGCCGCGGCGACAATGATCCGCAGGTTCGCCTGGTGAGGAACGAGCCAGGCGATGTCGTGCTTCGATACGTTGTTGGCAGTGAGCGTCTCCTCGGCGATGGCGCCGAGCGTGCCGACCGCCTGGCGGAATACCTCGTGGCCCTTCATGCGGATGCAGGCGTCCCCGGCCCGCACTACGTCGTACCCCGACGAGATGCCGGAGGGCACGTGCAGCAGCTCCTCGAAGCGGCCGTCGGCACGCGAGTGCGCCGACAGCACGCCCGGCTCGTCGGACGCGCGCAGCACCACCGCGCCGGCCCCGTCACCGAACAGGACGCAGGTCGTACGGTCGTTCCAGTCGATGATGCGCGAATAGGTTTCCGCGCCGATCACGAGCGCGCAGCGGGCGCCGCCCGTCGTGACGAAACGGTTGGCAACGTCGAGTGCGTAGATGAATCCCGAGCACGCGGCGCCCACATCGAATGCCGGGAAGCCGCTGATCCCGAGCCGCCGCTGCACGATGCAGGCGGTGCTGGGAAACACCTTGTCCGACGTGGTGGTCGCAACGACGATGAGATCGATCTCGGCCGGGTCGATGCCCGAGGACTCGAGCGCGCGCCGCGCCGCCGCGACGCTCATGTCCGACGTGGTTTCATCATCGGCCGCGATATGCCGGCTCTCGATGCCGGAGCGCGAACGGATCCACTCGTCCGTGGTGTCGACGAATTCCTCGAACTCCCGGTTCGTCATGATGCGTTCGGGCAGGTAGCCGCCGGTGGCGGCAATTCGGGCGTATGTCATACGGGTGTCCTGTGGTGCCGCACGGCTCTTTGACAGTCAGCGGCGAAGGAATGCGGCAATGTCGCGCACCGTCGGGTGGTCGAACAGGTCGCTGATGTCCAGGCGGCCGGGATGCTGCTCGTCTATTGCGAGCACGATTTCGGTCAGCGTCAAGGAGCTGACGCCCACTTCGAACAGGTTGTCGTCGGGGCCGATCGGCCGGTCTTTCGCGAAATCGCGGCAGGTGGCCAGGAGCTCGGCGAGCAGCGGATCGTCTTCGCCGGGATCTTCGGCGGGCACGTGTTCCGGGCCTTCGAGCGCCGCGAGCGTCTCGTCGAATTCGCCCTGCGTATACGCCGCTGCCAGGCGGCCGCGCTGGACCTTGCCGCTGGTCGTTTTCGGAATGCGCGTGACCGGCACGACACGGTCGACTTCGAGACCCGCTTGCCTGCCGAGCGCGGCGCGCACCGCCCCTGCCAGCGGGCGGAACTCGTCGAGCTCGCGGCGATGCAACAGGAACACCAGCAGTTCCTCCGCCCCGCTCCTGCCCCGGCTCGCGCCGGCCACGACCACCTTGCCGAGATCGAGGCCGTCCACCTTGGCGACGATCTCCTCGAGGTCGTGCGGGTAGTAGTTCTGGCCGTTGACGATGATGATGTCCTTCGACCGGCCGGTGATCACGAGCTCGCCGTCGGCGATGAGGCCGACGTCGCCCGTGCGCAGCCAGCCGTCCGCCGTGAAGAGTGCCGCCTCGGCATCGGCATCGCCGTAAATCCCGTCGGCGACGTTCTCGCCGGATACCTGAATATTGCCGACGATCCCGTCCGCGAGCGCAGCGTCCGCGTCGTCCGCAATCCGGATGCGGCAATCGCGCACGGCTTTGCCGACCTTGACGAAACTGACGGCATCGGGGTCCTCCGCCTGCGCGGGCCGGTAAGGCTCGCCGATACGCAGTCCGTGCCGGTCGGCGACGATGCGCGAATACTCGCGCCCCGGTTCGGAAAGGCTCACCGCCACCGTCGCCTCCGCCAGGCCGTACACCGGGAACATGGCCGAGCGCTTGAGGCCATAGGGCGCCAGCGCGTCCAGGAATGCCTCGCAGAGCTCCCAGGAAATCGGCTCCGCGCCGTTCAGGACCAGTCGCACGGCCGACAGGTCGAGCGCGTCCGATCCCTTGCGCTCGAACAGCTTCAGGAAATGCTTGTAACCGAAGTTCGGCGAGCAGAGCTGCGTGGCGCGCAGCTCGGATGCCTTGGCCAGCCACAGCAGCGGTCGCCGCACGAAGAGATCCGTGTCCATGACCGCGTGGTCCATGCCCGCGGCGAGCACGCTCAGGTGAAAGCCGATCAGGCCCATGTCGTGCGTGAGCGGCATCCAGCTCAGGCTCGTGTCGCGCTCGTTCCAGCCCGTGCCCTCGACGATGGCGCGGATGTTCGCCGCGAGGTTACGGTGCGTCAGGCACACGCCTTTCGGATCGCTGGTCGAGCCGGACGAATACTGGATGAACGCGACGTCGTCGTCGGCCGGGGCGTACAGCTCCCCTTCCCCGCTGTCCGCGATGGCGCCGGTAAGGATCGCCTCGCCGAGCTTGCCGCCGATGTCGCGCATCGAGCGCTCGGCCGCGAAGCCCGCCAGCCGGTCGCGCAGAGCCGGCTCGGTAAACAATCGCGCGCGGTGCAGTTGCCGGAGAATCCGGATGAGCTTCAGCCGATGCTCATCGCTGATGCCGACGGCTACCGGCACCGGCACGATTCCGCCGAGCACGGCGGCCCAGAAGGCGACCGTGAAGCTTTCGTTCGACCTGGTGAAGATGACCAACTCATCCCGCGGGCGCATGCCGCGGCGTTGCAGATCCGCGAGCAGCGCGCCCGCCCGCCGCCGCAGCGCGGCCGTCGACACGACCGACTCGTCCTTGTCGCCGCTGATGAAGCGGATGGAGCGATCCTTACCGGCGGCTTCCCGCAGGATCCCGGGCAGGTTGCGGTACGAGGTCATGATCCGCGCGCGGACAGCGCCGGCTGCAGGTGGATGTCGGGCCGCGCCCGCAGGTTGATGCCGAGCTCGAGCCCCGGCGCCTCGCCGGTGCGCGACATTTCGAACCGCGGCGCCAGCAGGCCGAGATGCGTCTTCATTTCGAGGAACGCAAAGTATTCGCCGAGGCAGCGCCGCGGCCCGAGTGAAAACGGGAAGTACGGCCGCTCGCCTTTCTTCATCCCGGCGCCCGGGCCGAAACGGTCCGGATCGAAGCGCTCGGGGTCCGGCCAGTAATCGGCAGTGCGGTGCAGGATATAGGGCGACAGGTAGACGTCGGTGCCGGCCGGCAGGTCGTACCCGGCGAGCGTGTCGTCCGCTTCCGCGCGGCGCGTGAACAGCCACACCGGGGGGTACAGCCGCAAGGTTTCCTCGAGCACGGCGAGCGTGTACGGCAGTTGCGCAAGGGTAACCTCGTCGACCGCGTTCGCGTCCGGGATCACGGCCGCGGCTTCGTCCGCGAGCTTGCCGCGCACGTCCGGGTTGCCGGCCAGCAGGTACCAGGCCCAGTTCAGGGTCCCGGCGGAGGTTTCGTAGCCGGCGACGATCAGGTTCATCAGCTCGTCGAGCAATTCCTCATCCTCAAAAGGCGTGCCCGCCTTGTCGCGCGCGCTCACGTAGACGGACAGGAAATCGTAGTCGCCTCCAGCACCCGCTTGCCGCCGCCCCTCGATGATGCGGAGCAAAAGCTCGCGCAGCTCGCGGAGCTGCAGCACGACCCTGAGGTCGCGGGTCGGGTCCTCGCTCAGAAACGCGAACGGATTGGCGCCCTCGGCAACGATGTGCGCGTCGTAATCCGGCCCGAAGATCGCCCGCAATATCAATTCGAGCGCGAAGTCGCTGGTTTCCTGCGTCACGTTCAGCGTGCCGCCCGCTTCCGCCAGTGCCGTCCAGCGGCGTTCGCGCTCCTGCGTGCAGCGCGTCATCAACCCGATCAGCCGGTGCACGTTGGCGCGGCTGAACGCGGGCTGGATCATGGTGCGCGAACGGCGCCACGTGTCGCCGTCGCTGACGATCAGCCCGTTGCCGAGCAGCATCTTCACGCGTTCGAAGCCGGGGCCCTTTTTGTAACGGCCGTGCTGCCGGACCAGGATGCGCCGGATTTCGCCGGGCTCGTTGATGAAGTACGCATCGCGCCCGCCGGTACCGGAAAACGCGACGATATCGCCGTACTCGCGGCGCGCCGTTGCGAGCGTTGCGAGCGTCTGCGGGTCGATACCCAGCCGGACCGGCGCGTCGGGACCCGGCGGCCGACGGTCTCTTGAACTGGCTAATATCATGAAATCCGGACTGTTTCTTGCGCAGGGAACGGCGGCAGAGGCGCAATATTACATTGACCGGCGCATGATCGATACTGCAAACTCACTCGCCGCCGGCCGGCCGGTTCATCTGCAGTTCATGCCCGCTCCGGTACAGTCACACCCTGCAGCGACCAGGCCTTGCGTATTCCCGATGCCCGAAAATACCGTAAAGTCAAACTACGAAACCGACGCCGACAGGCCGCGTTTCGATGACGTCGAAGCGCGCCGCAGCGCCTGGTCGCGGCGCCGCATGTCGCCCGGGCGCCGCCTTTATTATTTTCTCGGCCTGCCGCTGCTGCGTGGCATCATGCGGCTGCTCTGGTGGAGTTACCGCATCGAGAAGGTGATCGGCGCGGAAACCGCCGAGCGCATCGCAACCGACGGGCGGGTCTATGCACCTTGTTACTGGCACCAGCACCACGTGCTCTGCACGAGCATGATCCGCCGCTGGATCGGCAAAGGCTTCCGCGCCGCCTTCCTGGTCTCCGCGTCCGTGGACGGTGAAGTGCCGGCACGGATCGCGCGCGCCTGGGGCGCCGAGGTGATCCGCGGCTCCGCGAACCAGACCGGCGCGCTCGTGTTGCGCGACATGCGTGAACTGCTGAAGCGCGGCATCTCGATCGTGACGACGGCCGACGGACCGAACGGCCCGAAGTACGAATTCAAGGCCGGCGCCGTGCTGATGGCGCGCATCGCGGGCGTGCCGATGGTGCCGCTGGCCTGTGCCGCCGATCGCGCGTGGCATCTCGACCGCTGGGACGACTTCATGATCCCGAAGCCGTTCGCGCGCGTGGTGCTGGCCGTCGGTCAGCCGCTGCCGGTGCCGGCCGACACGCCGCTCGATCGCATCGAGGATTTCCGGCTGCAGATGCAGCAATCGATCATGTCGCTCATGGCCGCCTCGGAAGAGGCGCTCGGGCATGGCCGCTGACGTGCGCCCTGGCCTTTTCGCGGGACTCCCGCTGTTGCTGCTGCCCGTGCTGAACGCCACGGCGGCGCCGCCGCCCATCACGCTGAAGCCACATCGCGTGGAATACAACGTTGAGATTTCGATCCTGAACGGCCGGCTTACGACCGTGGTGACGGCCGTCGGGGACGGGTTCATGGCGAATTCCATCATCGTGCCGGTCGGATTCTCGAAGGTCGTGGCGCACGGCTCGATCCAGGAAAGCTCCTTTTTCCTGGTGGACGAGCAAGGCGTGCGGCCGGAGCGGTATCGCTCGGTCGATACTCTTTCCACGGAGGACCAGACCGTCACCTTCGATTTCAAATGGGCCGCGCATCGGGTCGAGGGCATGATCAACGGCGAGCCGATCACGTTCCCGCTGGACGGGCGCGTGCACGATCGCGTCTCGATCCAGTACGAGCTCATGCTCGACCTGCTCACCGGCGAGGCGAAGGACAAGTACGTGATGCTGGACGGTGACGAGCTCAAGCACCTCGAAGTGAAGAACATCGGGTCGCGCACGGTCAAGGTACCCTACGGCACGTTCGAGGCAGTCGGTATCCAGCACGGCGAGAAGGATTCTTCGCGCGTGACGGTGCTGTGGTGCGCGAAGGAGCTGGATTACCTGCCGGTCGTCATCGAGCAGCTCCGCGACGGCGAGGTGCATGTGCGTGCGTCGCTGGCGGAATACGAGCTGCTGCCGGAGACGGAGGAAGCGGCCGCACCGCTGTAGGAGCCCGTCTCATGGGCGACACGGCGATCAACACCGTGCCGCCCGTGGGACGGGCTCCTACGAAGAGGAATCCACCCGGTCGAACTTCTGCACGATCGTCACGGAGTCGTCGCTGCGCGAGCGCAGCGTAATCGTACGGCGCAGCGTCTCTCCCCCGTCGGCAAGCTCGAAACGCTCCGTGAGCTTCATGCCGTTCTCGTCCAGCGTCTCCACCACGTACGTGTCGCCTTCCCAGCCGGACACGCGGTCGGCGACCACCGGCCCGACGGACACCTCGCGGTTCTCACCGAAGCGGAATTCCTCGACCACCGCGCGATCGAAGCTGATGAAGATAGCGGAGTCCGTCTGCGTGATCTTCAGCCGGCGCCCGTGCTCCAGGAACACGTGCACGAGCCCGCCGTGATCGCGCCGTTCCAGCAGGAACCCGTCGCGGCGCACGTCGGCCGGCTGCAGGATCGCGCCGCCGTCGATCCCGTCCGTGCGCCGGATGGCCTCGTTCAGCCGGCGCCGCTCTGCGTTCGCGTCGGTACGCAGCTCCCAATACCCCGAGAAATCCACGGTTCCCGGCGGCTCGCCGCTCTTGGGGATGAGCACTTCCTGCGCGCCGCAGCCGGCCAGCAGCGCAGCGCCCAGCAACACGAGTGCGGCGCGCATCGCCGCGGCCGCTATCCGGCGTTCTCCGCTTCCGGCTTGACGAACTTGATGGTGAAGCGGTCCGACTCGCCGATCTCCAGGTATTTTTGGCGGTCCTCGTCGCCGAGCGTGAGCGTCGGCGGCAATGTCCAGACGCCGCTCGGATGGTCGTGCGTGTCCTTCGGATTGCGATTCACCTCGGAGCTGCCGACGTAGCGGAAGCCGACGGATTCGGCGATCTCGATCGTTCGCTCCGGCGAGACGTAGCCGCTGTCGACGTGCGCCTCGGCGGTTGCCGGATCCGGCCAGCGGTGATCCGTCACGCCGAGCACGCCACCCGGTTTCAGCGCGTCATACATCGCCTTGAATCCCAGCGTGACGGTGTCGTACGGCGCATCGCTCGAATACCAGTTGTGCACGTTGCGGAACGTCAGGACGAGATCCGCCGTGCCGCGGGGCGCCACTTCGAGCTCGTGCGGAAACGCGAGCGTAGTGACCGTCACGTCGCCGTACACTTCCGGCGCCGCACCGATCTTGGTCAGGAACGAGCCGAGACTGCGGCGATGGTAGGCGCCGTCGTTCATGCCGTAGTGCGCGGCGTACAACTTGCCGTGCTCCTTCAGCGCGGGCGCGAGGATCTCGGTGTACCACCCGCCTCCGCCGGGGAGCATTTCCACGACGGTCATGTCGGGGCGAAAGCCGAAGAACAGCAACGTCTCCTTAGGGTGCCGGTAGCGGTCGCGCGCGCGGTTCTCGTCGCTGCGGTGCTCGCCCGCAATCGCGGCGTCGAGGGCCGCGGCGGCATCACTGTCCTGCTGCGCCCGTGCCGTGCCCGGCGACAGCACGGCCGCGCCTAGCAACAGGGCACTCCCGGCGAGCGTCACGCTTCGCATGATGGATTCTCTGAACATCGGGCTGTACCTCGCGGGTATAATTCTTCGATTGCGAACGGCATTAGACTAACTACACACGTCCAGGTCAATTTCCCCCTGAACACGGCGCTCGAAAAAAACACGGTCTCGCAAACCTGGACCAGGCCGCTCGCCCCGCCGGAACGATGCCCCGCAACGGCCGACGTCGTGATCGTCGGCGGCGGCATCGTCGGTGTCTCCACCGCCTGGTTCCTCGCGAAGCAAGGCATCGGCGTCGTGCTGTGCGAGAAAGGCCACATTGCCGGCGAGCAGTCCGGGCGGAACTGGGGCTGGGTCCGGCAACAGGGCCGGGATCTCCGCGAGCTGCCGATGATGCTCGAGAGCATGCGCATCTGGCGCGGACTCGAGAAGGAAACCGGCGAGGACGTCGGCTTTACCGAAGGTGGCTGCCTGTTCATGGCGCACAAACAGGCGGAGCTCGAGAGCTATGCCGCCTGGATTGAAACGGCGAAACCGTTCGGTCTCGACACGCGCATCATCACCGGGCCGGACCTCGATGCGCAGGTTGCCGGGGCGTCATCCCGCTGGGCCGGCGCGCTCTACACCGCCGGTGACGGCCGCGCGGAGCCGCACAAGGCGGCCCCGGCGATCGCCCGCACGGCGGCGCGCGCCGGCGCGACGATCCTGACCGCGTGCGCCGTCCGCGGCATCGAAACGGCGGGCGGCAAGGTGTCGGCCGTGGTGACGGAACACGGCACGATCCGCACCTCGACCGTGCTGTGCGCTGCCGGGGCCTGGACGTCCCTGTTCTGCCGCTCCCTGGGAATCGCGGTACCGCAGTTGAAGGTGAAGGGCAACGTCGTGCGGACCGCGCCGGCCGCCAGCATCCTCAACGGCAACGTATTCGACGAGAAGCTCGGCATACGCCGGCGGCAGGACGGCGGCTATACCGTGGCGCACGGTTCGATCCTCCTGCACCCGATCACACCGTCGACGTTGCGCTATGCCTTCAAGTTCCTGCCGGCGCTGAAGCAGGAGTGGAAGGTCCTGCGGCTGACCGTCGGGCGCGAATTCGTCGACGAGCTCAGCGTGCCGGCGCGCTGGGCGCTGGACGCGGAATCCCCGTTCGAAAAGGTACGCGTGCTGAACCCCCGGCCGAGCCCGGGGGTCGTGCGCAAGATCCGGACGAACATCGATGCCACGTATCCCGAGCTCAAAGGCATCGAGATCGTCGAGGCCTGGGCCGGCATGGTCGAAACGACGCCCGACGTCGTACCCGTGATCGGCGAAGACGAGCGAGTGCCCGGCTTCTTCATCGCGACCGGATTCAGCGGCCACGGCTTCGGCATCGGTCCGGGCGCCGGATACGCGATTGCCGGCATGCTGACCGGCAACGACACGGGCATCGACCTCACGCCGTTCAAGCTCGCGCGCTTCTTCGATGGCTCCCCGATTCGCCCGCAAACCACGGTATGACCGTCGTCGCAGGAGTCCGTCCCACGGGCGACACGGCGGCGGGCCCGGATCGCCCGTGAGACGGGCTCCTACAGGCCAGGCATGCTAGATCCCCGCGAGATACGCATCCTGCAGGAGGCGCTGAAAACGCTATCCCGCGGCTTCGACTCTTTGCCGGAGCATCCGCAGGATGGCGACATGACCGCCATCGCCGCGGTCCTGCAGGACGTCGCGGCGCGCATGCAGGACAACTTCCCGTATCACCACCCCCGTTACGCCGGGCAGATGCTGAAGCCGCCGCACCCGGTCGCGCGCCTTGCCTACGCGCTGTCGCTCTGGCTGAACCCGAACAATCATGCGCTGGACGGCGGGCGGGCCAGTTCCACCATGGAAAAGGAATGCGTGGCGGAGCTGGCGCGCATGTTCGGCTTTGCGGAATCGCTGGGGCACCTCTGCGGCGGCGGC
This sequence comes from Woeseiaceae bacterium, assembly GCA_035698445.1. Taxonomy (GTDB): domain Bacteria; phylum Pseudomonadota; class Gammaproteobacteria; order Steroidobacterales; family Woeseiaceae; genus IDS-8. The sequence goes on from DASSBS010000018.1 coordinate 26,208, forward strand.
ACCATGGCCAACCTCGAGGCGCTCTGGGTCGCGGGACGCCTGGCGCCCGGCCGCGCGATCGCGGCGTCGGCGCAGGCGCATTACACGCACGCGCGGATCAGCGACGTGCTGCAACTGGAGTTCGAAAGCGTGGCGGTGACGCCGGATGGCCGGATGGATATAGCGGTGCTGGAAGCGCTGCTCGAGAAAGATAATGTCGGCACCGTCGTGGCGACGCTCGGCACGACCGGCCTCGGCGCCGTCGACCCGCTGCCGGAAATCCTCGAGCTGCGCGACAAGCACGGCTTCCGCGTGCACGTCGATGCCGCGTACGGCGGCTATTTCAAGCTCGCGTCCGAAACGGACGAGCATGTCAGCGATGCGTTCGCGCGCGTGGCGGAAGCCGATTCGATCGTCGTCGATCCGCACAAGCACGGCCTGCAGCCCTACGGCTGCGGCTGCGTGCTATTCCGCGACCCGGCGGTCGGCGCGCTGTACCGGCACGATTCGCCGTATACCTATTTTTCGTCCGCCGAGCTGCACCTCGGCGAGATCAGCCTGGAGTGTTCGCGGCCCGGCGCGGCCGCGGTGGCATTGTGGGCGACGCAGCGGCTGCTGCCGCTGGTGCGAGGCGGCGAATTTGCCGCGGGGCTGGATCGGTCGCTGCGCGCGGCACGCAAGTTGTGGTGCCGCGTTGCGGAAAGCTCGCGCTATTTCACGCTCGCGCCGCCAGAACTGGATATCGTCGTGTTCGGCGCGGCCGCGGCCGACGCGCAATCGGCGAGTGCGCGGGCCCGCGACGTGTTCGCGCGCGCGGCCGGAGAGCAGCTTTACCTGGCCCTGGTCGATTTGCCCGCCGGGATGGTGGCGCCTTACCGGCCGGAGATGCACATGAACCAGCCCAGGATCACGTGCCTGCGCTCCTGCCTGATGAAGCCGGAACACGACGCCGCGATCGACGACATCTGGCGCATCCTCGACGGCTGATCGCCCGCGATCTGTTGCACCGATCCGCCGCCGACCGCCGTGTCGCCCGTGGGCCGGGCCGCGCCCTCAGGGCGAGCAGAGCCGCAGGCGCGCGCCTTCGTATTCGCGCGCCATGCGCTCGACGATTTCGCCGACGCTGGCGACGTCGTTCACCGAGCCAACGCCCTGCCCCGCGCTCCAGATGTCGCGCCAGGCCTTGAGCTTGGAGCCGCCGGCTTGCGCAAAATCCATGCGGCTCTTGTCGCCTTCCGGCAGGTTGTCCGGGTCGAGCCCGACGTTTTCGATGCTGCCCTTCAGATAACTTCCGTGCACGCCGCTGAAGAGCGACGTGTACACGACGTCGGCGGCACGGCTCGCGACGATCATCTCCTTGTATTCGGGAGTCGCGTTGGCTTCGGTCGAGGCAATGAAGCGGGTCCCGATATACGCGAGATCCGCGCCGATCGACTGCGCCGCCAGCACGTCGTTGCCGCAGGTGATCGCGCCGGACAGCACGATCGTTCCGTCGTAGAACGAGCGGATTTCCTTCACCAGCGCGAAGGGGCTCAATCGCCCGGCATGTCCGCCCGCACCGGCGCAGACCGCGATGATGCCGTCGACGCCCTGTTCCAGCGCCTTTTCCGCGTGCCGCACGTTGATGACGTCGTGCAGCACGATGCCGCCGTAGGATTGCACGGCGGTGACAACCTCCGCGGGCGGGCGCAGGCTCGTGATGACGATCGGCACCTGGTGCCTCACGCAGGTCTCGAGGTCGCGCTCGAGCCGCTCGTTGCTCGCGTGCACGATCTGGTTGACGGCGAACGGCGCGACCGGCAGCGAAGGATTCGCCTTCCTGAACGCGTCCAGCTCGGCGGTGATTCTCGAGAGCCATTCGTCCAGCATCGATTCCGGCCGCGCGTTCAGCGCCGGGAACGAGCCTACGATGCCCGCCTTGCACTGCGCGAGCACGAGCTCCGGGCCGGACACTATGAACATCGGCGCGCCGATGACGGGCAGGCGCAGCGACTGCTGCAACAACGGTGGTAAGGGCACGCCGGCTCCCCGGGAATGAAAACGCGGCGATGCTAGCACGGTTGGTAGTGGCTGCGTTTTTCGCGGTCGGCCGCACTAAAGGGGCTCAGGTGGCTGCGTTTTTCGCGGTCGGCCGCACCGGCGGGGGGTGTTTGGGGCAATGGCTCCCTCCGGGCCCTGCGGGCCCTGCGGTCCGCGGAAGTTGCCCCAAACACCCCCCGCCGGCACGGCCGCCCGCTCCGTGGTGGGCGATTTCGAAAACCGCCACGGTGGGGAGGTGGCGGAGCCGTGGCCGGGGGGTGTCTTTATCGGAACTTCCGCGGACCGGAGGGCCCGCAGGGCCCGGAGGGAGC
>DASSBS010000019.1:0-21188 GCA_035698445.1 Woeseiaceae bacterium
GGACCGGAGGGCCCGCAGGGCCCGGAGGGAGCCATTGTCCCAAACACCCCCCGCCGACCCTGCCGCCCGCGAAAACGCAGCCAACTAGAACGATGAACCAAGCGGAAGCGCAATCCTCCCCCGTCACCGTCACCCAGCCCGAGCTGATCCGCCTCGCCGGCCCGGCCAAACTGGTGGCGCTCGACGTGCTCCGGGTGAATTCCCTCACCACCGGCGCCTACGTGTCGCGCTTTCGCGGCCGCGGGATGGAGTTCGACGAGTCGCGGCCGTACCAGCCCGGCGACGACCCGCGCAATATCGACTGGCGGGTGACGGCGCGCAGCACGACCGCGTACACGAAGCTCTTCCGGGAGGAGCGTGAGCGCCCCGTGCTGCTGGTGGTGGACTTGCGAAGGTCCATGCACTTCGCGACGCAAGGGAGCTTCAAGTCGGTGGCGGCGAGCCGGGCGGCGGCGCTGTTGTCGTGGGCGGCGCACCACCGCGGCGACCGGCTGGGCGGCCTGGTCTTCGGCGACACGACGCATCGCGAGGTCAAGCCGCGCATCGGCCGGCAGGCGGCGCTGCGCTTCGTGCACCAGCTCGTGGAGCACCCGGACTGGTCGTCCGCGGCCTTCGATTCGGCCGCAGCCGCGGAGCCGCCGCTGACGCAGGCGATGGCGGCGCTGAAACGCGTGGCCCGGCCGGGGGCCCTCGTGATCGTGTTGAGCGACTTCACGGATTTTTCGCGTGCGGCGCAGTCTTACCTTTCGGGGGTCGCGCGGCACAGCGAGGTGATGGCCGTGTTCGTCAGCGATCCGCTGGAGCGCCAGTTGCCGCCGCCCGGCCGTTACCGGGTGGTGAGCCGCGAGGGAGAGATGTCGATCGATACGTTCGGGCGGGCCGCGCGCGCCGATTACCAGGAAGCCTTCCGGCAACGCGAGCAGGCGCTCGACGCGTTCTGCCGCCGGTACGGCGCGCACCTGCTGCCGCTGTCGACGGCGGAGGACCCGGTGCGCCGGCTGCAGGACGCGCTGGCGAGACGGCCCAGGTGATCGAGCGGCGATGAATCCCGAGACCCTGCCATTGCGCGACCTGCACCTGCCCGAGGCGATCGGCTGGTGGCCGCCGGCGCCCGGCTGGTGGCTGCTGCTCGGACTGCTCCTGCTGGGAGCGGCGCTCGCGGTGCGGGCACTCTACCGTAGCCACCGGCGCAATGCCGCCCGGCGCCTCGCGCTCGCGGAACTGGCGCGTCTGAAGCAAGCCTGGGACGCTGACGGCAACACCGCGGCTCTCGCTGCCGCCATCTCGGATCTGCTGCGCCGGGCCATGCTGGCGTACGCGCCGCGGCACGAAGTCGCGGGGCTGACCGGGCGCGCCTGGCTCGAGTGGCTGGACCGCGGCCTCGAGCGGGCGCCGTTCTCCCGCGGGCCGGGGCACAAGCTCGAGGATCTGCCGTATCGCGATCCCGCGGCCAGCGCGGGCGAGGTCGACGTCGACGGGCTCCTGAAAGCCGTGCGCCGGCGCCTGCAGACGCCGCTGCCGGAGCAGGCGTGATGTGGTCGCTGGCCTGGCCGTGGATGCTGCTCGCTTTGCCGCTGCCGTTCCTGGTGCGCGCCGGGCTGCCGCGCGCCAGCGAAGCGCGCGAGGCGGGGCTGAAGGTGCCGAGCCTGGCACGCTTCGCGGTGCTCACCAATCGCTCGGACACCGAGCAGCTCCGGAACTGGCGTTTCTGGATTGCCGCGGCCGCCTGGGTCCTGCTCGTGCTCGCCGCGGCGCGTCCGGAGCGCATCGGCGAGGACGTGGAAGTACCGGTGTCCGGCCGCAATCTCATGCTCGCGGTCGACCTGTCGGGCAGCATGGATGCGCGTGATTTCGAGCTGGGGAACCGGCGGGTCGACCGGCTGACGGCGCTGAAAGCGGTGGCGAGCGATTTCATCCGGCGGCGGGAAGGCGACCGTATCGGGCTGATCCTGTTCGGTGAGCGAGCCTACCTGCAGGCGCCGCTGACACTCGACCGCGAGACCGTGAACACGCTGCTGATGGAATCCTTCATCGGCCTGGCCGGCGAGAAGACGGCTATCGGCGACGCGATCACCCTGGCCGTCAAGCGCCTGTACGAGCAAGGCGCGGAAGCGAGCGAGCACGTGCTGATCCTGCTGACCGACGGCGCCAATACGGCCGGCGCCGTCGACCCGTTGCAAGCGGCCGAGCTCGCCGCGCAGACCGGCTTGCGCATCTACACGGTCGGCATCGGCGCCGAGCAGATGCTGGTGCCGTCGGTCACGGGCATTCTGCGCAGCGTGAATCCTTCCGCCGACCTCGACGAGAACACGCTGACGCAGATCGCGGCGATGACCGGCGGCCGGTATTTCCGCGCGGTCGATACGACCGGCCTGCAGGAGATTTACCGGCTGCTCGACGAGCTCGAGCCGGTCGCCGAGCCCGAGGCCGGCTTTCGTCCCGTGACGGCACTCTATTACTGGCCGCTGGGCGGCGCTTTCGTGCTCGCCGTCCTGCTGGCGCTGTCCGGCCTGCCGCTCCGGCTGCCGGCGTTGCGGCCCGGCAAGGTACCGGCCGATGCCCGGTGATTTCCATTTCCTCCGGCCGGAGTGGTTGCTGGCCGTCCCGCTCGTCGCGGCCTTCGCGTGGTACTCGGCGCGGCGCCGGCTGCGCCCGGGCGGCTGGCAGCGCGTGATCGATCCCGCGCTGCAGCCGCACGTGCTGTCGCGCGCGCCGCGCGCCGGCGTCGATTACCGCTGGTGGCTGGTGTTCCTGGGCGGCACGCTCGCGGCCCTCGCCCTCGCCGGGCCGGCCTGGCAGCGCATCGAGCAGCCGGTTTACCGGTCCGGGCAGGCCATGGTCGTGGCGCTCGACCTGTCACGCTCGATGGATGCCCAGGACGTGACGCCGAGCCGGCTCGCGCGCGCGAAGCTCAAGGTGCTGGACCTGCTCGCGGAGCGGCAGAGCGGGCAGACGGCGCTGGTCGTCTATTCCGGCAACGCGTTCACGGTGACGCCGCTCACGACCGACACCGACACGATCGCGGCGCTGGTCGGGAGCTTGAGCACCGATATCATGCCGAGCCAGGGCAGCAACCCCGTCGCGGCGATCGAGAAGAGCCGCCAGTTGCTCGAGCAGGCGGGCGCCGCCGAAGGCGAGATCCTGCTGATCACGGACGGCGGCGTGACGCCCGCCGCGATCGCGGCGGCGGAAGAGCTCGAGGCGTCGGAGTACACGCTTTCGGTGCTCGGCGTGGGCACGCTGGAAGGCGCGCCGATCCCGCGCGCCGGCGGCGGCTTCGTCACCGGCCGGAACGGCCAGATCGTCGTGCCGGTGCTCGAGGCGGACGGCTTGCAGTCGCTCGCGACGGCCGGAGGCGGGCATTTCACCGCGATCACGACGGACAACCGGGACCTCGATTTCCTGCTTTCCGGCGGCTTCGACCCGGCCGCGCAATCCGGCGACGAGCTGCGAACCGACCGCTGGCGCGACGAGGGGGCGTGGCTGCTGCTCGCGCTGCTGCCGATCGCCGCACTCGCGTTTCGCCGCGGCTGGATCCTGGCCGTGCTGGTATTCGCCCTGCCGTGGCCCGCGCCGGCGCACGCGTTCGAGTGGAACGACCTGTGGCGAACCGACGACCAGCAGGCGCGGCAGGCGCTCGAGGAAGGCAATGCGGCGGAGGCGGCCGCGCTGTTCGACGAGCGGGAGTGGCGCGGCGTCGCGCAATATCGCGCGGGTGAGTACCGGCAGAGCGCCACCGCGTTCAGCGGCGGCGAGGACGCGGACAGTTTGTACAATCTCGGCAACGCGCTGGCGCGCCAGGGCGAGCTCGAGGCCGCGATCGATGCGTACGACCGCGCGCTCGCGCTGGACCCCCACTCCGAGGACGCCGCGTACAATCGCGAGCTCGTGCAAAAGCTGCTCGAGCACCGCCAGGCCCAAGGCGGCGAGCACGGCAACCAGCAAGCGCAAGGCAGCAACTCGAGCGCCTCGGGCGAGAGCGGCAAGCCGTCCGGCGACTCGCAGCAGGCGAGCAGCTCGGGCGAGGCGGGCAATACGGCGGAGCCGGGCGGCGAGCGGCTGGCGGAACGGGAAATGAACGAGGCCGACCTGGAGGCGATGCAGCAGGAACTGGAGAGAGCCGCGCGCGAAGCGGCAGAGCAGGACGGCGACGACGCCGGACAGGAGCCGCAGGATCCCGCGGCGCTCGCCGCCGCCCGGCGCGAACAGGAACGCCAGCAGGCGCTGGAGCAGTGGCTGCGGCGTGTTCCCGACGATCCCGGCGGGCTGCTGCGCCGCAAGTTCCGTTACCAGTACCAGCGCCAGGGCGTGGACCAGGACGGTAACAGCCTCTGGCTGCCGGGGTCGGTGGAACCGTGGTGAGCGGGGCCTTGCGCGCACGGGTCCTCGCCGCGGCGGCCGCCGCGTTGCTCTCGCTCGCCATCCCGGCACAGCAGGCCTTTGCCTCGGTGGTCGCGAGGCTCGATCGCAGCGACGTCGAGCTGAACGAATCCTTCACGCTGGACGTCACCGTCGACACGGAGATCGACACGGAGCCCGACGTCTCGGCGCTGGAACGGGATTTCTACATCCTGTCACGGAGTGAGCTCAGGAACACGACGATCATCAACGGGCAGATCAACCGTAACCGCACGTGGACCTACGTGCTGATGGCGAAAGAGGCCGGCCAGTTCGTCATTCCCCCGATCGCCGTCGGCAATGAACAAAGCGAGCCGCTGCTCGTCGTCATCTCGCCGGTGGAAGACGTGCTGCCCGGCGAGTCCGATGTGTACGTCGTCTCCGAGGTCGACTACCGGGAGACCTACGTGCAGGCGCAGGTTTTATACAGGATCAAAGTGTACCGCGCCGTCGCCACGCGCCAGCCGCGCCTCAGCCAGCCTGACATCAGCGGCGTGGACGTGCTGGTCGAGCTCGCGGCGGATGAGCGGAGCTACGACTCGATCATCGACGGCAAGAACTACAACGTGGTCGAGCGGGTGTATGCGCTTTTTCCGCAGGCGAGTGGAGAGCTGTCCATCGCACCCGCGATCTTCGAGGCACGCGTCCTGCGTGACGGCCGCATCACCGGGCGGAAAATCTTCAAGTCCGAGCCGATCTCGATCGAGGTCAGGCCGATTCCGCCGCCGCCGCCGGACTACCCGAATGCCGCGTGGTTCCCGGCGAAGTCGGTCGAGCTGGCGGAGGAGTGGTCGCACGAGCCGGCGAATCTCACCGCGGGCGAGCCGGTAACCCGGCGCATCACGGTGACGGCGCTGGGCCAGCTCTCGACCCAGATTCCGGTCATCGAGCCGGTGGAGCCCGCCGGCGTCAAGCTCTACCCCGACAAGCCGGAGCTGCGGGTGACGCCGGTGGCCGGCGGCATCGAGGCGACGCGCCGGGACCAGTACGCCTTGATTGCCGTCGACCCGGGCACGATCCGCCTGCCCGCGGTCGAGCTGCCCTGGTGGAACATCGAGACGGGTGCCTGGGAGGTAGCGAGCCTGCCGCCGCAAACGCTCGCGATTGCACCGTCGGCAGACGCCCTGCCGGGCCCCGCCGAGATCGCGGCCGCAACGGCCGAAGAGGCGCCCGGGGCCTCCCCGGTAGAGCCGGCGGTCTGGCGGCCGGTCGCCTTCGCGCTGGGCGCCGCCTGGCTCGGCACGCTGCTGCTCTGGTGGCGCTCGCGGCGCGCACCAAACGCAACGGGCTCTGCGCTCCCGAAGGCGGTCTCGGCACGCAAGCTCAAGGCTGCTTACCTCCGGTCGGCGCGGCAAGCGGCGCTGCGCGGCGACGCGGCCGCCGCGAAGTCATCGCTGCTGGAGTGGGCGCGTTTCGAGTGGCCGGCGCAGGCGCCCCGCAGCATGGCGGGCATCGCTGCGCGCGTGGCCGAACCGCTGGCGAGCGAGCTCAGGCGCTTGTGTGAAACGAGCTACGGACCGGGGAGCCGATCCTGGGACGGCGCCGGCCTCGCGGACGCGTTGCGCTCGGTGCAGGTCCAGCAGGAGCGAGGCGCGCCCACCGCTGATGTCCTGCCGCCGTTAATGCCACGCACCTGACCTGTAGGACCCGTCTCACGGGCGACAGCGGCGGTCGACGCCGTGTCGCCCGTGAGACGGGCTCCTGCACGAACACCACGCTTACCACCGCCCGGAATTCTCCATCGACGCCCACGGTTCGGCCGGCGCCCGTGCCTTCCCCGCCTGCAGCAGCTCGATCGAAATGCTGTCGGGGGAACGCACGAAGGCCATGTAGCCGTCGCGCGGAGGCCGGTTGATGGTCACGCCGGCATCGAGCAGCCGCTGGCACACCGCATAGATGTCGTCGACGGCGTACGCGATGTGCCCGAAGTTCCGGCCTTCGCTGTACTCCGAGGTGTCCCAGTTGTACGTCAGCTCGATTTGCGCGTCGCGGTCTCCGGGTGCGGCCAGGAACACGAGCGTGAAGCGGCCTTTCTCGTTTTCGGTTCGCCGCAGCTCTTCGAGCCCGAGCTTGTTGCAATAGAAGTCGAGCGACTCCTCGAGGTCGCTCACGCGCACCATGGTGTGCAGGTATCGCATTACATCCTCCTCGGCTTCCTGCGGCCGGTTGAACTGGCGCAGAGTGTCCTGCCCCGCCAATATATCGCATAATTCGCGGCGTCTTTTTGCGTCCCCCCAACAAAACTCCACGGAACCTCGCATTGCACCCGATCCGCGCCATTACCATCGACCTCGACGACACGCTCTGGGAAATTGCGCCGGTCATCCGCCGGGCCGAAGCGGAGGTCTGGCGCTGGATGGAGCGGAACCGGCCTGCCGTTTGCGAGCGCTTTACCGCGGAAGCAGTAGTCGAGCTTCGCGACCAGGTAATCCGGGAGCACTGGCAGCGCACGCACGATTTCCGTTTCCTGCGCCGGATGGCGCTCACGCGCATGCTCGAGACCTGCGGTTACTCCGACGATTGCATCGATGAAGCGTTCGAGGTGTTCGACCGCTTCCGTAACCGCGTCGAGCTCTTCCCGGACGTGCTGCCCTCCCTGCAACGGCTGTCGGAGCGGTTCACGCTGGTTGCGGTCACCAACGGCAACGCGAACCTGCAGACGATCGGCATCCGGCACCTGTTCGACGACGTGGTCAGCGCGGTCGAGGTCGGCGCGGCGAAGCCCGCCCGGCGCATCTTCGACGAGGCCGTGCGGCGCGCCGGCGCGAGCGCGATCGAAACGTTGCACGTCGGCGATCATCCGGAATGCGATATTGCGGGCGCGCAGGCGGCGGGACTCTGCACGGCGTGGATGAACCGGACGGGAGGGACCTGGCCGGAACACCTCGCGGCGCCGGACGCGGTCGTCACGACCGTGAGCGAGCTGCACGCCATCCTCGGCCATGGCGCTACTGTTGCGAGCCGCTGAACCGGGAGATGAGCGCCGAGCCGCTGATACTTTACGTACCAGGCCTCAAATCCAAGCCGCCGCCGGGAGTCCACGTCGAGGCGTTGTGGAAATGCCTACTCGAGGGAGTGCGGCGCGTCGATGCCGCCACCGCGCGGGACATGCAGGGGTGCGCCGACGCTTTCGATATCGCGGGCTGGAATTTCGATTTTTACGGCGAGCACCGCGACATCGCGCTCGACCGGCCGGGCATTGCCGGCGTGCTGCAGCAGCGGGAAGCGACGCGCCAGGACATCGCGGATGCGAGGACTTTCGACCGGCGCGCGCTGCGCTGGCTGTACCTGGCGGCCGACCGGCTGCCGTTCCTCATCCCGCAGATCGCCGACGAGAACCTCGAGCTGCACCTGCGCGACCTGCGCCGGTACGTCAGGAACGCCGACGACATCGCCGAAGCGACGCGCCGCCTCGTGAAGCTGCCGTTGCGGGCCGCCTCCAGGGCGGGGAGGCCGATCCTGCTGATCGGGCACAGCATGGGGTCCGTAATCGCCTACGACGCGCTCTGGCAGGTGAGCCGCGGGTCCCCTGAGGACCTGCAGGTGGACCTGCTGCTCACGATGGGCAGCCCGCTCGGGCAGCGCACCATCCAGCGGCGGTTACTCGGCTGGGACGCATCGGGGGCGGCGCGTTACCCGGCCAACATCCGCCGGTGGGTGAACATCGCCGCCGTTGGCGAGCTGACCGCGATGGACATGCAGCTCGCGAACGACTATAGCGAGATGGTGAAGCTCGGGCTCTGCGAGTCGATCACCGATTACGAGGTCTACAACTACTTCCGCTACGACGGCGAGCTCAACGTGCACGCCGAGTACGGTTACCTCGTGAACGAGGTGAGCGGCCAGGTGATCGCGGATTGGTGGAAGAGCGTTGTGGGAGCTCGTCCCACGGGCGACCGAATTTCGGGTCGCCCGTAAGACGGGCTCCTACAGCCCGGCTGATTTCGGCTCGTCGAGGTTCGGCTTGATGACGATGTCGATGCGCCGGTTCTGCGCGCGTCCGGACGCCGTCTCGTTGTTCGCGACGGGGTTCGTCTCGCCGTAACCGGTGGCGATCAGGCGATAGCCCGGTATCCGCATCGCATTGATCATGTACTGCTGCACCGATTCGGCGCGGCTCTGCGACAGCCGCTGGTTCATCTCGTCGCCGCCGAACGAGTCCGTGTGGCCCTCGATGATCAGCTCCGATTGCGGGAACACGTCGATCGCCTTTTCCAGCTTGGTCAACAGGTCGAAATCGTCCTGCTGGATCTCGGCCTCGCCGCTCGCGAAGGTCAGGCCGACCATCCGCAGGATGATGTTGTTGCCCTGGCGGAACACGCGCGCTTCGTCCCGGGTGAACATCTGCTCGACTTTCTCGAACTGCTCCTTGATGCGCGCCTGGCGCTCCAGGCGCCTGACCAGCGCCGCGCGCTCGGCCGTGGCGCCGCCCAGGCGCTCGTCGAGCGCGCGGATTTCCTCGGTCATGTCGGCGATACGCAGATTGCTCGCCTGCATCTCCTGCTGCAGGCTCTGGTGCTCCTCGCGCAGGTTCGTCACGTAGGTCACCAGTTGCTGCTGGAGCTGTTCGTGGCCGGACTCCATGTGCGGCACGATGTTTGCCGCATCGGCAACCCGGGCCAGCGGTTCTTCCCACCGCAGGATAAGCTGCTCGACGGTCAGGTCGTCGTCCCGCACCTTGCGCACCACCTCGGAAAGGTGCAGCGCGTGCTTCGCTTCGTAATTGGCCTGGCGCGCGAGGCTCCGCGGCAGGTCGGTGTCGTAGCGGTTCTGGTTCAGTTCCTTTTCCGCCTCGGCCAGGAGCTGCTTCGCCTTCGCGAGAGTGATGGGTGCATAGCGTTCCACGCGCGCCCGCTCCGCGTCGGCCAGGAGCTGCCGCGTCTGGCTCAGGTACTGGTCCTTGATCGCTACGAGCTCCGCCTCGCGGTAGAGCGCGGTTGCCTCGATGTTCTTCCGCTGCGCATCCTTCAGGTCGCCGTCCTCGAGCTCCCGGATGGCCGCGCCGAACTCCCGCTGCGCGTCTTCCCACAGCTCGGGCGCGAGCTTCGGCGCCAGCGCATTCGCCGCGTCCTGGCGGCTCTTCATCACCTGCGCGAGCACGGTATGCGCGAGGCGCGCGGTCTTGGCGGCTTGCTTGAAATTCGCCGTGGCATCGGCTGCCTTGTCGCGGACGTATTCGATGTTCCGGCCGCGCTTCAGGCCCTCTTCCGCGGCCTGGAAGTCTTTCATGCCGTCCCCGTAGCTGTCGGGCGCCAGCAGTTTCGCATCGGCCTCGTCGGCCTCGGCGAGTGCCGCGTCCGCGCCGCTCAGGAACGTCTCGCGCAGCGCGTCCTGTGCCAAAGCCTGCCCGGCCAGTATGACGAGCAGGGAAAGCACGGCAGCCCCCAAATATCCTTTCCCCGTAATAGATGCTTTTGCTTTCATTGTCCCCGGCCCGTGGATGTGCCCAAGTGGAAAACTTACAAAATGCCGTCCGGCAAAACTGTGCAATGTATCGCTGTCTGCGAAGAAAACAAGCACAAATGATTGTGACGGCGTTCACCTTTTCGCGCATCGGCCATCGGCCCTCCGCCGGCACGCTGTACGAATTGTGCTTCGTCTCACAGACCGGCGCCGCGGCCGGCGGGTACTGTCGGACCATGTCCGCGAAGTACTACACCCAGTTCCGCCTGACCGATGCGACCTACCGCGGCGGCAACGAGTTCAGCGGCGTGATCGAGCTGAGCCGGCCGGTGTCCACGGATTCGGACGTGACGGAGATCGAGGCGGTGCTGGCGCGGAATTTCGATCTGCAGAAAAGTGCGGTCAAGCTCCTGAGCTGGGCCAGGTTGCACTGACAGTCGAGACGAGTTCTTCCGGCGTCTGAGTTTTCCCCCTTATTCTCCCGGCCGTGGCCGGGATTTTTTTTGCCGTGGTGCGGTGGGCGGTGGTGCCGGGTCGGACTTTCGTACTTGTTGCTGGCAACTCCCGCGCCCGATTGGAGGCGCGGATGCAACAAGTACGAAAGTCCGACCCGGCACCACGGCGCAAGTAAAAGTCCGACCCGGCACCACGGCGCCCACGGCACCACGGCGCCCCACGGCGGGCTTTCGCTGGTTGCGCCTGCCGTGCGAAAATGGCGATTCCTGCCGCCACACCACAGCATTCCAGATGAGCCGTTCCGACGACGAGCGCGAGCTCGACAGCTTCAAGGGCATTCCCATAATCGCATCGGGCCGCAAATACCGCACCGCGGCGGGATTCAGCGCCATCAAGAACGGCATCAAGGCCCGCGGCGACGTCCCGGAGGTCGTCGCCGGGAACAAGCCAAAATGGTTGCGGGCGAAGCTGCCGGCCGGGGCGAAGTTTTCGTCCGTCCGCCGCACCGTGCGCGAGCACCGGCTGTCGACGGTCTGCGAAGAATCGATGTGCCCGAACATCGGCGAGTGCTGGAATCACGGCACCGCCACAATCATGGTGATGGGCTCCGTATGCACGCGCGCCTGCCGCTTCTGCGCGGTGGACACGGGGAACCCGCGCGGCTGGCTCGACCTCGAGGAGCCCGAGAACACCGCGCACGCCGTCAAGCTCATGAATCTCCGTTACGTCGTCATCACCTCGGTGGATCGCGACGACCTTCCCGATGGGGGCGCGGCGCATTACGCGGCTTGCGTGCGCGCGATCAAGGCGATGAACCCGGAAACCGCGGTCGAGGCGCTGACGCCGGATTTCCAGGGGGTGCGGGCGCACGTGGAGACCGTCGTCGATTCGGGACTCGAAGTGTTTGCGCAGAACGTCGAGACGGTGCGCCGTCTGACGCACCCGGTACGCGACCCGCGGGCGGGCTACGAACGCACGATCGGCGTGCTCGCCCACGCGAAGGGCTACCGGCCGCAAGTGCTGACCAAGACCAGCCTGATGCTCGGGCTCGGCGAGCACGACCGTGAAATCCTCGAGACCATGGACGATCTGCGCGAGGCCGGCGTCGACATCCTGACGCTCGGGCAATACCTGCGCCCGACGCCCAATCACCTGCCCGTCGAGCGCTACGTCACGCCCGACGAGTTCGACAGCTACCGCCGCGAGGGCCTGGAAAAGGGTTTCGTCGAAGTCGTTGCCGGTCCGCTGGTGCGCTCGAGCTACCGCGCGGATCGCGTGCTCGAAAAGAACAACGTCGGCATCGCCGTCTGAGCGGCGTGGCGGAGCTCTTAACGGACTACGGCCTCTTCCTCCTCGAGGCCGTCACCATCGTGGCAGCGATCCTGGTCGTCATCGCTGCCGGCGCGGCGATCGGGCGGCGCGCCACGGCGCACGAAGGCCTCGAAGTAGAAAGCCTCAACAAGAAATACCGGACGCTCGCCGCGGCCATCAGGCGGGCGATCCTGGACAAGAGCGCCTGGAAGGCCGCGGCCAAAGCGGAGAAAGCGCGCGACAAGCGGGAGTCGAAATCCGGCAAGCGGCGGCCGCGCGTCTTCGTGCTCGACTTCAAGGGCGACCTGAAAGCCAGCGCGGTCGGCTCACTGCGGCAGGAAATCGGCGCGATCCTGGAAGTCGCAGGCCCGGACGACCAGGTCGTCGTGCGCCTGGAGAATTACGGCGGCGTCGTGCACGAGCACGGGCTCGGCGGGTCGCAGCTCGCGCGCATTCGCAGTGCCAAGCTGCCGTTGACGGTGTGCGTCGACAAGGTGGCGGCAAGCGGCGGTTACCTGATGGCTTGCGTAGCAGACCGCATCGTCGCGGCGCCGTTCGCGATTCTCGGCTCGATCGGCGTCATCGCCCAGTTGCCGAACTTCAATCGCCTGATGGACGGCCACGGGATCGACTGGGAAATGATCACGGCCGGCGAGTACAAGCGCAACGTGACCATGTTCGGGCGGAACACGGACGCCGACCGCGCGAAACTGAAAGCGGAGCTCGAGGACGTGCACGAGCTGTTCAAGTCCGCGGTAGCGACTTACCGGCCGAATCTCGACCTCGGCAAAGTGGCGACCGGCGAACACTGGTACGGCACCCGGGCCCTGGACCTGGGGCTTGCCGATGAGCTCAAGACCAGCGACGAGCTGCTGGCGGAGCTCGCGGAAGAGCGCGACCTGTACCGCGTCAGCTACAAGACCCGCAAACACCTGAAGCAACGCCTGCTCGCGAACGTCGACGATGCGCTGGAACGGGCGGAGGCGGCCGGCTGGCGCCGCCGCTTCGAATCCCGGCTGCCGCGTTTGTAGGGGCCTGCCTCACGGGCGACTCGGCGTTGAAAAACGTGGAGTTATCGGGCGTTTGGTCGCCCGTGAGACGGGCTCCTACAGGGAACCCCTATTGCAGGGTCCTGTCTCACCCCGAACAGGCCAACGCCGTTCGCGGCATCGCTCCGGGTGCTTCGCCAGCTATAATTCCGGTGATCGGAGGATAGGCAAATGAACTCTTTCAACTCGACCATCCGGCGACCGGCGCTCCTGTCGGGGCTGCTCGTGGCGCTCCTCGCCGCCTGCTCGTCGACGCCCACCGGACGCAACCAGCTCGTCCTGAAATCCGATGCCGCGCTCGCCGCGGAAGGCGCGCGGCAGTTCGAAATGATCCGCGAGCAAATGCCCCTCGTGCAGGACCGTGCCACGATCGATTACATCGCCTGCGTTTCGAACGCGATCGTCGACGTGCTGGATCCCGAAGCCAAGTCGATGTATTGGGAGCTGGCCGTCATCGATCGTCCCGATATCAATGCCTTCGTTCTGCCGGGCGGCAAGATCAGCGTCTTCAGCGGCATCCTGCAGGTGGCACAGAATCAGCACCAGCTTGCGACCGTCATCGGCCACGAGGTGGCGCACGTCACGGCGCACCACGCGAACGAGCGCGCGTCGCGTTCCATGGTGACCGGCGTCGGCATCGACATCGCCGCAATCCTGCTCGGCGGTGGTTATGCGCGCCAGACGCGCGCCGCGCAGCAGACGCTGCAGACCGGTGCGATGCTCGGCTTCCTGAATCCCTTCAGCCGCAAGCAGGAATCGGAAGCGGACATCATCGGGTTGAAGTACATGGCGAAGGCCGGCTTCGATCCGCGCGAAAGCGTCACGCTGTGGACCAATATGGAAGAGAAGAACGAAACGCAGGTGCCGGAATTCATGTCGACGCACCCGTCCGGGGAGGCGCGCATCGAATCGCTCGTGTCGCACCTGCCGGCGGCGCTGGCGCTGTACAACGAGGCGAAGGCCGAGGGCAAGAACCCGCACTGCCAGCGCTGACGAAAATGGGGACTGTCCCCATTTCGCAGGGAAAAGGGGACAGTCCCCATTTCAAGGATCACTTTTCAGGGCACGCGGCGAGCTATGCCGCGTATCGCCCCGGCTATCCCCGCGAGCTGTTCCGCTTTCTCGCGGATTGCTGCGACGAGCGGCGGCAGGCGTGGGATTGCGCTACCGGCAACGGCCAGACGGCCGTGCAGCTCGCGCACTACTTCGATCGGGTGGTCGCCACCGATGCGAGTGCCGCGCAGGTCGCGGCGGCGAGCGCGCATCCCAAAGTGCGCTACGGTGTCGCCACGGCTGAACGCTCAGGCCTCGACGGCCGGTCGATCGACCTCATCACCGTCGCGCAGGCGCTGCACTGGTTCGACCTCGACCGCTTCTTCGCGGAAGCGCGGCGCGTGCTGGTACCCGGCGGTGTGCTGGCCGCCTGGAGCTACGGGCTGTGCCGTGTCGAGCCCGAGGTCGATGCTCTCGTCCTGGAGCTCTACCGTGACCTCGATCCGTACTGGCCGCCGGAACGCCGCATCGTCGACGAGGGCTACCGCGGCATCGAGCTGCCGATGCCGCCCATCCCCTCCCCGGGTTTCGACATGTCGCTGTGCTGGAGCGCGGAGGCGATGCTCGGTTACCTGCGGACGTGGTCGGCGAGCCAGCGATGCCTGCGCGACCGCGGCGCCGATCCCGTCGCGGCCATCGCGGACCGCCTGCGCGGCGCCTGGGGCGGCGGCGAGCGCGCAGTACGCTGGCCGCTGGCGATAAAGCTCGGCCGCAACCCGGCGGTGTAGGAGCCCGTCCCACGGGCGACCCGTCGGCGGATAGAGTCCCGGCGCCTTTTCTGCGACACTCTCCAGCGTGATCCGCGCTTCCCGTTTGCCCTTCCTGTTCCTGCCGGCAGTCCTGCTGCTCTCCGGCTGCGCGGGCCTCGAGGACTTCCTCGCGACCCGTCTCGATCGCGGCGAGACCGCAGCGCCGCCCCTCGCGGAGCGTCCCCGTCTCGACCCGATCAGCCGCAACGTCTTCCTGCTGGAGTCGCCGCAGCAAAGCGTCATCGGACGGCCGCAGATCGTCTTTACGAACGCGCAGGACACGTTCTCGTACATCGCGCGGGAGTACGGGCTCGGTTATGACGAGCTCGTCGCCGCGAATCCCGGCGTCGATCCGTGGCTGCCCGGCGAAGGCACGCCGGTGCTGTTACCGACCCAGTACGTGCTGCCCGACGTGCCGCGCCGCGGTATCGTGCTGAACATCGCGGCGAAGCGCCTGTTTTATTTTCCGGAAGCGGCGGAAGGCGAGCCGGCGCGGGTGTTCACGTACCCGATCGGCATCGGGCGCGTCGGCTGGGCGACGCCGACCGGCGAGGCGGAAGTGATCGCCAGGGCGACCGACCCCGTCTGGTACGTGCCATGGTCGGTGCAGCAGGAACATGCCGCGGCCGGTGACCCGCTGCCGCCGACCGTGCCGCCCGGGCCGGACAACCCGCTGGGCCGCTACGTGCTGCAGCTCGACATGCCGGGGTACCTGATCCACGGCACCAACAAACCCTATGGCGTCGGCATGCGCGTCAGCCACGGCTGCGTGCGGCTGTACCCGGAGAACATCGAGCAGCTCTATGCCATGGTCGGGATCGGCGTGCCCGTCACCATCGTCAACGAACCGTACCTGGTCGGCATGCGGGACGGTCAGGTGTACTTCGAAGCTCATGCACCGCTCGCGGACGACCCGGTCGATCCCGCGGTCCGGCTCGAAAAAGCTTTCGCCGCGGCCGCAAGCCGCAATCCGGACTTCGGCGGCATCGAGCAACAGAACCGCGCACAAGCGATCGCCAGCGCGGCGCGCGGCGTGCCGGTGCGCCTCACCGCCGGCGACGCGTTCGAGGTTTACGAGCGGGCACTCGTGGTGAAGAACACGGTGGAACCGGACCCGGACGCGCCGACGCTCGCCGAAGTACGCGAGTTGCTGGATGCGCCGTTGCCGGATGAAGAACAGGATCCGACGGCGGCACCCGCCGGTGGGAAATCCGACGCGGCCGCCGGCAGCTTACGCTAGTGCACCCCGTCGTAAATAACGAAACATTCTCGCAGCACCTTTTCGCGTCTGGCGGCGTTGCTTACGACGGGGCACACTAGCCCGGACTATTCATGAATGCGCTCGCGCCCTTGCTTGATCTTTGTCCGCACAAGGAATTTTCCGCCCTCGGAAATACATTCGAGTATTCCGCTCGGTCGGAAAATCCCTCTTTCGAACAATTTGCGAACAAATCTCTGCGCATATCGCGGCGATTCATGAATAGTCCGGGCTAGCGGGTGAGGCCGCGTTCGGAGCTGACGAGCGACTCCAGGAAAATGCGCAGCTCCGGTTGCGTGGGCACCCGCGTCTCGAGCTCCGCAATGGCGGCATCGAGCTTCAATCCCTTGCGGTAGACGAGCCGGTAGGCGTTCTTGATGTTGCGGATCTGCTCTGGCGTGAAGCCGCGGCGCTTCAGCCCCTCGCTGTTGATGCCGTGCGGCGCGGCCGGCTGGCCGGCGACCATCAGGTACGCCGGCACGTCGCGGTTCACGCCGCTGTACATGCCGAGGAAGCTGTGCGCGCCGATGCGGCAGAACTGGTGCGCTCCGGAGAAGCCGGCAAAAATGACCCAGTCGCCCACGCGCACGTGACCGCCGAGCGTGGCGTTGTTTGCGAAGATCGTCTGGTTGCCGATGCGGCAGTCGTGCGCGATGTGCACATAGGCCATGATCCAGTTGTCGTCACCGAGCACGGTCTCGCCCGCGTCCTGCACGGTACCGCGGCTGATCGTGCAGTATTCGCGGATGGTGTTCCGGTCGCCGATGGTGAGGCGCGTGGCCTCGCCCGCGTATTTCTTGTCCTGGGGATCGTCGCCGATGGACGCGAAGGCATGGATGCGATTATCCCGGCCGATGCGCGTGGGGCCGTTCACCACCACGTGACTGCCGAGGCGCGTGCCGCCGCCGATCTCAACCTGCTCGCCGATGACAGAATAAGGCCCGATGTCGACGTCCTCGGCGACCACGGCCGACTCCGCGACGATGGCCGTCGGGTGGATGCTCACCCGGCCGCTCCCGGCGCGCACATGATGTTCGCCGTCACTGCGGTCTCGCCCGCAACGCTCGCCTCGCAGGCATAAAACCAGATGCCGCGGCGGACTTTGTCGACGACGACCCGGATCTCGAGCCGGTCGCCCGGGACGACGGGGCGCCGGAAGCGTGCATCATCGACGCCCGCGAGGTAATAGATGACGCCCGGATCGCCTTCGCGGCTGGTCATGTACGACAGGACACCCCCCGCCTGCGCCATGGCTTCGACGATCAGCACGCCCGGCATCACGGGCCGTCCCGGGAAATGCCCCTGGAAATAAGGCTCGTTGATGCTCACGTTCTTGATCGCCGTGATGGATTCGCCGGGCCGGCAGTCGACGACGCTGTCGATCAGCAGGAACGGATAGCGGTGCGGGAGCAGGTCCATTATCCCCCTCACGTCGAGCGTGCCTTCGCTATCCTTCATCGTGATTGATCATCCTCTTCCAGTTTCCTGATACGCCGCACGAGCTCGTCCAGCCGGCGGAATCGCGCCACCTTGCGTTTCCAGTCGCGATCCTTCTCCGCGGGAAAGCTGCCGGTATAAAAACCGGGCTCACGAATGTCCTTCGAAATCATGGTGGCCCCGCCGACCATCACGTCATCGCAGATCGAGATGTGCCCGACCACGCCGGACTGCCCCCCGAACATGCAGCGCTTGCCGACTACCGTGCTGCCCGAGATACCCGACAGCGACGCCATGGCGGTATGTTCGCCGAGGCGCACGTTGTGCGCAATCTGCACGAGGTTGTCCAGGCGCACGCCGTCCTCGATTACCGTGTCCTCGATCGCGCCGCGGTCGATGGTGGTATTGGCGCCGATCTCGACGTCGTTGCCGATCCGCACACCGCCGATCTGCGGCACTTTGATCCAGCCCGTGTCGCCCCGGGCATTGCCGAAGCCGTCGGCACCGATTACCGCCCCCGGGTGGACGATGCACCGCTCACCGATCGAGACGTCCTGCACCAGCGTCACGTTCGCATGCAGGCGCGTGTGCGCCGCCACGCGGCAACGCGGACCGACGACGGTGTTGGGCCCGATGGCAGCGTGCTCGGCCACCACGGATTCCGGCCCGATCACGGCGTGCGCGGCGACGTGCGCGCTCGCGGCGACGCTCGCCGAAGGGTCGACCACGGCCGAGGCGTGGACGCCCGGCGGCATGGGATCGGACGGGTGCAGCAGCCCGGCGATCCGGGCGTAGGTCGCGTAAGGCTCCTCGGAGATCAGCGCCGCGACGGGGCACATCTCCGCATCGGCCGGGCCGAGCACCACCGCGCCGGCGGCGGTGTTCTGCAAGCGTGAGCGGTAAGCGGGATTGGCGAAGAAAGTGAGCGCTGCGGGGCCCGCGTTCGCCAGCGTCGCGACCTGCGTCACGACCGCTTCGGGGTCGCCGACGAGCTCACAGCCGTAGCGCGTCGCCAGGTCCCCAAGCCGTGCTCGCATGTTCTGAGCTCCAGTGGCGCTGTCCCGGTGATGATCGCCCGCGGTGCGGGCTCCTGCAGCGCGCGATTCGCGTCCGTGCAAGGCGTCCGGGTCAGCGGTCGCCCGATTCGCCGGAATCGGTCGCGCTTCCCGATTCCTCGAAGTTCTTCTGCATGGCTTCGAGCACCTGTTGCGTCACGTTGATCGCGGAGCTCGCGTACAGCACGCCGTCGCCGATGATGAGGTCGAAGCCGGATGCCTCCGCGTAATCCTGCACTTCTTTCAGCAGCGACCGCTGCAGATTGCCGAGCTCTTCGTTACGCCGGAGGTTCAGGTCCTCGCGGAATTCTTCCTGCATGCGCTGCACGTCGCGCTGCAGGTCACGCAGCTCCCGTTCGGCGTTGCGCCGCTCGGTCTCACCCATGACGGCGACGTCGCGCTGCACTTTCGCCGTCATGTCTTCGAACTCTTTCTGCTTCGCCACGATATCGCGTTGCCGCGGCGCGAATTCTTCCTGCAATGCCTCCATCGCGACCTTCGCCTGCGGCGCCTGCTCCATCAGCACGTTGACGTTCACGACGCCGATCTTCAATTCCTGGGCCTCTGCCGGCCCGGCCGTTGACAGCAGGGCAACAGTGGTAAAGACGGCCAAGGCGGCAAGCGCCTTGAGCGGTTGCTTGGCAAAACTCATATTTTCATCCATACGTCAAAAAGCCTGGCCGATAGAAAACTGGAAACGCTCGATCTCGTCGCCGTAGAACCGGTCGTTTCCTTCGAATGCGTTGAGCGGATACGCGTAACTGAAACGGAAGAACCCGAGCGGCGCGAGCCACTGGATCGCGAGGCCGACCGAGGTTTTCAGCTCGTCGTATTCCGGTTCGTAGAGGACCGGGCTCCCCAGTTTGTCGGTAAATTGCACCTCGCCCGTGTTGAACACGTTACCGGCGTCGAAGAACAGGCTGGCGCGCGTCTGGCCCCTGAATTTTTCTGGAATGGGAAGTATAAGCTCTAGCTGACTCGCGACCAACACATTGCCGCCGTACGGGTTGCCGGCGCTGTCCCGCGGTCCCAGCCAGGATTCCTTGTAGCCGCGCACCGACTCCGGCCCGCCGCCGCGGAACTGCTTGTAGGGCGGCAGCGCCGTCGTGTCGCCGAGCGCCTCGCCGTACGCGAGCTCCGCGTTCAGGCGAATCGTCCACGGACCGTAAACGGGGATGTACTGGGTGAAATTGTAACGGCCGGTGAAATACTCGACCTCGCTGCCGGGCACCGCCATGCCGAAGATGAGCTGGTGACGCGTTCCGCGGTCCGCGAAGATGGCGCGGTTGAGACTCTCGTAGCTCCAGCCGGCGATCAGCTCGGTCGTGTCGAACGAAGTGCCGAACAACGTCAGTCCGCCGCCGACATCCTGCGTGAACGGGTTGCCGTTGTTCTGCACCCACTGCTGAATCTGCGTCGTGCCCGACGACAGAAGCTCCGCGTGCTGGTAGGCAAGTCCGAAAGTCAGGTACTGGAACTCGGAAATCGGATAGGCGTATTCCAGCGAAGCTCCGGTGCTGGTCGTCGAGAAGTCCGATGCTCCCGAAAAGGGCCGGGAGAATTCGCGGTGACTGATCGACACCGTCCGCTGCACGTTGTTCTGCGTCACGTACGGATCCGTGTGCGACAGGCTGTACAGCTTCTGGAACCTGCCGGTGTTCAGGTTCAGCGCGACCCGGTTGCCGCTGCCGAGGAAGTTCGTATGCACGATGCTCCCCTGCAGCATGAACTTCTGGGACTCGGAATAGCCGACGCCGCCGCTGAACTGGCCGGGCATGCGGTACTCGATCGTGAAGTTCACGTCCACGAGATCCGGGCTGCCCGGGACCGGCACGTTCTCGACTTCGACGCTTTCGATGTACGGCAAGCGCTGCAGGCGAATCTTGGAACGGTCGATCAACCGGTTCGACAGGTACGCGCCCTCGGCCTGGCGCAACTCGCGCCGCAGCACCTCGTCGTCGATCTGGTCCACGCCCAGGAAATTGATGCGCCTGACGTACACGCGGCTCTTGGCGTCCACGAAGAAAGTGACCGCGACTTCCTTGGTGTCGTAGTCGAGCTCCGGGACCGGCTCGATTTCCGCGTTCGCATAACCTTCCTCGCCGAGACGGAACGCCATGAGCTCGCTCGACTGGGTCAGGAGCCGCAGGTTGAACGTCGATCCGGGCTGCGCCAGCACCAGTCGCCGAAGCTGCTCCTCGGGCACGGGGAAGTTGCCGACGAGCTTGATCTCGGAAATCGTGTAGCGCTCGCCTTCGTGAATGTTGATCGTGACGTAGATGTCTTTCTTGTCGGGCGAGATCGCCACCTGGGTGGACTCGATCCGGAAGTCGGCGTAGCCGCGGTCCATGTAGAAGGATCGCAGTGTTTCGAGGTCCCCGGAGAGCGCTTCTTTCGCGTAGCGGTCGTCCTGCCGCAGCCACGACAGCCAGTTGGCGGTATCCAGCGTGAAGTCCTCGCGGATCGCGTCCTCGTCGAAGCTGTGGTTGCCGACAATATTGACCTGGCGGATCTTCGCACGCTCACCCTCGTCGATGTCGATCTTGATGCGCACCGTGTTGTTCGCCGTTTCTTCCACGTCGGCCTCGACCTGCACGGCGTACTTGCCGCGGTCGTAGTACTGCTCACGCAGGAACTGCTGCACGTTGTCAAGCACCGAGCGGTCGAAGGTCCGTCCGCGGGCGAGGCCGACGTTGCGCAAGGACTCCATCAGGTCCTCGGTCTTGATGTCCTTGTTGCCCTCGATCGTGAACTGCTCGATAGAGGGCCGCTCCCGCACCGCGATGATCAGCGTGTTGCCGTCGCGGCGCATTTCGATGTCTTCGAACAGCCCCTGCGAGTACAACGCGCGAATCGCTTCCTGGATGCGCTGTGTATCCACCGTGTCGCCGATGTTGATCGGCAGGTAATTGAAGACGGTGCCCTCGGAGATGCGCTGCAGCCCTTCGACCCGCATGTCACGGACGACGAACTCGTCCTGCGCGAGCGCCGCGGCCGGCGCGAGGCTCAGCGCACAGAG
>DASSBS010000020.1:0-4266 GCA_035698445.1 Woeseiaceae bacterium
CGTGTCGGCCGGACTCTCGGCGGGCTTGCCGTCGCGGTTGTAGAACGGCAGCTCGGTTCGGATGGCCAGGGCTTCACCGAGACGGCACGAGGCTTCTGACGGGTGCGCCTCGTGCTCGACGCGGACAACCTCGTCCCACCAGTGGGTGCCGGCGCGGTGGCTACGGATGCGCTGCGCGAGGTTCACCGACGAACCGATGTAGATCACTTCGCCGTCGTCGGCGTAGCAGCGGTACACGACCGGGCCGCGCGGAAGGCGGGCAGCCTCGACACAGTTGGCGCAGGTTGCGAAGTCGCCGTCAGCGGTGACGGGTATGGCCTCGATCGAACCGCCGCCGCACTCCCATCGCGCCGCGAGGATCGCGCCACGAATGTCGGTGGCGATAGCCGCCTCATAGACCAGGTGGGCGACGCCGCGGCGCAGGCTTGCGGCCCGGCCCGACTTGACGGTGGTGGGCATGAGTCGCGCGTCTCCCCATGAGGCGGGAGTGGCGACGTTGCCTTGCATGAAGCGGGAGGCGAGTGCCCGGCGGTAATTCATGCCGCCACCGGCTCAACAGCGGCGAGGATGCGCGCGGCAGCCTCGACCTGCTCATCGGTGATCGACGGCATGGTCGCGGCCAGTTGTTCGCCGTACTCGGCCGGAGTCATGACGCGGCCTTCTCGTTGGCCGTGTTGCTCAGCAGCTCGTCGAGGTCTGCGCGCCGGATGAGCCATGTCCCGAGCGGCTTGGTGGCCGGGATGTCACCGGACTTGCAGCGGCGTCGCACCACGACGGGGTAGGTGCGCAGTCGCTCAGCCACCTCCGCGACGGTGAGCAGATCATCTGGACTAGACATCTTCGACGGCCTTCCATGGTGCGGAACTAGTCAGACACGCGGGGGATTCGTGCCTCTTTTTTGTCCGCTTTGGTGCGGACTAGTGCCGATCTGTGACGACAGTACGTGCCGAAGTTAGGCACGTCAAGCGGAACACGCGCAGAAAATGACTATTGCGTGGGGAACATCGGCTCGGTCACGATCGTGCAGAACATCGGGGCATGGGGAGGGGTCGTGGCATGAGCCGCAAAGACACGGAACACTCGGGGGTTATGGATGAAGATGGCGAACGAGTCCGCAAGCGTCGAGAGCGCATCGGGATGGGGAAGAAGGAGCTGGCCGCAGAGGCCGGCGTCAGTCGCGACACGCTCGCCGCAATCGAAGAGGGGCGCAACTTCCGCCGCGCATCCCTGACCAGGATCGAGGGCGCGCTCGATCGGCTTGAGCTCGAGATGGGCATTGACGCACCGCCGCCGTCAACAGATCCGGCCGCGCCCAGCCTTGTGACGTTCCGGCTCTTCGGTGAGAACTCCGGACTGCGGGCAACAGTGGAGGGGCCACTTGAGGGCATCGAGGAGATCGAAGCCGCGGCCGAGCGGATGTTTCGCCGGATGCAGGCGAACGACGACAACAACGAATAGCACGCTCGCGCAATAGCACAGACGGACTACTACTGGACAGTAGGTTGCTTTACCTTCGATGGGAGGTCACCATCGTCTGAGTGCGCTCGGCGGGACGCTGGGGAGCGGAGGTTGCCAGCCGGGGCCGAATCACAGAACGGGACAAACAGGGGCATGTGCGAGTACCACATCGAATTCGTTGGCGACGACGAGCTGCCAACCGGCATTGACTGGATGTTCATCGAGCGCGCGCGGGATGCGTTATGGCTGTTCGTGAGAGAGTCCGCGCTCCCCAGCCCTCACTTATGGATGGCGGCGTGGGCCGCGTATCGCGAGATGGCTAAGCCTGCGTGGGAGATTAATCTGCCGATCGCCGTCTAGCGCGGGTCGATCTGCACCCGCTCAGGGTTGAACCCCTGCCGGCCCGACCTCGTGGCCGGCAGCAGCGTCACCCGGCGCACCACGAGATCCACCAGGGCGCGGCGGGTTTGCAGGTCGTCGGGCCACGGCGACCCCGGCTCGGGGATCGACACCGCGGCGTGCGTGCCGAGCGTTGCCGCGAGGTCGGCCCGTCGATCCTTGGTGCGGTCGATCGCGCGCAGGATCGTTGCCACCGGGACCCCTGGCTGGTCGAGCTGTTGCTCCAACTCCGTGATCCGCAGTTCGATCGCGGCGAGTTCCTGCCGCACCTGTGGCGACTCGTTGCGAAGCGCGGCGAGTCGCGCCCGCACGCGGGGATCGTCCAGCCGCGCACGAGCGAAGGCTTCGACAAACTCTTCGATCGGCTCGGCGTTCCCGGACACCTTGCCGCAGCCGCGCATCCCCGGCCGGTTCGGACAGCGGTAGGTGCGGATCTTGCGCTGGCCGCTGGTGATGATGCGCTGGCCGCACTCGCAGAAGATGAGGCCGTTGAGCAGCGCCTTGCGTGGCACGTAGGGGCGCGAGCGCGCGTCGAGCATGACCTTCACCGCCTCCCATGTCTCACGGTCGAGCACCGGCTCCCACTGACCTTCACCGAGGATCTCGCCTTTCAGCGTAGACCAGCCGGCGATACGTGGGTTGGCGAGATACTGCCGCAAGGTGCCCGTGCGCCAGACGGTGCCACGGGTGGTGGAGATTCCGGCATCCTCGAACTGCTCGGTCAGGCTGAGCAGAGTTTCGCCCGCGAGAAGTCGCGCGGCAACGTCGCGCATGATCTCGGCCTCGCCCGGGACCAGCTCTCCGGCGCGGGTGTAGCCGAACAGACGCGACCCGGTGCGGGCAGGGAGTCCCGCTTCACGGCCCTGGCGCCACGAGCGCATCCAGCGGTCGGCCTTGACCTCCCCCTCGGCCTGGGCGGTTGCGGACAGGATGCGGGCGAGCATCCGGCCGGTCGGCGTGGATAGGTCGATCTCGCCCGCGCGAACCGTGCGCATGATGACGTTGCGGGACTCGATCGCCGCGATGAGTCCCTCGAGGTCGGTGAGCTTTCGGTAGAGCCGGTCGGGGTGCCACGCGACGATGGCGTCGACCTGGCCGTCCTTGATGTCGGCGAGGAGTCGCTTGTAGTTGGGCCGCGCCTTGCCGCTACTGGCGCTGATGTCGTTGTCGACGTAGGTGTCGTACAGCTGCCAGCCCTGGGCTTTCACGAGCGCGAGACAGTCCTCCCGTTGGCGGGTGACACCGGCCGCCTCGCCGGTCTTGTCCTGGCTGATGCGCAGATACACGGCTGCGCGGGTGGTCGATGTGTCCTGGTTCGTCACGGTTCATCCTGATTCTCGCCGCAAATCTTCCTGTTTCAGCGGCCTGTAGTTTTTGTATGTCAAACTCTAGACTAAGTGTGCACTTAGATGTTGTAATGACATACAAGCCGAACAGAGGGAGCCCGCCGCCATGACCCACACCTGCACCGACTGCCACCAGCCCATCCCGGCCGGTCTCGCCGTCCTCCGCTCGAGCCTGTTCCGCCAGCTCCCGTTCCACCGCGAGTGCTGGGCGGCGCGCAAGCCCGCGGCGTTCGTCCCGGCGCAGCGCACGTCGAGCGAGTCGGCTGCGCGGGTGACGGCATGACCACCACACCCGCCGACCTCATCGGCCGCACGGTCACCGCTTCCCAGCCCGGCACCTACCACAGCTTCACCGGGGTTACCGTCGTCGGACTCGATCCGCTGCTGACCGGCTTCGTGCGGGTCCAGTACGACAACCGCGACGGGCGCGGCGTGATGGAAGCACGGGTCCACGCCAGTCGTTGCGAGGTGATCGCGTGACGCCCGCCGACCGTGCCGCCACCCGCGAGGTCGGCTGGATCGCCCGCGAGGCCCGTGCCCTGATCGACGAGCGTGTCCCGCAGGACTCCGAACGCTGGCGGACCTTCCTCGAACGGAAGCACGCGCTCCTGGCGTACATCGAAGCCACCTCCTGATCGTCGGCCCGAGCTTGCTACCAACATGCTCGGTACGACCGCACTGAGGGCGAACGGCAACGTTCTCAGCGCACGCAGAAAGCCGCCCCGCCCTCCGGAGAGGACGGGGCGGTTCTAGGTTGGATGCCGTGCTATCGAGCGAGGTAAATCAGGGCGGCCGGCCGATCTCCGGCCTAGGGCATAACGCGCGAAATGTGCGGCTTCGCGGAGGGGCTGTCCCACGCCCTAGGTGTAACCTTGAACGGATGAACCCCCGCGCAACGGTCAGGTTGCCGGGGGCGTGACCGACTACGAAGGAGTCGATATGGGCATCTTAGACAGACTGCTCCGCCGAGCGCCAAAGTGCCGGTGTGGTGGCGCTCAGGCGGACGTGATCGTAGAGGGCGGCGGCCTGGTCTTGTTGGCAGCGCTGCATCCCGTACAGGAGT
>DASSBS010000021.1:0-26529 GCA_035698445.1 Woeseiaceae bacterium
TTTCGCCAAAGGCCTCCCCCGGCCGCGGCTCCGCTTAGCCACAGAACCAACCCGGCCGCGGCTCCGCTTAGCCACAGAACCAACCCGGCCGCGGCTCCGCTTAGCCACAGAACCAACCGGCCGCGGCTCCCACAAGCCCCAGCGCCCGGCCGTGCGGCTCCGCGATCCCGCCTTCGGGCGTCGGTGCCACCGACCCTCCGGTGAGCCTCGTACCGGTCGCCCGCAGTGGCGGGCTCCAACGGCGGGTTTGCCAGGCGCCTGGGCCGCGTATTTGCGGGGCGCAACGGAGCTTGTTTTCCGCGGCGAAAGCAGGGGTTTAGAGGACATTCGGAAGGGCGTTGCGGCGCCCGAAATGGTACAATGCGTCGGTTACGTTCAGAGGACGGGGAATGGCCGAAGAAAGAACTTATACTTCAAGCAATATCAAAGTCTTAAAGGGCCTCGAAGCGGTCCGCAAACGCCCGGGAATGTACATCGGCGATACCGACGACGGGACCGGTTTGCACCACATGGTTTTCGAGGTCGTCGACAACTCGATCGACGAAGCGCTGGCCGGCTATTGCAAGGTCGTCACCGTCACTGTCCATGCCGATGAATCCGTGACCGTCGCCGACGACGGCCGCGGCATTCCCGTGGAGTTGCACAAGGAAGAGGGCCGCTCCGCGGCCGAAGTGATCATGACGGTGCTGCACGCGGGCGGCAAGTTCGACGACAACTCGTACAAGGTGTCGGGTGGGCTGCACGGCGTGGGTGTGTCCGTAGTGAATGCGCTGTCCGAGCACCTGGTGCTGACGATCCATCGCTACGGCAAGATCCACCAGCAGGAGTACCGCCACGGCGAGCCGATGCAACCGCTCGCGATCGTCGGTGACACCGACAAGACCGGCACGACCATTCGCTTCAAGCCCTCGAGCAACACCTTCACGAACATCACGTTCCACTACGACGTGCTGGCGCGGCGGCTGCGCGAGCTGTCGTTCCTCAACTCGGGCGTGCGGATCGAGCTCGTGGACGAGCGTGAGGACAAGCGCGACGTGTTCGAGTACGAAGGCGGGATCCGCGCCTTCGTGCAGCACCTGAACAAGAACAAGACGCCGATCCATCCGGCCGTGTTCCACTTCCAGGTCGAGCGCGATCGCGTTGTGGTCGAGGCGGCCCTGCAGTGGAACGACGGGTATCAGGAAAACATGTTCTGTTACACGAATAACATTCCGCAGCGGGACGGCGGCACCCATCTCGCCGGCTTCCGCAGCGCGTTGACGCGCACGATGAATGGCTACATCGAGCGGGAGATGTCCGGCCGGCGGGAGAAGACCGTCCCGAGCGGCGACGATGCCCGCGAAGGCCTGACGGCCGTGCTCTCGGTGAAGGCGCCGGACCCGAAGTTCTCATCGCAGACCAAGGACAAGCTGGTTTCGTCCGAAATCAAAGGCATCGTCGAGTCGGCCATGGGCGAGCGCCTCGAGGAATTCCTGCTCGAGAACCCGCAGGAAGCGAAGTCGATCGTCGCGAAGATCATCGACGCCGCCCGCGCCCGCGAAGCCGCGCGCAAGGCGCGCGAAATGACGCGGCGCAAGGGCGCGCTAGACATCGCCGGCCTGCCGGGCAAGCTCGCCGACTGCCAGGAAAAGGATCCGGCACTCTCCGAGCTCTTCCTGGTCGAGGGCGACTCGGCCGGCGGCTCCGCCAAGCAGGGGCGTGACCGCCGCACCCAGGCGATCCTGCCGCTCAAGGGCAAGATCCTGAACGTGGAGAAGGCGCGGTTCGACAAGATGCTGTCGTCGGCGGAAGTCGGCACGCTGATCACCGCGCTCGGCACCGGAATCGGGCTCGACGATTTCGATCCCGACAAGCTGCGTTACCACCGCATCATCATCATGACCGACGCGGACGTCGACGGCTCGCATATCCGCACGCTGCTCCTGACCTTCTTTTATCGCCAGATGCGCGAGCTGATCGAGCGCGGCCACGTCTATATCGCGCAGCCGCCGCTCTACAAGATCAAAAAGGGGAAGCAGGAGGTGTACGTCAAAGACGATGCCGAGCTCACCCAGTACCTGCTGAACGCGGCCCTCGAAAACGCCGAGCTGCACGTCAACGAGCAGGCGCCGGCGCTCTCCGCCGCCGCCCTCGAGGCGCTGGCGAAGGAACACACCGCAGTCGAGAACATCATCCGCCGGCTCGCCGACCGGTACGACGAAAAAGTGCTCAGGACGATCAGCAAGCTGCCGGCCGTCGCCTCGACCATGACGGACGATCTCGACAAGCTCGAAGAGTGGACGCAGAAGCTGGCCGCGGCGTTGCCCACGACGAACGGCGGCCGCGGCAACGGCAACGGCGGCACCTACACCGCCGAGCTCGAGCGCGGCGACAGCGACGGCGAAGGCGTGCGCATCGCGATCCGCCGCATGCAACACGGCATCGGCACCACGCGTTACATCCCGCGCGAGTTCTTCGAGACGAACGAGTACGGGCACATCATCGCCCTGGCCGAAAAGCTGCACGGGCTGATCGGCCCCGGCGCCTACGTCACCCGCGGCGACAAGCGCCAGCCCGTCGCCTCCTTCGAGGAAGCGCTGGAGTGGCTCATGAGCGAAGCGCGCAAAGGCCAGTCGCTGCAGCGCTACAAGGGCTTGGGCGAAATGAATCCCGACCAGCTCTGGGAGACGACCGTCAATCCCGAAACGCGGCGCCTGATGCAAGTGAAAATCGAGGACGCGGTAAAGGCCGATGAGATCTTCACCACGCTGATGGGCGACCAGGTCGAGCCGCGCCGCGAGTTCATCGAGCGCAATGCGCTCACGGTGGAGAACCTGGACGTCTGAGCTTGTGACAAGGCCTGCCGGGCAGGCCGTTGCACCATGCCGCCGGTCCAGCAGCGCTGCCGGCGCCACTTCCCGATCAGGATATCTCGCCTGATCCCGCCCGCCGTCAGCTAGTGTCCTGTCCCGCAAATAACTGCACTATTTCGCTGCGCATTTTCGCGCCTGGCGGCGTTGCGACTCCTCGCAATCGCGGTGCTAGTACTCGTCGTCGCGCCTTGCCAGGCACGAAAATGCGCGACCGAAATAGCACAGTTATTTACGGGACAGGACACTAGCCGCCCAGGCGCCACGCGGCGGATCGACATCCGTCAGCGGTGGGCAAACGGCAAAGGACCGCATGCAACGGCAACGCCGGAATGCAGCGCTTTGCCGTTTGACCTGGCTGGCTCCCTGGTCGCAGCGTAAGCCGTTGCGCGGCGGCGCGCGGTCCATCGATCGAAGCATCGCGGCCGGTTGCAATGCGTCGCGCGCAGAGAGACCCACAACGACTTAACTCGGGAGACCTCCGATGATGAAGCGTAACAGCCGCGGTATCGCGGTTCTGATGTCGGCACTCTGTGCGGGCGGGGCGACTCTGGCAGCGGCAGACGATCCCCGCCCGCTGCCCGATCGGCTCAGCGGCCTGATCAACGACTACACCCCGGGCAGCGTGAACGGCGGCCCGTACGAGATGCGCGGGGAGTGGTCACTGGATCTTCACCACGGGTCGGGAACCGCCAGCTTTTCGGCGGTGCTGAACATGGAAACGTCCGACTGGGGCATCTCGAAAGGCATCGTGGACCCGGATGAACCGTCGACCCGGGCGGCACACACGCACCACATCACGGTAACGAACGCCACCGTTACGCACGACTCGAGCGTTTGTCCGTCATTCAGTCCCGCCACCGGCGGCGGCTTCGTGGTGACCGGCACTGTCCACATAACCGGAAACGGGACTCCGGCGCCCTTCGAGTCCGGCGGCAAGCCGCCCTCGACGGCGCAGGTCTGCGTGACGGGCGGATCGAAGGTCGAGCTCTCGAACCTCACCCTGACGCTTTCGGGCCTTGCGACCGGGCATTTCGGAACGCAGCCCATCCACGGTGTCGTCAGGTGTACCTGGCCTCCCAGGCAGGGCATGGAAGGGCTCTGCGGCGGGTGAAGTCCGATTCTCACGAAGATGCGTCGTCCCGCTCCAACGGCGGGTTGTCCTCTGAGGACGAGGGGTCGTATCACTCGCCCGGCGACGGACCCACTTTCACCGATGCCGCTCGATGAGGGCCAGCTCCGAGGTCTCCTGTACGCGCTCGAGCACCACTTCGGTTCCGTCCTCCGAGACATCGAAATCAGCGATCACGAAGTCCTGCGGCAAGTGCGTGAGCGCCCGCTCGCTCCCGGATTGCAGGTCGATAAGCCAGAGGTCCTTGTGACCGAGCTTGCCGCGGAGAAAGATCAGCGTGGGACGGTCGTTCAGGAACGCCACGCGGCGCGCGCCTCGCGTGAGCATCAAGCCAGGGATCGGATGCGGTCGTCCGTCGCCCTCGGCCGCCCGCAGGGGGAACGTCGTGCCCACATCCGCGCCCGAATAAACCAGGAACCGGCCGCCCGGCGCCCAGACGGGATCGATGGAGTATTCGGAAACCAGCAGTACCGGCGAATCGCCGTTCAGGAATATTCGCATCAAACGAGGCTCGCCATCGCGCATTACGGCAGAAACGACCGACTGACCGTCGGGCCACCAGGCCGGACTGCCCCGCAACGCGAGCGACTCGGTGACCGCCCTGCTCCTGGACTCGTCACCGGCCAGATCCATCACGTACAGCCGCGTCCTCCCGTCGTCACGCGCCGTGAAGGCAAGGCGGCTGCAATCCGGTGCCATGGCCGGCGCCCCCACGATACGCGCATGGGCGCGGCTCCAGAGCTCGCGAGGGGTTCCATTCACCACGGTCCACACACCCTGTTTGTCGCCGCGCGACGCCGTGAACAGCACGAAGCCACAAGCCATCCGGGGCGTTTCGCCGTCGGCCAGGAGTAGCGCCGGATCGCCCGCTTTCCTGGCCACGCCGTCGCCGACGAGCGGCAGGCGCCACAGGCTCGTGCGCCTGCGGGTGACGGTAGCGGCGAGTCGCTCACCGCTACTGCTTCCGCTGAGCGACGTATAGGCCTCCAGGCCAGTGCTGATGCGGTGCGGAATTCGCCGCTCGACGTCCATGGCAAACATCCACGGTCCGGACCCGTCTGCCTCGGTCGCGAGGTAGACCAGCGTGCGTCGATCGAGCATCACCGGGTAGGCGACTTGCGTCCCGTGCCGCGTAATGCGTTCCAGCCCGGAACCCGACGGCCGAATCCGCCAGACGTCCCATTGATCGCCGGGTACGCCGCGCACGAAATAAATGAACGCGCCGTCTGGAGACCAGATCGGAAAGTGTCCGTGCACCCCCGCCGGCGCGACGTGGATCCTGCGGTCGGTTCCTTGTCCCCGGGCGCCCGCCTCACGCACGAACAGGGGATCGCCCGGTGCCGTCGTGTGATAGACGACGCGTTTACCGTCGGGCGACCAATCGAGCTCGGCAACCTCGGGCATATAGAGCCGCAGCGCGCCCCCTCCCGTCGGCGCGGCCAGCACATTGACATCGTCGGCCCGGGAGCCGTCTGCCAGGCGCGTCCAGATCAAAACGAGCGATGAATCCGCGGAGAAGCCGAGCGCGCGGATCGAGGGGTTCACCAGTTCGCGTACGGTGCCGCGGGTCAGGTTGGCGTAGCTATCGCTGCCGAACTCACTCACCCAGGCATCGGTTCGTCCATCCCGGTCCGCGAGAAATGCGACGAATCCGCCGTCGCGTGAGATCGCCGCGGCCTGCACGGCCGCACCGAAGTCTGCTGCAGGGGTGAACGTTGCGTCGGCGAGCGGGCTGCGCCAGGAACGGTCCGTTTTGACGGCAAGCCAGGTGCCGCCGCCGACGGCAATGACGAGCATGGCCAACAGCACCGCTGCCGCGTGTCGGCGCGCGACGCGCGGCGGCCCGGTCGGCGCGGCTTTCCCGTCACTCGCCGCGATCGGCGCAGGACCCTCGATCTCGCCTGCAGCCGCCTTTGCGAGCCGGGCGCTCCGACCCTCCCACCAGTCGTCGAGCTCCGGGCGAAACGCAAACACCGATCCCTGTTTATCGTGCAGGTGGCGGTGCACGGGCATGCCTTCGCGGCGCTCCCACCGCTGCACCGTGCTGACGTCGCGCTTCAGATACGACGCGATCCTCTTCCACGAATCGAGCCGGTCTTCCTGCCTTCCCCGATCCATCTCACCGTCCGCGCCTGTCCCGGAATCGACGGCGGCACCCCCGCGGCATTGCATGGATGCGTAACGCCGAGACCGCCGGATCGGCGATGTCCGGCGCCTCGAGCCTATTATAGGCGGGACGAGCGCGGGCGGGCGGCGTCACAGCTCCCGAATGCGCTCAGCCAGAGCGGCCGGCCGCGGCAAGGCGTCGGTGGGACGGTCGAGGTAGAACCAGGCCGTGGCGCACCAGTCGTCGCGGCGAAAGAAATTGGTCCAGCCGTGCGGAAAATCCTTGTCAGTGAGGCGCGGCGGATGGCGCATGTCCTTCAGGTTGACCATGCGCCCGGACATATCGACGCTGATCGGGTCCAGCGGCGCGCCGGCGGCCGCCAGCTTGCGCACCTCTGCCAGGGGTCCGCCGCCGATCTGCTGCACGGTTACCTCGATGTCCTTGTGGAAGTACACCGGATCGGGCACGTGATAGCGGTAGCAGGCCCAACGCCGGCGCTGCTTGTCGGCGATCAGGCAGCCGCTGTAGCGATCGATGAACCGGCCCGCGCCCCAGGCGGTGCCGAAATAATCCTCGACGCCCGTCCCCGCGATGCTCGGATAGCGACGGTCGCCGTCCAGGTACATCTTGACCTCGCCTTCGCCCCACCACAGGTCACCGTAGGCGGGATTGGCGTTGACGCCGATGTTGGTGCCCAGGTACATGCCACGGCCATGCACCCGCGGCAGGATCACGAAGTCACTGCCCAGCGGCGGTGTGGCACGGTGCCAGTAGACGTGCAGGTAGCCGATGTCCTCCGGTGCGTGATCCCATTCCTCGAAGCTGACGTTATAGTAGATGTGCTCGAGGGGGGTGTCGGAGTCGTTGTAGATGACGATGCGCGCGCCGGTGCGGTACGGCATCGGCACGATGGAGATGAACGAGCGACCTTCGGCATTGGTGAAAAGCGCCGTGTCATAGACGGCCGTGGCACCGAAGGCCAGGCCGAAGAAGTCGCCCAACGGCGCGGACACGGCCGGCTCCTCCGCGCCGTCCCAGTACATCGCGATGCGCAGCGAACGCAGCATCCCGGGCGAGCGGTCATCCACCGTCAGCTTGATACGCCGGATCACGCCGGTACCGTCCAGGTCGAGCAGCTCCAGCAGCCCGTGCGCCTCGATAGACTCGAAGGCGTGTCCCTTGGCGCCCTGGTTGGCGCGTGCGCCCTGGCCCTTGGCCCCATTCGGATTCTCGGGACTGGCCATGCGCGATCGCACGCCCTCCGGCAAGTGGTACAGGGCCTGCGCACCGGCGGTGGAGGCGACCAGCGAGCCGCAGGCGAGCAGCAACGGGAGGAACCGAAAAGACCGGGTCATGAAAACACTCAACGGATTCTGCGACGAATGTAAGCGTTTCCACGGTTCGCCGCAAAAATGCGGCCAGGCAAACCGACTCAGCGGTCGCGTCCGCAGATTTCGGCCATCCTGGCCTCGATCCACTCCTGTACGGCGAGGTTGGTTTGTTTCGGCGTGCGGTCGCCGGGCTCGATGGGGGGCCCCACAACGACGCGGATGAGACCGGGGCGCTTGATGATGCTGCGGCGCGGCCAGAACACGCCGGCGTTGTGCGCGACGGGCACGATGGGGCAGCCGGCCTCGCGCGCGAGCGCCGCGCCGCTGATGCCGTAGCGGCGGGTCTCGTTGTGCGGCAGGCGGGTGCCTTCGGGGAAGACCGTGATCCAGATGCCTTCGGCGAGAC
Organism: Woeseiaceae bacterium; assembly: GCA_035698445.1. Classification (GTDB taxonomy): domain Bacteria; phylum Pseudomonadota; class Gammaproteobacteria; order Steroidobacterales; family Woeseiaceae; genus IDS-8. The sequence continues at coordinate 7,826 of DASSBS010000021.1, forward strand.
GTGCCTTGCCTTGCGCGATGACCTGCGAGACGGCGCTGCCGCCGGCGCTCCGATCGATGCTGATCGGCTTCAGCGCGGCGAAGCCCCAGCCGAAGATCGGGAGCCACGACAGCTCGCGCTTGGCCACCCAGGTCTGCCGCGGCAGGAAGACGATCAGCGCGTAGGCTTCGAAGACCGTGGAATGCTTGCTGAGGATGACCGACGGCCGGTCCGGCAGGTTCTCCAGTCCCTCGATCCTGTAATCGAGTCCGCAGAAAAACCGGCCGGCCCACAGCATGCCTTTTGCCCAGATCGTCGTGAGGCCGTAGCGCACGCGGTACGGCAGCGGCCAGCTCAGGAACACGAGGAACGCGAAGACGATCACCGAGACGAAGAAGTACGCCTGGAAGGCGAGGGACCGCAGGAGCAGCATCAGCGGCACTCCCGTTCGCGTTCCGACACCAGCGCCCCGGCAGCCCCGAGCAGGTCGTCGAATACCTCCACCTGCCAGTCCGTCCCCGATACCGTGTCCCGGGTTCGCCGTCCATTGCCCGTGAGCACGAGCATCGGCCGCGCTGCCACCGCGCGCGCGGCTTCGAGATCCCGTAGGGAATCGCCGATCACCGGGATCCCGCGCATCGCAACCCCGTAATGCCGTGCCAGCCGCCGTAGCAGACCCGGCGCGGGCTTGCGGCAGGCGCAGGCATCCTCCGGCCGGTGCGGGCAGCTCACGATACGATCGATGGCGCCGCCTGCCGCGGCCACCGCGCGCCGCATCTTCCGATGGATCGCCTCCAGCGCCGCGCGATCGTAGAGGCCGCGGCCGATGCCCGACTGGTTGCTGGCCACCGCGACCGTGAAGCCGCTCCGCGTCAACAGCGCGATTCCCTCGAGGCTGCCGTCGATCGGCACCCACTCGGCCGGCGACTTGATGAACGCATCCGAGTCGCGATTGATGACCCCGTCGCGATCGAGCACCACCAGCCGGACCGACATGCGCTGGATCAGCCGATCGACAGCCGCGAGATATCGGCTGTTCGCAGGAACAGCTCGCGCAGGCCGGCCAGCAACGCGAGCCGGTTGCGCCGCTGCGCGTCGTCCTTCGCCATCACCATGACATCGTCGAAGAAGCGGTCGACGGGATCGCGCAACGCCGCGAGCCTGGCGAGCACCGCCGCATAATCGCGCTGCTGCATCAACGGTTGCACGTCGGATCTCGCTTGTTTCAAGGCGTCATGCAACTCGCGCTCGGCGCCGTCTTCGAGCAATGCGGCCGCCACCGTGCCGAACGCGGCCTCGCCCGACTGCCGGAGGATGTTCGCGATACGCTTGTTCGCCGCCGCGAGGCTCTCGGCCTGCGGCAGCTCGACGAACGCCGTGACGCCCTCGAGGCGCAGCCCGAAGTCGTGCAGCGAGGCAGGTCGCGCGCCGCGCACCGATTCGAATACCTCGACCGCCGTGCCGCGGCCCTCGACGTGCCAGGCTCGCATGCGCTCGACGACGAACTCGTAGAGCTCGTCGGTGAGCGCCGCCGCGTCGGCAACGCTCACCGGCTGGTCGGCCACCGATGCAGCGAGCAGTGCCGGCAAGTCGAGATCGACCGCCTGCTCCACGAGGATGCGCACGATGCCGAGTGCCGCACGGCGCAGCCCCTGCGGGTCCCGGTTGCCCGTCGGTTTCCGGCCCAGGGCGAACTGGCCCGCGAGGGAATCGATGCGCTCCGCCAGGGACAACGCGCGTCCCGCACCGGTAGCCGGCAACGCATCGCCGGCGTGCCGCGGCAGGTAGATTTCCCGGATTGCCCGCGCTACGGCCTCGGGCTCACCCGATGCCGCGGCGTAGTAGCTGCCCATTACACCCTGCAGCTCGGGGAATTCGCCGACCATGCCCGTCGTCAAGTCGCAGCGGGACAGCCAGGCCGCGCGCTCGACCGTCGTCGCGTCGAGGCCGAGCTTCGAGGCGATCTCTACCGCGAGCCGCGCCACCCGCGCCGTCTTGTCGTGCAGGCTGCCGAGTCCCTCGCTGTAGACGACGCGCTCGAGCTGCGGCAGGCGATCCGCGAGCCTCGTCTCGAGGTCCTGGTCGCGGAAAAACGCGGCGTCGGCAAGCCGCGGCCGGATCACGCGCTGGTTACCTTCCCGTACCCGCTCCGGTTCCGCGCTTTCGAGGTTCGCCACGGTCACGAATTCCGCTTGTAAATTGCCCGCGGCATCCACGATCGGGAAGTACCGCTGGTGATGTGTCAGCGTGGCCACGATGACTTCGCGCGGCAGGTCGAGGAAGGACTCGTCGAAGCGGCCGATCATCGGCACGGGCCATTCGGTGAGCGCGGTAACCTCGTCGTACAGCTCGTCGTCGCCGAGCGGCGTTCCGCCCACGCTCGCCGCCGCTTCCTTTACACCGTCGACGATCCGGCGGCACCGCGCCGCGAAGTCGGCCACCACCCGTCCCTTCTGCTCGAGCACCTGGGCGTACTTTCGCGGCGCGCCGATCGCAATCTCGCCTTCCGCGAGGAAGCGGTGGCCCCGCGTGACGTTGCCGGCTGCCTGGCCGAGCACGGTCGCGGCGACCGTCGTTCCGCCGTGCAGCATGAGCAGCCAGCGCACCGGCCGGACGAACTCGGCATCCGAGTCGCCCCAGCGCATGCGCCGCGGGATCGGCAGCTTGTCGAGCGCGTCCTGCACGATGGCGGGAAGCACTGCGTCCGCGGCCCGGCCCGCGTCCACGGAGCGGCCGGTGAGCCATTCGCCCTTTGCCGACGCGGTGCGCCCGAGCGCCTCGACGGCGACGCCGCATTTTTCGGCAAAGGCGCGCGCCGCGGCCGTCGGCCGGCCTTCGGCATCGAACGCAACGGACACCGGCGGACCTTTCAGCTCTGTCGCGCGATCGGCCTGCCGCACTGCGAGGTCCTGCACCAGCACCGCCAGGCGCCGCGGCGTCGCAAACGCCTGCAGCTCACCGTGCGCGAGGCGCTCGCGCTCGAGACCCGCGGCGATGCCCTCGGCGAAGGCCTGCATCAGGCGCCGCAAAGCCTTCGGCGGCAGTTCCTCGGTGCCGATCTCGACCAGGAAATCGGCGGCCTTTGCGTTCGCGCGCGCCACTACTTGCCCATTGCTTGCGCAAGCAGCGGAAAGCCCAGTGCCTCACGACTGTCGTAGTACGCTTGCGCGATGGCGCGGGACATGTCGCGCACCCGCAGGATATAACGCTGGCGCTCGCTCACGGAAATCGCGCCCCGCGCATCGAGGAGGTTGAACGTGTGTGAAGCCGTGAGCATCTGCTCATAGGCGGGCAGCGGGAGCGTGGCCTCGATCAGCCGCCGGCATTCGCTCTCACTGAGGTCGAACTGGCGAAACAACGCATCGACCGCGGCCTCCTCGAAGTTGTAGCGCGACTGCTCCACCTCGTTCTGGCGGTAGACGTCGCCGTACGTGACGTCGCCCGAGGGTCCCGCCGTCCACACGATGTCGTAGATGCTCTCGACGTCCTGCAGGTACATCGCGAGCCGTTCCAGGCCGTAGGTGATCTCGCCCGTGACGGGCCGGCACTCGAGCCCGCCGACCTGCTGGAAATACGTGAATTGCGTAATCTCCATGCCGTTCAGCCACACCTCCCAGCCGAGGCCCCAGGCGCCGAGCGTCGGCGATTCCCAGTTGTCCTCGACGAAGCGGATGTCGTGCACCGCCGCATCGATGCCGATGGCCGTGAGGGAGCGGAGGTAAAGCGCCTGGATGTCCTCGGGAGAGGGCTTAAGCACGACCTGGAACTGGTAGTAGTGCTGCAGCCGGAACGGGTTGTCGCCGTAGCGACCGTCGGTCGGGCGGCGGCAGGGCTGCACGTAGGCCGCCCGCCAGGGCTCCGGCCCGATCGCCCGCAGGAAGGTCATCGGGTGGAACGTGCCCGCCCCCATTTCCATGTCGTACGGCTGCGCGATGATTGCCGCCTCGGAAGCCCAGAACTGCTGCAGGGTCAGCACCAGGTCCTGGAAATGGCGGCAGGCGGGCGGGTTTTCCTTGGGCATCAATGGGTTCAGGCGAAGGTCGGCGCGGAAGTATAACCCGCCCGGCTGGCGGCGGCAGCCGGACGGCGCAGCATGAACCAGTTCGGCACGCCCAGCACCGGCTGCTCGGCAACCACCTCGAACCCGCCCCGTTGATACAGGCGGACATTCCTGTGCTTGTCGGTTTCGAGGTAGCCATTGGCCTGCCGCCGATCGAGCTCATCGCAGATCGCCGTCATCAGGAGACTGCCGATCCCTTGCCCTTGAAGGGTGCGCTCGACGGCCGCCGGCCCAAGGTGCCAATGATCGAGGTCCGGATCCTGGCGGGCCCAGATCTTCAGCCAGCGCTGGATTCTCGGCAGGTGCCGCAGCCCGCGGCCGCGGGCCAGGATCGCCAGCATGGCGAGCTTCTCTTGCAGCGTCGGCTGGCAATGACCCGGCGGGACCATCGCCGCCACACCCACCAGTGTTTCGCCGCGGAAAGCGCCGGGCACAAGCCCGGTGACCATCTGCCGTTGCAGCAAGCGGCCGAATGCGGCCCCCAGGAATGGCTCGATCCGGGCGGCGTCACCCGCAAACAGGCGCCGGTGCAGCGGATTGTCGCGCATGCTGCCGGCCAACAGCCGCGCCGCGGGCTCGATCGATGCGGGCGTAAGGAGCTGGACGACGATTGACGACAAAAGAACCCCTCGCGGCTGATGAATGGAGCCGGTCGCACCGATCTGGTGCACAGCCGGCGCGCCATGCACTATACTAGTGCAACCGGTGGCGACCCGGTGGCTGAAACCTGCGCGATTTCAATCGCTTGCCGGCCGTCCCACCCTGGCACGCTTCCTGCACCACGAGCGCAAACGAGCCCGGCAGCCCACGAAGCGCCGGCGGCTTCAAACCAACAAGAGGATACGTCAATGACCGCAGCAGAGGTGCTCGGCCTGATCCAGGAACGGGAAATCAAGTTCGTCGACTTCCGCTTTACCGACACCAAGGGCAAGGAGCAGCACGTCACCGTGCCGGCCCGGATGCTGAACGAGGACACCTTCGAGGAGGGCAAGATGTTCGACGGCTCGTCGATCGCCGGCTGGAAGGGCATCAACGAGTCCGACATGATCCTCATGCCCGACGCCGGGTCGGCCGTCGTCGACATCTTCTCCGAGGACGCGACGCTCAACCTGCGTTGCGACGTGTACGAGCCCTCCACCATGCAGGGCTATGATCGCTGCCCCCGCTCGCTCGCGCAGCGCGCCGAAGCGTACCTGAAATCGACCGGCCTCGCGGACGAGGCGTACTTCGGTCCGGAGAACGAATTCTTCGTGTTCGACGACGTGCGCTGGGACGACACGATGCAGGGCGCGTTCTATTCCATCGATTCCCAGGAAGGCGCCTGGAACACGAGCCGCAGCTACGAGGACATGAACACCGGCCACCGGCCGATGGTCAAGGGCGGTTACTTCCCGGTGCCGCCGGTCGACTCGTTGCACGACATCCGCTCGGCGATGTGCCTGGCGCTCGACGAGATGGGGCTCGTGACCGAAGTGCACCATCACGAGGTCGCGACGGCCGGCCAGTGCGAGATCGGCGTGAAGTTCTCGACGCTCACGCGCAAGGCCGACGAAGTGCAGATACTGAAATACGTCGTGCACAATGTCGCGCACAGCTTCGGCAAGACCGCGACGTTCATGCCGAAGCCGCTGGTCAACGACAACGGCAACGGCATGCACGTGCACCAGTCGCTGTTCAAGGGCGGCAAGAACCTGTTCTCCGGCGACGGTTATGGCGGGCTGTCCGAGACCGCGCTTTACTATCTCGGCGGCTTGATCAAACACGCGAAAGCCCTGAATGCCTTCTCGAATCCCTCCACCAACAGCTATAAGCGCCTGGTGCCCGGCTTCGAGGCACCGACGATCCTCGCCTACTCCGCGCGCAACCGCTCCGCGTCCATACGCATCCCCTATGAAGCGAATTCGAAGGGGCGCCGCATCGAGCTCCGCTTCCCCGACTCCATGGCGAACCCGTACCTCGCGTTTTCGGCGATGATGATGGCCGGTCTCGACGGCATCCAGAACCGGCTCCATCCGGGCGATGCCATGGACAAGGACTTGTACGACCTGCCGCCCGAGGAGGAGAAGGAGCTCGAGCACGTGGCCTTCTCGCTGGAAGAGGCGCTCATCGCCCTCGACAAGGACCGCGCGTTCCTGAAGAACGGCGGCGTGTTCACCGACGACCTGATCGATGCCTACGTCGACCTCAAAATGCAGAACGTAACGCGGGTGCGCATGGCGCCCCACCCGGTCGAGTTCGACATGTACTACAGCCTGTAAACGGAATCGGGGTCGCGCCGCACTTTTTTGGTGCAAAACGCCGGCTTCCGGGATTTGCACCGAAAAAGTGCGGTTCGACTCCATTTAAAGCCTGTTATGCTAATGCGATGCGTAAAAGTGCCTGCTTTGCTCTCGTTGCGCTGCTCGCGGCCAGCGCGTTGCCGGCGCAGGTCTACCGGTGGGTCGACGAGGACGGGGTTACCCACTATTCCGATACGCCGCATCCCGGCGCCGAGGAAATCTACCTGTCGGAGAGCGACCCGCCGCCACCGGTCAGCGCCTTCGAATCCTTGCAGCGGACCCGGGCGGCCAGCGGCGCTGCGGCCGCGGAGAAGCCGCCGCCGTTCGATTATGAAGCCTTGCAGTTCGTCGCGCCCTCGTCCGAAGAGACGCTATGGAACATCGCGGGCCAACTGACGGTTCGCCTGGACGTGCAGCCGGCGCTCCGCCCCGGCGACCAGGTTCGGGTGTATTTCGACGGCGAGCCGCACCCGGCGAGCGGCCTGACGATCGCCTTGCAGGAGGTCTGGCGGGGCACGCACAACCTGCAAGCAGAAATCCTGAACGAGCAGGGGGAGCTGATGATCCGCAGCGAGCCGATCCGGTTCTATGTTCACCAGACATCGATCCTGAACTGACGCACGGCGGCGCCCAGGATCCACCGGCATCCGGCGCCGTGGACCCGCCGCCGCAGGACATCCTCGAAAATCTCGGCACCGGCGCGATCGTTCTCGACCGGAATCTCCTCGTCATCAGCCTCAATGCGGCAGCCGAGGACCTGCTCGGGATCAGCCGCGGCCGGGCACGCGGCAAACCTCTGCTCGAGCTCTTCGAAGACCACGGCGAACTCGAGCACGTGATCGCCCGCACGAATGCGTCCGGGCGCAGCTTCGCCGACGAGCTGAAGCTCGCGCCCGCCGGCGAGCACGGGGAGCGACGCGTGCTGGATTGCCGCGTTTCGCCGATGCAGGGTGCCGCCATGCGCGGCTGCCTGCTCGTGGAAATGATGGACGTCACGCGGCGCTCGCGGATCAGCCGCGAGAATGCGCTGATCGTCCAGCACGGCGCCGGCCGGCAGATGATTCGCCAGCTCGCGCACGAGATCAAGAACCCGCTCGGCGGCCTGCGCGGCGCCGCGCAACTGCTCTCGAAGCAGCTCGCGAGCGACGAGCTGAAGGAATACACGAGCGTCATCATCAGCGAGGCCGACCGGCTCGCCGCGCTGGTCGACACGCTGCTCGGGCCGCTCGGGCCCCCGAAAAAGCAGCCGGTCAACGTGCACGAGCTCATCGAATACGTGCTGAAGCTGATCGAGAACGAGGCCACGTCATCGCTCAGGCTGCACCGTGACTACGACCCCGGGCTCCCGCCGATCGACCTCGACCGCGACCAGATGGTGCAGGCGCTCCTGAACCTCGTGCGGAACGCGGCCACCGCGCTCGGCGGCCAGGGCACGATCGTCGTGAGGACCCGCGCGACGCTGGACTTCACCATCGGCGACGTGCGGCACCGGGCGATTGCCAGCATCGAGATCGAGGACGACGGCCCGGGCATCCCGCCCGCGCTGCAGGATTCCATCTTCTATCCGCTGGTGACCAGCCGTCCGGACGGCACGGGCCTCGGACTCGCGGTGGCGCAGGACCTGCTGAGCCGCCACGGCGGTTTGATCGAGTTCGAGAGCCGGCCGGGCAGGACCGTCTTCTTCGTCCGGCTGCCGCTGGCGCGCGAGGTGCGGCATGAGCCTGGCTGAGCTCGAGGTGTGGGTGGTCGACGACGACCCGTCCGTGCGCTGGGTGCTCGAGCGCGCGCTCAAGCAGGGCGGCTTTCGCGCGCGCACCTTCGAACGCGCCGAACACCTGCTGGAAGCGATCGAGCATCGGCGGCCCGACGTCCTGATCACCGACGTGCGCATGCCGGGCATGGACGGCTTCGCCGTGCTGGAGCGCCTCGGCCGCGACCATCCCGAGGTCCCGGTCATCGTCATGACCGCGCACTCGGATCTCGACAACGCCGTCGCCGCCTACCAGGGCGGCGCGTTCGAGTATCTGCCGAAGCCGTTCGACCTCGACGAGACGCTGGAGCTCGTGAAGAAGGCGGCGCGCCGCAACGGCCGGTTGCCGCCGGGCGCGGAAGCGGACGCGCACGCGCCGGTGCCGTCGCTGATCGGCCAGGCACCCGCGATGCAGGACGTGTTCCGCTCGATCGGCCGCCTCGCGCGCTCCAGCATGACGGTGCTCATCACGGGCGAGTCGGGCACCGGCAAAGAGCTCGTCGCGCGCGCCCTGCACCGGCACGGGCCGCGCGCCGGCAAGCCGTTCGTTGCGCTGAATACCTCGGCAATAGCCGCGGACCTCCTCGAATCCGAGCTGTTCGGTCACGAACGCGGCGCGTTCACCGGGGCCGAGAGCAGGCGCATTGGGCGTTTCGAGCAGGCCGACGGCGGTACGCTGTTCCTCGACGAGATCGGCGACATGTCGCCGGGCCTGCAGACGCGGCTGCTGCGCGTGCTGGCGGAAAGCGAGTTCTACCGCGTGGGCGGACAGACTTCGATCACGGTCGACGTGCGCGTGATTGCCGCCACGCACCAGGATCTCGCGCGCGCGGTGCAGGAAGGCCGCTTCCGCGAGGACCTCTATCACCGGCTGAACGTCATGCGCATCGACATTCCGCCGCTGCGCCAGCGACGGGAGGACATTCCCCTGCTGCTCGCGCACTACCTGCAGGATGCGGCACGGGAGCTGCACACGGCTGCGAAGTCACTGAACAGCGAAGCGCTGGATCGCCTCACCGCCTGCGAGTGGCCGGGGAACATTCGCCAGCTCGTCAACACCACCCGCCGTCTGACGGTTACCGCGCCCGGCAGCGTGATCACGGCCGACGACCTGCCGGACGATCTCGGCGGCAGGGCGACATCGCAGCACGCGCTCGAGGCGTGGACACGCGAGCTCGAAGCCTGGGCCGAGCAGGAGCTCGGCCGGTCGGGCGAGCCTCTACTCAAGACGGCCTTACCGGAGGTAGAAAAGGTGCTGATCGCGGCGGCATTGAAGCAAGCGCGGGGTCACCGCCAGGAAGCGGCCCGGCTCCTCGGCTGGGGGCGCAATACCCTCGCCCGGAAGATACGTGCCCTGGAGCTCGCGGCCGAGTCGCGCGCGCGTGAAGTGCCACGGGACGGAGGTACACGATGATCCGGCCCGTGGTGTTTCTCGCAGGATTTCTCTCGTATTTGATGATTGCCGGCTGCACCGTCCTCCAGGGGCCGTTCGACGTTCAGAGCCCTCCGGAAGACCTGGGCATGGAGCTTTGCCGCCAGTCTGTCTTCAAGCAGACGGATGTGAATTCTGACGGCGTGCTCGACCCGGCCGAAACGGCTGCTACTCCGATGAGCGTGTCGTCCACGTTTTTCAACCGGATCGACGAGAACCAGGATGGAGTGATCGATCGCCAGGAATACGAGAAAATGGGACTGTTCGTGCAATGCGAACTGTGCCCCACAGTAGTCGATTGCCCCTTGGGAAGAAGCGGGAAGACCGGCAACGGCAGCACGACGCCTTAGCGGCAGCGCCTCACGATCAGCGCGGCAGGCAGGCCACTTCGATCACGATCGACGAGGAGAGCAGCAGCGGAACGACGGCTTTCATGGTCAGTCCGCGCTCGGGAGTCGGAGCGAGCCGATCACCTCGGCGACCGAATCCATGTCGTGCCTGGCAAGGTAATCCGCAATCCCCGCGTTGATCTCGCGGCAGACGAGGGGTTCGTAAAACAGCGCGGTTCCGACACCTACGGTCGTGGCGCCGGCGATCAGGAATTCGAGCGCGTCGTGCGCGTTCATGATGCCGCCCTGCCCGATAATCGGAACGCCGTGCGGGCCGGCGACCTCGAACACCTGCCGCACTTTCCAGAGGGCGATCGGCTTGATGGCGGGACCCGACACCCCGCCGCGCACGTTGCCGATCACGGGCCGGCGCTTCTCGACGTCGATCGCCATGCCGGCGATGGTATTGATGACGGCCAGCGCGTCGGCGCCCGCCTCGATGCAGCGGCGCGCGTTCTCGGCGATGTCGGTCTGGTTCGGCGACAACTTCGCGATGATGGGTTTTTTCGTCTGCGCGCGGCAGGCGGCGACCACTTGCGCCGACATGTCCGGGTAATTGCCGAAGGACACGCCGCCTTCCTTGATGTTCGGGCAGGAGATGTTGATCTCGATCGCGTCGATCGGTGAATCGTCGAAGCGGCGCGTGACTTCCGCATAGTCCTCGATCGTGGAGCCGCAGACGTTGGCGAAGAAACGCGTCTCGGTGAAATCGAGGCCCGGCAGGATCCCGGCGATCACCTTGTCGACGCCGGGGTTCTGCAGGCCGATGGCGTTCAGCATGCCCATCGGCGTCTCCGCCATGCGGCGGGGCGGGTTGCCGAGGCGCGGCTCGAGCGTGGTGCCTTTCAGGACCACGGCGCCGGCGTCGCGGTTGGAAAAACCGTGCACGCGCGTGTATTCCTCGCCGAAACCGACGCAGCCCGAAAGCAGCACGATCGGCGAGGCCAGCGCGAGTCCGCAGAAGTCGACGGCGAGCGGGTTGTCGGCGGCCGGTGCGGCTGGAGTCATGGTCGGGTCACGCTTGCTTCAGTAATCCTGCCGCCGCGGTCGACGCGCCGGCATGCGATCATGCAGTTTATCCGTTTGAGCGATGCGATGTTCAGCCTGATCCTGTACCAGCCCGAAATCCCGCCGAACACCGGCAACATCATCCGGCTCGCCGCCAACGCCGGCGTTACGCTGCACCTGGTCGAGCCGCTCGGCTTCGAGCTCGACGAGCCGCGGCTCCGGCGCGCCGGGCTGGACTACCGGGAATTCGCCGACGTGCGGACGCACGCCTCGCTCGGGAACTGCCTGCAACGGCTGGGCGCCCCGCGAGTGTTCGCGCTCAGCACCCGCGGCACGACGAACTACACGGTGCCCGCGTACCGGCCGGCCGATGCCTTCCTGTTCGGGCCGGAAACGCGCGGCTTGCCTGTGGAAGTGCTCGAGTCCGTCCCGGAAACGCAGCGGCTGCGCATTCCGATGCGGCCGGGCAATCGCAGCCTCAATCTCTCGAATGCAGCGGCCGTGGTCATCTACGAGGCGTGGCGGCAGCAAAGCTTCCGGTAGGGTGCGGGGTCGAACCCCTATTCGGCCTTCAGCTCGCGGTTCATGAGGGCCTCGACGGCGTCGCGGGGTGCGACGCCCTCGTAGAGGATGCGGTAGACCTGTTCGCAGATCGGCATCTCGACGCCCAGGCGGGTGGATACCTGGTGCACGGCCTTCGCGGCCCGCACGCCCTCCACCACCTGGTGGATGCCGGCTTCGGCTTCCTCCACGGTTTGTCCCGAGGCGAGCGCGAGGCCGAAGCGGCGGTTGCGCGACTGGTCGTCGGTGCAGGTGAGCACGAGATCGCCCATGCCCGCGAGGCCGACGAAGGTGTCCTGCTTCGCGCCGAGTGCTACACCTAAGCGGATCATCTCCGCCAGCCCGCGGTTGATCAGTGCGATGCGTGCGTTTGCGCCGAACCCCAGGCCGTCGGAAATACCGGCGCCGATCGCGAGCACGTTCTTCACCGCGCCGCCGACCTCGACGCCGGCGATGTCGGACGATGTGTACGCGCGGAAATTCGGCCCGGAGAGCGCGCGCGCCAGGTCGGACGCGAACGTCTCGTCGCTCGCGGCGATTGTCAGGGCGGTGGGCAGCCCTTCGGCGACTTCGCGGGCGAAGGTCGGGCCGGACAGCACCGCGACCGCGTGGTCGTCGCCGAGCAGCTCGCGCACCACCTCGTGCGGCAGCTTGCCGGTGGTCAGCTCAAAGCCCTTGGTGGCCCAGCAGATGCGCTCGCCGCCGTGCATGAGCGGCTGGAGCTTCGTAATCGTCTCGCGCAACCCGCGGCTCGGCACGGCCAGCAGGATGTCCCCGGCGCCCTCGATCGCGTCCGCCAGCTCCTCGTCCACCCGGATGTTGCCGGCCAGCGGGACGCCCGGCAGGTAGCGGCGGTTTTCCCGGTCGGCGGCCGCCGCGCGGAGCTGCACGGCATCGCGCCCCCACAACCTGACCTGCCTGCCGGAGCGCGCGAGCTGCACCGCGAGCGCGGTGCCCCAGGAGCCGGCGCCGACGACCGCAATCGCCGGCGCGTCCGCCGCCGGCGCCCGTGGCCCGCCCGGCGAGGCGGCGTTCAGTGGCCTCCGCCCCCGTTACCGCCGGCCCCCGGAGTCGCCTGCGGCGGCACCGCGGCGGTGGCGGTGGCCTGCTTCTGCGCCTCCGCCCGGCTTTGTGCGTACAACGCGTCGAAATTGATCGGCTGCAGCAGCAATTCCGGGAAGCCGCCCTTCGCAACGATGCCGGCGATCGACTCCCGCGCGTACGGGAACAGCACGTTGGGGCAGAAGCTGCCGACCACGGCCGAGAACTCCTCGTCGCTGTAGCCGGTGATGTAGAACAGGCCGGCCTGCTGCAGCTCGATGAGGAACACCGTCTTGTCCTCGTGCTTCGTCTCCACCGTGATCGTCAGCACGACCTCGTGATGACCGCCCGTTCCGGCGCTGTGTGTGCTGCGGAGGTTCAGGTTCGTCTTCGGTTCCCATTTACCCTCGGTGAACACCTGCGGCGTCTGCGGCGATTCGAAGGAAAAGTCCTTCAGGTAGACCTTCTGGATGGAAATCTTGCGTTCCGCGGGCTTGTTGTCCTGTTCTGCCATTAGCTTGTCCTGTGGTTGATCTGTTTGTACGCAGGCGGCGGCCGGGCTAACGGCCGAGCATCCGGTCGAGCTCGCCGCTTTGCTCCAGCTCGTAGAGCTCGTCGAAGCCGCCGACAGGCTGCCCCTCGATGAAGATCTGCGGCACGGTGTGCCGGCCGCTGCGCGCTTCCATGTCGCGGCGCGCTGACGGATCGCCGCCCACCGGGATCTCCTCCCACTCCAGCCCTTTCTTCTTCAGCAACATGCGCGCCGCCGCGCAATATGAACAGTACTGGGTGCCATAGAGCTCGATTTTCATGACCGACGGTAGCCGGCGGCTTACTTTTTCTTCTTGGTCTTCTTCGACGTGACCAGCGGCAGGCTCGCCTGCTTCCAGGCATTGATGCCGCCGCGCAGCCCGAACACGTTCTCGTGGCCCGACTTGCGCAGCTTCGCCACGGTGCTGTTCGAGGTCAGGCCGGCGTCGCACACGGCGACGATGGGCCGCGACTTGTATTTTTCGATGACGTCGCGCTTTTCGGGCAGCTCGTCGACCGGAATGTTCCTTGCGTTGACGATGTGTCCCCTGGCGAACGCCTCGGCGCTCCTGAGATCGATGACGACGGCGTCGGCATTCATCAGCTTGACGGCTTCCTGCGGCTCGAGGGTCGTCACGCCGCGCGCCTTGCGCCGGAGCTCGGAAAATATCACGAGGAAAAACGAGAGCAGCAGCGCGCCGACCAGGAGCGGATGATTGGCGGTGAATTCGAGGTACTGTTCCATGTCCGGTGCGGGTAATCGGCTGTTGCCGGACGGACGCCGTCCGGTGAGCGAAACGTACAGTATACCAGCGCCCAGCCGCTGGTCCCCCGCCGGGGCGCTTCGGCCCGGCGCGCAAACGTTCTACACTCCCGCCTCATGACGCGCGGTTGGCTGTACCTGGTACTCCTCAGTTTGCTGGTTCCCGCATTTGCGTGGGCGCAGGACGAAGGCCGGGTACGCATCAAGGAGCGCGAGCTCGAGGAAGTTCGCGAGCGCATCAACGACCTGAAGGAGCAGATGGACCGCCGCACCGCCGAGCGCGACGCGCTGGCCGCGGAGCTCGAGGCAGCCGAGGTACGCATCTCCGAAACGCGCCTCCATCTCGGTGAGCTCGAGGACCGGGAGCGCTATGCCGGGGAAAAGCTCGCAAAACTCGAGACCCGGATCACGGCGGACGAGGCGGAGCTGGCCGAGGAAAGCGCGCAGCTCGCCGCGCAGGTCAGGGCGGCCTGGATGGGGGGCAGCCAGGAACGGATCCGCCTGCTCCTGAATCAGCAGGACCCGGCCACGCTGGGCCGCCTGCTCGTGTATTACCGCTATCTCAGCGACTATCGCAGCGGCAACATCGAAGCCGTCACGGCGCAGCTCGAAAAGCTCGCGCGGCTGCACGCCGGCGCCGCCGCGGAGCGGGACCGGCTGGCGGCGCTTAGCCGCGCGCGCGAGGCGGAGCTGGCCGAGCTCGCCGCCGCCCAGGAGCACCGCCAGGCGCTGCTGGCAGGGCTCAAGGAGCGGCTGGCCGAGGACGGCGCGGAGATCGAGCGGCTGGCGGCCCAGGAAGCCGACCTGTCACGGCTGATCACCGAGCTGACGGCCATCCTGTCGGATTACCCCATCACGTCCGACCAGCCGTTCGCCGCGCTCAAAGGGCGCCTGACCTGGCCGGTGGCGGGCCGGGTCCTGCACGAATTCGGGCAGCCGCGCGCCAACGGCCGCCTCAAATGGCACGGGGTGGTGCTCGCCGCACCCCGCGGGCGCGAAGTGCGTGCGGTCTACCACGGCCGCGTCATCTTTGCCGACTGGCTGGACGGCATGGGCCTGCTCGTCATCGTCGACCACGGCGGCGGCTACCTCACGCTTTACGGCCACAACGAGACGACCCTGAAGAGCGCGGGCGACTGGGTGGCGCCGGGCGACGTGATCGCGACGGTCGGCGCGAGCGGCGGCCAGCCGCAGGCGAGCCTCTATTTCGAGATCCGCCGGAACGCCAGGCCCATCGATCCGCGGGACTGGTTCAGCCGCCAACCGTCGGGATAGCTGGCGTAGCTGGTGCCGCGTTAGCTGGTGCCGGGTCGTACTTTCGTACTTTTTGCCTCTGGACAAAGTACGAACGTACGACCCGGCACCCCAGGTGGCAGAGGCAAAAAGTACGAAAGTACGACCCGGCACCAGGTGAGCCGGCGCTGCGCCTTACCCCGGGGCGGAGCTATGCTATCGTCGCACGCGGGTATCGAGGAGAATCGCTTGCCCCTGAGAACCATCGCCATCCTGGTGCTTGCCGCCAGCGCCTTGTCCGGGCTGGGGCTTTACCTCGCGGACGTCGGCTCGCGGCCGCCGGAGGACGACGCCAGCCTTGCCTTCGAGCAGGCGCGCCTCTTCGCCGAGGTGATGGACCGCGTCAAGCACGATTACGTCAGGCCGGTCGACGACCAGGAGCTGCTGGAGAGCGCGATTCGCGGCATGGTCTCCGGCCTCGATCCGCATTCGGAGTTCCTGGATCCGGAGGAATACCGCGATATCCGCATCAGCACCTCCGGCCACTACTCCGGCGTCGGCATCGAAGTGAGCACGCGGGACAACGTGCTCACCGTGATCGCGCCGATCGACGACACCCCGGCGCAACGGGCGGGCATCCGGAGCGGCGATACGATCCTGTCGGTCGATGGCGTGGCGGTCGATCCGGACCAGCTCCACGACACCATCGAACGCATGCGCGGCCGTCCCGGCACCCGGGTCAGCCTGACTGTCGAGCGGGCGGACGCCGGTGAGCCGCTGCGGTTCACCCTGGAACGCGAGAGCATCCTGCTGGCGAGCGTCCGGCACGAATTGCTGGACGCGGCGGTCGGTTATGCCCGCATCAGCCAGTTCAACGAAACCACGCCGGACGAGCTGCGCGACGCGATCGATGCCCTCGAGTCCGCGGCGCACGACCGGTACGGCAGGGGGCTGTCCGGACTCGTCATCGATCTGCGCAACAACCCGGGCGGCATGCTGGATGCCGCCGTCGCCGTCGCCGACATGTTCCTGGACGACGGCGTGATCGTCACCGCGGACGGCCGCACGCCGCAGGCGCGCTTCATCCGCCGCGCTTCGGAGGGTGACGTTCTCGACGGCGCCTCCATGGTGGTGCTGGTCAACGAAGGCTCGGCCTCGGCGTCCGAAATCGTGGCCGGCGCGCTGCAGGACCACCGGCGCGCGCTCATCCTCGGCACGACGACGTTCGGCAAGGGACTCGTGCAGACGGTGATGCCGCTGTCCGAAGGCCGCGCCTTGAAGCTGACGACCTCCCGGTATTACACGCCCTCCGGCGATTCGATCAACCACAAGGGAATCCTGCCGGACGTCGTGGTCGAGGGCTCGGGCGACTATCCCGCGCCCGGGCTTTCCTCCGGCGTCGATCGGCGCGGCGACGTGCAGCTCGGCGAAGCGCTCGAACGGCTGCAACGGCTCGGCGTCATGCACAGCCAGGTCACGTGACCGGCAGCGGGCGGAAACGCATTGCCGGATACGTGGCAGCGGGCGCGGCGGCGCTGGCCTTGTCCGCCCCGGCCTGCGCCGCACCGCCGACCCCGACCATTGCCATCATCATCGACGACCTCGGCTACCAGCTCGCGGCCGGCCGCCGCGCGGTGGCGCTCCCCGGCCCCGTCGCTTGCGCGGTGCTGCCGTCGACCCCGCGCGCGAAGCTGCTGGCGGAAGCCGCTTACACCGCGGGCAAGGACGTGCTGCTGCACCTGCCGCTGCAGCCGATGGACTGGGACGGCACGGCGGAGCCCGGCGCCATCCTGCTCGACATGACCCGCGGCGAGCTGTCCCGGTCGTTCGCGGCGAGCCTGCACTCGATCCCGCACGTCGTGGGCGTGAACACGCACCAGGGCAGCCTGCTGACGCGGCATCCGGGACACATGAGCTGGCTGATGCAGGAAATCCGCGCGGCAGGCGGCCTGTTCTTCGTGGACAGTTACACCACCGCCGAAAGCATCGCGTTGGGGATTGCGCGCGAGTCCGGCGTGCCCGCGGTGAGGCGCGACGTGTTTCTCGATCCCGACCCCGCTGTCGCCACCGTCAAACGTGAGTTCGCGCGCCTGAAGCGGCTCGCGCGCGAGCGCGGGATGGCCGTCGGCATCGGGCATCCCTACCCGGCAACGCTGGCGCTGCTGGAGCGCGAGTTGCCGAAGCTCGCGGACGCCGGCTTCCGGCTCGTGAGCATCAGCGATTACGTGGCCGAAGCACGCGCGGCGGCCGCCGGCCCGTCACGTCCCGCCGGGGCGAACCGGGCGGCCGTTGCGGCGGCGAAGTGAGGTGAACATGAGAGGCGACCGACGCACGGCACCGATGACGATTGCGCTGGCCGCCTGCCTCGCGGCCGGCCCCGCGCAGGCAGAGCTCAGTGACCTGTTCGTGCAGGCGCGCGACGAAGTCGCCTGCACCATGCAATACGACCCCGTCTGCGGCGCCGATGGCAAAACCTACAGCAACGACTGCATGGCGCGGAAGGCCCGTGTCGAGGTGGCCGGCAACGGCGCGTGCGTCGAGAGCGACGGGGAAGTGCCGGTGCCCGAGCCGGAGGAGTCGCCGTCGCAATCGGCCGAGGGCGGCAGCGCCTGCGGCGACGTCGTCGACCCGGTGTGCGGCGCCGACGGCAAGACTTACGGCAATGCCTGCCTCGCCGTCGAAGCCGGCATCGGCGTGGCCTCGGAAGGCCGCTGCGCGGCGGCGGCCGAATGCGGCGACGCTTTCGAGCCCGTGTGCGGCGCCGACGGCAACACCTACAGCAACGCCTGTTTCGCCGCCGCTGCCGGGGTGGAGGTCGAAGCTGAGGGCATGTGCGGTGACGTCGCGACGCCCTGCCCCGGCGAGTTTGAGCCCGTGTGCGGCGCCGACGGCAACACCTACAGCAATAGCTGCTACGCCGAGCGCGCCGGCGTCGACGTCGCTGAAGAGGGCGCCTGCCTCGACGACGAGTGCCCCGACACGCTGGATCCCGTCTGCGGCATGAATGCCCGCAGCTATCGCAATCGCTGCGAAGCCTCGCTCGAAAGGATTCCGGTGCAGCACCAGGGCCGCTGCGACCTCGACAACTGCCCCGAGATCTACGTGCCCGTCTGCGGCCCCGACGGCCAGACCTACGACAATGCCTGCCAGGCCGAAGCCGCCGGCGTCACGACCTTCACCGAAGGCGCCTGCGGCGTCCGCCCTTGCCCCGGCGTCTACGTTCCGGTCTGCGGCGCCAACGATGTGACTTACGGGAATGCCTGCCGCGCCGAGCGCAACGGCGTGCGCATCCTGCACGCGGGACTCTGTGAAGCGCAGGGGCGAAACTGTCCGCGCGAGTACAAGCCGGTGTGCGGGTTGGACGGCAACACGTACGAGAACCAGTGCCAGCTCGAGAACGCGGGGGTGCCGTTCGCGTACGCCGGGGTGTGCCTGGGGCAGTAGGGGGCTGCGTTTTCGCGATCAGGGCGTGTTGTTCGTGGCTGCGTTGTCGCGGTCGGCCACATCGGGCGTTTTGTTCGTGGCTGCGTTGCCGCGGTCGGCCACATCGGGCGTGTTGTTCGCGGCTGCGTTGCCGCGGTCGGCCACATCGGCCGTGTTGTTCGTGGCTGCGTTGCCGCGTTCGACAGGGCCGGCGGGGGGTGTTTGGGACAATGGCTCCCTCCGGGCCCTGCGGGC
>DASSBS010000022.1:0-21780 GCA_035698445.1 Woeseiaceae bacterium
AACCCCCCCCCGCCGGCCCCACCGCCCGCTCCAGCGGTGCCCGGAATTCCGGAGCATCGTCAGCCTGGTCAAACACGGTTGGTGATTTCAAAAGCGCCACCGGTTGGTAGGGGGCGGAGCCGTGGCCGGGGGGTGTCTTTATCGGAACTTCCGCGGACCGGAGGGCCCGCAGGGCCCGGAGGGAGCCATTTCGATAAAGACACCCCCCGGCCGCGGCTTCGCCTGGCCACGAACATAAAAGCTTCATGAACAATGCGACATCCAACCACCGTGCCACCATCGCTTCGATGACCTTTTTGCCGGTCGCCCGCAATGGCGGGCTCCAACGGGAGCGGGTTGCATGACGCCGGAGGACGTTCGGGCAGCGGTCAAGCAGGGCGTGGCCGCGCTCGGGCAGGAATTGCCGGCAGGGGCGGCGGAGCGGATGGCGCGATTGCTGCTGGAGCTCGCGCGGTGGAATGCGCGGGTGAATCTCACGGCGGTGCGGGATGTCGGCGAGATGGTCGCGCGGCACGTGCTGGACAGCCTGGCGGTGCGTCCATACGTGCAAGGGCTAAGGGTGATCGACATCGGGACGGGTGCCGGGTTTCCGGGTCTGCCGCTGGCCATCGCGGAGCCGTCGCTCGAGCTCGAATTGCTCGACCGGAGCGGAAAAAAGATCGCGTTCGTGCGCCACATCATCGGGGAACTGGGGCTGGAGAACGCGTCAGCCGTACAGGGCGCGGCGGAAAGCTATGCACCCGCCGAGCGCTTTGATACGGTTCTCTGCCGGGCGCTGGCGTCGCTCGATCGGCTGGCGGACATGGCTGGGCACCTCCTCACCGACGATGGCGTATTGCTGGCGCTCAAGGGACAATACCCGACTGATGAGCTTCGCGAGCTGGCGGACCTTCCTGAGTCGTGGACATACAGCGTCACAGCACTGGCGGTACCGGGCCTGCCACGGCATTCACGGCACCTGGTCATCCTGAAGAGAGACACCTGAAAATAATGTCCCGCGTCATCGCCGTCGCGAACCAGAAAGGCGGGGTCGGCAAGACCACGACCTGCGTCAACCTCGCTGCCTCGCTCGCGGCCACCCAGCGCCGCGTGCTGCTGGTCGACATGGATCCGCAGGGCAACGCCACGATGGGCTGCGGCATCGACAAGATGAGCCTGGAGCGCTCCTCCTGCGACGTGCTGCTCGGCGACGCAACCGCGGCGGACACGATCGTGTCGGCGCCGGAGGGCCAGTTCGCCGTGCTGCCCGGCAACGAGGACCTGACCCTCGCCGAGGTCAGCCTGCTGAAGGAGATCGGCCGCGAAATGCGCTTGAGAAAGGCGCTGGCGCCGGTCCGCGGTCTGTACGACTTCATCCTCATCGACTGCCCGCCGTCGATCAACATGCTGACGGTGAACGCACTGACCGCGGCGAACGGCGTCCTGATTCCCATGCAGTGCGAGTACTACGCGCTCGAGGGCCTGAGCGCGCTGCTCGACACGATCGAGCAGGTTCGCACCTCCGTGAACCCGGAGCTCGAGGTGTACGGGCTCCTGCGCACGATGGTCGACCCGCGGATCAACCTCTCGAACGAGGTATCGGACCAGTTGGTGGAGCACTTCAACGAGAAGGTGTTCCGCACCGTCGTGCCGCGGAACGTCCGGCTGGCGGAAGCGCCGAGCTTCGGCCGCCCCGTGCTGTATCACGACCGGACGTCCCGCGGCGCGATGGCCTACCTCGCGCTCGCGGGCGAGGTGCTGCGCCGCGAGGACGAGCGCAGCACGGCGACGCTTTGAGCAAGGACAACGAGCTTCACGACATGACCGAAACCGAAACGATCGAACGACAGGAAAGCGGCGACAGGACCATGAACAAGAAGAAACGCCTGGGGCGCGGCCTCGACGCCCTGCTGAGCAGGCCCGCGGCTGAAGCTTCCGGGCCGCCGGCCGCCGCGGCGGAAACGGTTGGCGACACCTTGCGCAACATTCCCGTGGACTTGCTGCAGCGCGGCCGCTACCAGCCGCGCGTCGACATGCGCCAGGAGTCGCTCGAGGACCTCGCGAGCTCGATTCGCGCGCAGGGCGTGGTGCAGCCGATCGTCGCGCGACCTTTAAGCAACGGCGGCGGCACGACGCGCTACGAGATCATCGCCGGAGAGCGCCGCTGGCGCGCCGCGCAGATGGCCGGCCTGCAGGAGATTCCAGCCGTCGTTCGCGACGTGCCGGACGAGGGCGCGATCGCGATGGCGCTCATCGAGAACATCCAGCGCGAGAACCTGAATCCGCTCGAGGAAGCGCGGGCGCTGGACCGGCTCATCCGCGAGTTCGAGCTGACCCACCAGGCGGCGGCCGAGGCAGTCGGGCGATCGCGCGCGGCGGTCAGTAACCTGCTGCGGCTGCTCGAGCTGTCGGACAAGGTGAAGGCGATGCTCGAAGCGCGCGAGCTGGAGATGGGCCACGCGCGCGCGCTCCTGCCGCTCACGGACAAGGGTCGACAACACGAAATCGCGCAGCAGATCGTGCACAAGGGACTCTCGGTCCGCGAGGCCGAGGCCCTCGTGCGGCGCATCACGGGCGGCAAGTCGAAGAAGCCGCCGGCCGCCGCGCCGGATGCCGACGTACGCCGCCTGGAAGTCGAGATCGCCGACAAGCTCGGCGCGAAGGTGCGCATCGAGCACAAGGCCAGGGGCATGGGGCAGCTCGTGATCGCCTACAACAACCTCGATGAGCTCGACGGGATCCTGAAACACATTCGCTGATCCGTTGGAGCCCGCCATTGCGGGCGACTGGCAATGTGCGCCGGCGAAGGCTCGTTGGCACCGCTGTCGAACACGGGTGGCAACGAGCGCCCGATCAGCTTCGTACCGGTCGCCCGCAATGGCGGGCTCCAACGGAGCTACTACAGCCCCGAGCGGACGCCGTCTATCCAGGTCTCGGTGACGTTGATCGCCTCGTCGGCGATGACGAGGTTCGCGCGGTAGCCCGGCGCGATCCGGCCGAGCTCGTGCGACAGCCCGAGAAATTCGGCCGGCCAGAGGCTCGCCATGCGCACGGCCGTGACGAGATCGACCTGCAGCAGCCCGACCGCGTTCCGGACGGCGGTGGCCATGTCCATGTTGGAGCCCGCGAGCGTGCCGTCTTCATCCACGCAGATGCCGTCCCGTACCACGATGGTCTTCCCGAGCAGGTTGAAGGAGTTCTCCTCGGCGCCGACCGTCGGCATCGCATCCGTCACCAGGATGAAGCGGTCAGCGCGCTTCGATCGCAACGCGAGGCGCAGCACGACGGGATCGACGTGGTGGCCGTCGACGATGATGCTGCACCAGCTCTCGGTGTCCTCGAGCGCGGCGCCGACCACTCCGGGTTCCCGCACGGTGAGCTGGGACATCGCATTGAAGAGGTGCGTGAAACCGGTCAGCCCGTTGTCCAGCGCCGCCCGCACTTCGGCGTAGGACGCATTGCTGTGGCCGGCGGACACGATGACCCCCGCTCCGGAAAGGGCGCGGATCATCCCCGGCGTCGTCTTTTCCGGCGCCAGCGTGATGAGTGTCTTCCCGCCTGAGGGCGTCGTCAAAAGCCTGAACGCCTCGCCGTCGAGATCTCGAATCTTGCTGGCGTCGTGCACGCCCTTGCGCGACTGGTTCAGGAACGGCCCCTCGATGTGCAGCCCGAGCACGCCGGGCACCCCGGCGGCAATGGCCTGCCGCGTCGCGGCGATGGCCTCGGCAACGACGTCCAGGTCGTCGCTGACCAGCGTCGGCAGGAACGCCGTCGTGCCGAAGCGGCGATGCACGCGCCCGATCTCGGTAATCGATTCGACGGTCGGCTTGCCGTTGAACAGCACGCCGCCGCCGCCGTTCACCTGCGCGTCGATGAACCCGGGCAGCACGAGCCGGCCTTCGAGGTCGACGACGTCGTGATCCCGCCGCCCGGCGCCGCCGGCCGGCTGGACGGCGGCGATGCGCGCGCCGTGCAAAACCACGGCGAGGCCGTCCTCGAAACCCGCCTCCGTGAGCACGCGGCCGTTGACGAGTGCCGTCGCCATCAAAGCGTTTCCGTGACCTTGGACAGGTGCTGCGGCCGGTCCGGGTCGCGCCCGCGCGCCACCGCCAGGGCGTTGACCAGCCGGTAAAGGCTTTGGATCTGCAGCATCGGCTGGATCGCGGGATCGGCTTCGAGCGACGGCAGCTCGAGCGTGCCCGGCACGGAGACGCCCGTTGCCAGCACGTCAGCACCGAGCGCCGCCAGCTCGCGCAGCAGGCCGGCAATCCCCTCCCGGGTCCCGTCGGACTGCGCGAACGCCAGCACCGGGAACCCGGGCCGCACCATCGCCATGGGGCCGTGCCGCAGCTCGGCGGCGCTGAAGGCTTCCGCATGCAGCCCGCAGGCCTCCTTGAACTTAAGTGCGGCCTCGAGGGCGGCGCCGAACCCGAGCCCGCGGCCGACCACGTACAGGTGTTGCGCATCCCGGAGCGGGTCGAGCGCGGCACTCCAATCCAGCTCCCATGCCTGGCGGAGCCGCTCCGGCAGGTGCTCGACCTCCACGAGCAGCGCCGCATCGCCGGACCAGCGCGCCGCAAGCTGCGCGATCGCGGCGAGCGAGGCAATGAAGGACTTCGTGGCCGCGACACTCAGTTCCTCGCCCGCGCTCAACGGGATCACGTGATCGGACACCGCGGCGAGCGGCGAGTCGTCCGCATTGATCATCGACGCGACGAGGGCGCCGGACTTCCTCGCGGCCGTCACGGCGGCCAGCAGGTCCGGGCTTCGGCCGGACTGCGAGATGGCGAGCAGCAGCACATTGCGGAAGTGCGCGCCGGAGGCATAAACGGAGCTGACGGACGGCGCCGCGGACGACGTCAGCACGCCGAGGCGCGTCTCGAACAGGTACTTGGCATAGGTGGCGGCATGATCGGAGCTGCCGCGAGCGACGGTGACGACGCTCGCGCGCGGGTTCGCCTGCAGCTCGCCGGCGAGCGACGCAATCGCAGCGGCGGCTGCGCCGCGCTGGCGCTCGACGGCATCGGCGGCTTCGGCCGCTTCCCGGAACATCCGGGTGGCGCCAAGGATGCGCGGCGCTTCGGCCAAGCCGTTCTCCCGCCGTCCGGCTTGCATGCGGCCGCCGTCAGCCGGCGTCGCTGAGTTCGGCGACGAAATCGTAGGTGTCGCCCCGGTAGAACGACTGCGAGAACTCGACGGCCCGGCGATCGGCGAGGAAGCCCAAGCGTTCCACCAGCAAGCCGGCGTCCCGCTCCTTCGCGCCCAGCTTGTCGGCCTGGTCCGCCGTCAGCAGCACGGCACGCAGCCGCTGCAAGGCCCTGACCGGGCGGTTGCCGGTTTTCTCCAGGGCGGCGTACAGGGACGTATCGACGGCGTCGATCGAGCCCAGGCAGGACGCCACCACGGTCGCGTATTCGATGGCCATGGGCGCGTCGTCCGCGAAGCGGATGCGATGGAAGCGAAACACCGGCGTGCCGGGACTCAGGCGCAGCGCAAGCGCTTCCTCCGGGGTGACGGTCCCCGCGGCGCGGTGGAGCCACACGCTGCGGGGCTTGCGGCCGCGCGCGCGCATGTCCTCCGAAAACGAGGTGAGCTTCGAGAAATTCTTCTCGACGCGCGGCCGGACGAAGGTGCCGGAGCCGTGCTGGCGCACGAGCAGGCCTTCCCCGACCAGGCCGTCGATGGCCTTGCGCACGGTGATGCGCGACACGCCGAATTTCTCCGCCAGGTCGCGCTCGGCCGGCAGGGCATCGTCGGCGTCGAGCAGGCGCTTCTCGATGGCCTCGCGCAGCGCGCGCTGAAGCTGCTGGTACAGCGGCAGGGCGTTGTCGGTATCGAGGGGTCCGAGCAGTTCGGCTAGGGCGGTCAAGGCAGCTCTCCCGGTGGTCTGTCGTGATATTACCAATGAGATACCACTTAAAGCAATGGTAGTACTGAAATGCCCGGCAATTCCGGATTGGTATCAAAAAGGGCTGGAAAACCGAATCGCGAGGTACTATAGTGGACTCAGATTGGTACTGCAGTGGTTTCGGATTCAGGGGGACTTTGCCATGAACATCAGGAGCTCCACGCTGGTTGCCGCCGCCCTCGCCGCGGCGTTGTACGGCCAGAACCAGCCGGCCCAGGCCCAGGCGGCGGAAGCCGAGCCACCGATCGAGGAGATCGTGGTCAAGGGGATACGCGGCAGCCTGCAGCAATCGCTCGCCGTCAAGCGCAACGCGACCGCCGTGGTGGAAGCGCTCAGCGCCGAGGATCTTGGCGAGCTGCCCAACACCAACGTCGCCGAGGCGATGACGCAGATCCCGGGCGTCACCATCGACCGGCGTTTCGGCCAGGGCGAGCGCGTCAGCATCGACGGCACCGATCCCAGCCTGAACCTCACCTTCCTCGACGGCCACCCGGTCGCCCAGGCGATCTGGTTGTACGGCGAGCAACCCAATCGCGGCTTCGACATGACGCAGATCGCGTCCGAGATCATCGGCCGCATCGAGATCTACAAATCCCCCGAAGCGCGCCTGCCCGCAGGCAGCCTCGGCGGCACCGTGCTGATGCACACGCGGAAGCCCCTGGACCTCGCGGCCAACACCCTGAGCGGCACCTTCGGCTACAACTACAACGAGCAGGCCAGCGAAGGCGACCCGAGCGTCTCGGCGCTGTATAGCTGGAAGGACGCCGCCGAAACGTGGGGCGTTACGGTCGCCGCGCAGCACTTCGAGGAACAGGTCGATCGCCAGGGCTCGGAGATCTTCGGCTACGTGCCGGCGTCCACCTTCCCGAATGCGGCCGGTGTCGACGCGGACGCGCTGGTGCCGAACTTCGTCAACGCGGCGTGGTTCCAGCAGACCCGCAAACGCGACAGCATCACCGCGAACCTGCAGCTTCGGCCGAGCGAGGCGCTGGAGCTGAACCTCAGCGCCTTGTACATCAATGAAGACTTCGCCAACTACAACCAGTCGATGTACAACTTTCTCTCGCTGCGTGCGGATGAGGTCGACCAGCTCACTGCCGGTCCGAACGGCATCGTCACCGGCGGGCATGCCGGACCGGGCAGCCTCGTGTTCTACGACAACAACGTGCGCGGTTCCGAGCCGACCACCAAGGGTCTGGACCTGCAGGGCACCTACCGCGGCGACGGCTGGGCCGTCTACGGCCAGGCCGGCCGGAGCGAGGCCGACAACGAGCTGAAGCAGTGGTTCATCGAGCCGGCCTTCACCGGCGGCTTCACCTGGGACATCGATAAGGGCATCACCTTCGACGATCCCACCGCCGCGCGCGATCCGGCCAACTGGCGCTCGGAAGGGTTCTTCGGCAACCACGGCGTTTTCTCGACCGAAGCCGAGGACAGTTACGCCCAGTTCGATTTCAGCAAGGAGCTCGACGGCTATCTCGACGAGCTGCTGGTCGGCGTGCGGCGCCATCAGCATCAGGAGGACTTCTCGCTCAACGTCTGGGGCATTCCCGCCGTCGGCGACCTGGCGCAGGTCGGCACGATCGGCCTCACCGACATCGGCGGCTTTGCACCGGATCATGGCCAGCATGTGTACGCCGGCCGCGGAAACGTGCTGGATTGGGTGGTGAGCGCCCCGCCCAACTTCGCCAACCCGGATGCGGCCAGCTTCCTCAATAACACCTACTCGATCGAGCAGGTCAACTCCGCGGCTTATGCGCAGTTGAACTTCGGTGACGACGAGCGCCTGCGCGGCAATTTCGGCCTGCGCTACGTGAACGCCGAGATCGAAAGCACGGCCTTCAACCTGGGCAGCGATACCCCGGTGCTGCCGGCGAATCCCGACTGGCTGGTGACGCAGAAGAACGACGACAACTACGTGCTGCCGGCGCTCAACCTGGCGTTCGACGCTACCGACGACGTCGTGCTGCGCTTCGCCGCCGCCAAGGTCGTGGCCTGGGCGCCGTACAACCAGATGGCGCCCAACACCTTCCTCAACGACACGACGCTGACCGGCAGCGGCGGCAACGCGGACCTGGGGCCGTACGAGTCGATCAACTACAACGTCACGGCCGAGTGGTACTTCGCGCCCGAGTCGGTGCTGGCGGCATCGGTGTTCTACAAGGACATCGACAACTTCATCGAAAGCAATGCCGCCATCGAACGGCAGTTCAATTCGATCAGCGACGATCCCGACCCGGTCGCCTTCCTGAACCTCGTCGCCACGGGCGCCTGTACGCTCGACGGCTTCTGCGACTACAGCATCCTGCGCCCACGGAACGCAGGATCGGGCGAGATCAGCGGCTTCAACCTGAGCTACCAGCAGCCGTTCGGCGAGAGCGGCTTCGGCATCGTCGCCAACTACACCTTCGCCGACGGCGAAACGGCCGCCGGCAACGACCTGCCCTTCCAGTCGCAGGACCAGTACAACGTGAGCCCCTACTACGAAAAGGGTCCGCTGAGCGCCCGCCTCACCTACGGCTGGCGCAGCGAATACCTGGCCGGCGGCTTCGTGGCCGGCGCGCCGCCGGTGAGCGTGGACGCGTATGCGGACATGGGCGCGAGCGTGAGCTGGACCTTCAGCGACACCGTGCAGCTCAACTTCGATGCGCAGAACCTGCTCGACGAGGAATACTTCCAGTATTTCGGGGAGACGTTCCAGCCGGCCAACCGTTACAACACCGGGCAGCGGTACCAGCTTTCACTGCAGCTCGATTTCGGATCGCGCGAGTAGGATGCCGTCGGCCGGTGCCGGTCGGCCGGTGCCGGGTCGTACTTCCGTACTTGTTGTATCCGCCGGCACCTTATGGCAAAAAAAGAGACTCGAGCACTCGCGGAGGGCCGCGTGATGGTCGCTCGCGCGATTATCCTGGCCTTTCTTTGTGCGCTCCTCCCGGCCTGCGCGAGCCAGGGGCGGCCCGGTTTCGCCGACGATCTGCAGATCATCCCGCGGCCGGCCAGCGTTTCGCCCTCTTCCGGCGCTTTCGTCCTGCGGCCGTCGACGCGGATTGCGGTGCCCGACGACGACGAGGTCCGCTGGATCGGTGCCTGGTTGGCCGACCTGTTGAGCCGCACGGCGCAACCCGGTATCCAGCTCGTGGACCTCGGTGCGCCAGACTCGGACATCATCGTGCTGCAAATCGCTTCATTACCCGGGAATGCGGGCGACGAAGCCTACCGGCTGCAAGTGTCGCCCGGGAAGATCGTCGTGGCGGCAAACGATCCTGCCGGCCTCTTCTACGGCGCCGTATCCCTGTGGCAGCTCGCCACCGCCGGCGCGCCCGTCGACCGCGCGATCACGATTCCGGCGGTCACCATCGAGGACGCTCCGCGTTTCGCGTGGCGCGGCCTGATGCTGGACGTCGCGCGCCATTACCTGCCGCCGCCGGCGATAAAGAACATGATCGACTGGATGGCGCTGCACAAGCTGAACGTCCTGCACTGGCACCTCACCGACGACCAGGGCTGGCGCCTGGAAATACCGGGCTACCCGCGCCTGACGGAAGTCGGCGCCTGGCGGGTGCCGGCCGGAGAGGCCGCGGCGCAGGACATCGACCCCGCCACGGGGCAGCCGCGGGAGTACGGCGGCTACTACACCGCGGACGAGGTCCGCGACCTCGTCGCCTACGCGGCAAAGCGGCAGGTCACCATCGTGCCCGAGATCGACATGCCGGGACACGCGCAGGCCGCGCTGGCCGCCTACCCGCAGCTAGGTGCCGGCGAGCCGCCGGCGGGCGTGTCGTCGGACTGGGGCGTCCACGATTACCTGTTCAACGTCGAAGAGAGCACGTTCGCGACGCTCGAAGCGATCCTCGCCGAGGTGCTGAAGCTGTTCCCGAGCCCGTACATACACATCGGCGGCGACGAAGCGGTGAAAACGCGCTGGGAGAGCTCCGAGCGCGTGCAGGCGCGCATCAATGAGCTCGGGCTCGAAACCGAGGCCGAGCTGCAGAGCTGGTTCATCAAGCGGATCGAGCGCTTCCTCGCGGCGCACGGGCGCAAGCTGATCGGCTGGGACGAGATCCTCGAAGGCGGCCTCGCGCCCGCAGCGACGGTGATGTCCTGGCGCGGCGTGGACGGGGCGGTCGAAGCCGCCTCGCTCGGCCACGACGCGGTGCTCACGCCCTCGCCGACGCTTTACTTCGACCATTTCCAGAGCCGGCTGCCCGGCGAGCCACCCGGCCGCGGCGGCGTCGTGTCGCTGCAAGACGTTTACAGCTTCGACCCGATACCCGAGGAGCTCAGTGAGGCCGAACGCCGCCACGTGCTCGGCATCCAGGCGAACCTCTGGTCCGAGCACATCCGCCTGCCTGCGCGGCTCGCTTACATGGCCTTTCCCCGCGCGGCCGCGCTGGCGGAAGTCGCCTGGTCGCCGCCTGCGCGGCTCGACTGGGCGAACTTCGCCAGCCGGCTGCCCGCGCAGTTCGAGCGCTACCGGTTGCTCGGCATCCCGTTCGCCACCAGCGCGTTCGACGTCCGCGTGGCGGCGGACTGGCGCGCGGCGGGGGACATCGTGGTCGAGCTGTCGAACCAGTCGGGCACGGGGACGATCCGCTACACCGCGGACGGCTCGGCCGTGACGGCAGGTTCGCCTCCCTACACGGAGCCGCTGCGCTTGGCGGCCAGCGCGGAACTGGCGGCGGCGACCTTCCTCGGCGGCCGGCAGGTTTCCAGGCGGGCGGGCGGCCGGGTCGGCCGCCTGGCGAGCCAGCGGTGGAGCCAGGAGCTCGAGCTTTGCACCCGACGGCTCGTGCTGTCCCTCGAGGACGATGCGCCGGTCGAGGCGACCGACGCGCGGCGCGTATTTCTCGTCGACCTCATGAATCCCTGCTGGATCTGGCGCGGCGTCGACCTGTCCGGGGTCGCGCGCATCGAAGCCTCCGTCGGCCAGGTGCCGTTCAATTTCCAGCTCGGGGCCGACCGGGACAAGATCAAGCTGGCACCCGGATCGGCGACCGGCGAGCTCATCGTGCGCGCGAACGGCTGTCAAGGCGAACTGGTTGCCATCCTGCCGCTCCTGGATCCCGCACTGACCGACGGCGTCCGGGTCCTGTCGGGCGAGCTCGACAACCCGCCGCAAGGCGAAACCGACCTGTGCTTCCGGTTCACGGCCCGGAAACTCGATCCCCTGTGGGTCCTCGACCGGGTCGCTCTCGTCCGCGAGCGGCACGCCCGCGATACGGCGGCACCCTGATGAAGCTCGTCCTGGCCGCGCCGATCTCCGGCTGGGTGGTGCCGCTGGACGACGTGCCGGACGCCGCTTTCGCCGGGCGCATGGTCGGCGACGGCGCCGCCATCGACCCGACGGATTCCGTCCTGCGCGCACCGTGCGACGGCGTCGTGACGGCGATCGCGGCCGCCGGCCATGCCGTCACGCTGCGCGCGGAATCGGGTGCCGAAATACTCCTCCACGTCGGTATCGACACCGTCGGGTTGCAAGGCCAGGGGTTCACGCGGCGCGTCGAGCAAGGTGCCGGCGTCCGGCGCGGCGATCCGCTGCTCGAGCTCGATCTCGACCGGCTCGCGCGCGGCGCGAAAAGCCTCGTGACCCCCGTCGTCGTGCTGGATGCCGCGCGCTTCCCGGTCACGCTGCCGGGCAAGGACCGCCTCATTCGCGCGGGCGAGCCGTTCCTCGAGGTCGGGGGCGCGCCACGCTTGCGTGACGAGGAATCGGCTACGCCGGCGGAGCCGGATGCCGCCACAGACGTCATCGTGCACCTGCCGCACGGCTTCCATGCACGTCCCGCGGCGCAGATCGCACGGCTCAGCCGGCAATTCACGGCGCGCGTCGTGCTGTCGGCGCACGGGCGCGAGGCCTCCGCCGGCAGCACCGTCGCGTTGATGGCGCTCGGCGTCGGCGCGGGCGAGCGGGTCGAGCTCCGTGCCTTCGGCGCCGATGCCGAAGCCGCCGTGCGCACGCTCGCCGATGGGATTGCGTCGGGCTTCGGGGAGCCGCAGGCCCACAGGAAGGTGCCGGCGAGCGCTGCTTGCGGCCGTGACCGTGACGCATCTCCCCGCGCCGCGCCACCGGCAGGGTCCGCTCGTGGCACCGTGGCGAGCCGGGGTTTGGCGATCGGCGTGGCCTGGCAACTGGCGGAGCAGGAGTTTGCGTTCCCCGAAGCCGGCGGCGGCGTGGCCATCGAGAGGACCCGGCTCGACGATGCCAGGGGCTACGCGCGGGAGCGGCTCCGGCAGCTCGCCGCCACCGCAGGTGACGACACCGGGGACGTTCTCTCCGCGCAAGGTGCCTTCCTCGACGATCCCGAATTGCTCGAAGTGGCGGACCGGGCCATCCGTGACGGGAAAAGCGCAGCGCACGCCTGGCACAGTGCCATCCGCGGCGCCAGGGAATTGCTCGAGGGCACGGGCGACTCCCGCCTTGCCGAACGGGCCGCCGATCTCCGTGACGTCGAGGCCCAGGTGCTGCAGGCGCTGGCCGGTGAGGCCGGGGCAGTTCCCGACCCGCTGCCGGAAGCGGCGATCGTGCTGGCCGGGGAGCTCCTGCCTTCCCAACTGGCCCGCCTGGACCTGTCGCAAGTGGCCGGGTTCTGCACCGCGGCCGGCGGCCCCACGTCGCACGTTGCGCTGCTCGCGGCATCGCTCGGCATCCCCGCCGTGGTCGGCGCGGGCACGGCCGTCCTGGAAGTCACCAGCGGCACGCCCGTGCTGCTGGACGCGGACACCGGCCGGCTGCTCGTCGATCCGGACGAGGAGGCGTTGTCGCGGGCGCGCGGCCGGATCAAAGCCCGCCGCGCGCGCCGTGCGCAGCTTGCGGAGCGGGCGCGCGAAGACGGCTGCACGGCGGACGGCCGCCGCATCCGGGTCTTCGCCAACCTCGCATCAGTCGCCGACGCGGGGCAGGCGATCGAAGCCGGCGCCGAAGGGTGCGGGCTGCTGCGGACCGAATTCCTTTTCCAGGACCGGACTGCTGCACCGCCGGTCGACGAGCAGGCGGCGGTATTCCAGGCGATCGCCGACGCGCTCGCGCCGCGGCCGCTCGTCATCCGGCTGCTCGATGCGGGTGGCGACAAGGCCTTGCCCTATCTGCCCCTGCCGGCGGAAGCGAATCCGCTGCTCGGGTTGCGCGGCCTGCGGGCGCTGTTCCGTTTTCCGGAGCTGCTGCGCGACCAGTTGGCGGCGATCCTCCAGGTCGAGAGTGCTGCCGAGTGCCGGATCCTGCTGCCGATGATCACGGAAGCCGGCGAGGTCGGCCGGGTGCGCGCCCTGCTCGACGAGCTGGGCGGCCGCGGCAGGCCGGTTGCGGTCGGCGCCATGATCGAAACGCCCGCGGCGGCGGCGCTGGCGCGCTCGATCGCGCGCACGGCCGATTTCCTGTCGATCGGCACCAACGACCTCGCGCAGTACACGCTGGCGATGGACCGGGCGCATCCGGAGCTCGCGGGCGCTTTCGACTTTTTCCATCCCGCCGTGCTGCACCAGGTCGCGGCGGTCTGCGAAGCGGCCGCGGCGGCCGGTCGCGATGTTTCCGTCTGCGGGGCACTGGCCTCGGAACCCGCGGCGGCGCCGGTGCTGATCGGGCTCGGGGTGCAGACGCTGTCGGCCGTGCCGGCAATGATCCCGGAGCTGAAGGACCGCATCCGCTCGCTCTCCTTTGCGGCCTGTCGCGACCTCGCCCGCGACGCGCTCGCCCAGGAGGACGCGGGCGCCCTGCGCCGGCTGGTCGACGGTTTCGCGGCGCCGGTAGCAAAGCCATGAGGACCTTCTTCGAGAACCTGCAGAAGCTCGGCCGGGCCCTGATGCTGCCGATCGCGGTGCTGCCCGTCGCGGGCCTGCTGTTCCGCTTCGGCCAGCCGGACCTCCTGGATCTGCCCATGGTCGCGGCTGCGGGCGCCGCCATTTTCGACAATCTCGGGCTGCTGTTCGCCGTCGGCATCGGCGTCGGGCTGGCGCGGGAGAACCACGGCGCCGCCGGTCTCGCGGCGCTGGTCGGCTATTTCGTCACCATGGAAGGCGCGGCGACCTTGCTCGCCGTGCCGGCCGCCGAGCTGGCCGGATTGCCGGGCGAGGCCCGGGACCTGGCGATCGAGGCGTTCAGGGACCAGCAACTCGCGAAGCTCTCGGTGCCGGCCGGCATCCTGTCCGGCCTCCTCGCCGGCTGGCTGTACAACCGCTATTCGAACATCCGCCTGCCCGACTACCTTGCGTTTTTCGGCGGCCGCCGCTTCGTGCCGATAGCGAGCGGCGTGTGCGGCCTCGCCCTCGCGGCGGCGTTCGGTTTCGGCTGGCCGCTGCTCGAGAGCGGCATGGACGCCATGAGCCGTGCCGTGCTCGGCGCCGGGGAGCTCGGCCTCTTTTTATACGGCGTGCTCAACCGGGTGCTGATCGTGACCGGCCTGCACCACATCCTGAATAACGTGGCCTGGTTCCTGCTGGGGGATTACGGCGATGTGACCGGGGATCTGCGCCGGTTTTTTGCCGGCGACCCGCAAGCGGGCATGTTCATGTCCGGTTTCTTCCCGGTGATGATGTTCGGCCTGCCCGCCGCCTGCCTCGCGATGTATCACGCGGCGCCGCCGGGGCGGCGCCGGGCGGTCGGCGGCCTGCTGGTCTCGATGGCGCTGACGTCCTTCCTGACCGGCGTGACGGAGCCCATCGAATACACCTTCATGTTCCTGGCGCCGGTGCTGTACGCGATCCACGCGGTGCTGACCGGTACCGCGATGGTGCTGATGGACCTGCTCGGGGTGCGGCTCGGCTTCGGGTTCTCCGCCGGCCTCTTCGATTACCTGCTGAATTTCAACATCTCGACGCGGCCGCTGTGGCTGCTGCCGATCGGGTTCGCTTACGCCGCCGTCTACTACACGCTGTTTCGCTACTTCATCGTCCGCTTCAACCTGCCGACGCCCGGCCGCGACTTCACGGCGGCGGCGGCAGGCGCGCCGCCACCGTCCGGCGGCCACGCCATTCCGGCGCTGGTGGAGGCGCTCGGGGGGGCGGCGAACCTCGTGTCCGTCGACGCCTGCACCACGCGCCTGCGGCTGGTGGTTGCGGACCGGGCACGAGTGCAGCCCGCTGCGCTGAAGCGGCTCGGTGCTCACGGGGTGATCCAGCCGACTGACACGACCGTGCAGGTCGTCCTCGGGCCCGTGGCGGACCAGGTCGCCGGCGAGATCAAGCGCTACACGGGCACGCGGCAAGCCCCTGTAACGGGTACGCCGCCCGCGGCTCCGACCGCGGCTGGTGCCGCAGCGGAAGGCCTGTCCGGAGACCGGATCCGCGAATGGGTGGAAGCCTTCGGCGGCGTAGAGAACCTTGCCGGCCTCGACGTGGCGGCAGGCAGGCTGCGGGTCGAAGTCGCCGACCGGGCGCGGGTCGTGGACGGGACGTTGCGGGGTCGAGGCGTCCGGGCATTCACCTGGGTGGCACCTCGCGTGGCGCACGTTCTCGTCGACCCCACGGAGCTGGATTGCGCCACGGTGTGCGCACAGCTCGCGGCCGCCCACGGGGGTTTGAATCCCGCCTGAAGACCCCACTTAAACCCTGCGCATGAGGGGTTTTGCAGGTGCCCGGGATTGGTTGCCTTGCCGAAATACGGTCTCTATAATGCGCGGGCTAAGCGTAGGCCCGCTTGGAATTATTTTAAGCGCAACGCCACATCCCGCCGGTCGGCGCACCGAACAAGGCAGGGACGTGGCGTTTTTGTTGCGGGAGGCAAGGAGATGAGGACCGGGGCCGACGGGAAATCGCAAGCCTCGCCCGATCGCCTCATTCTCCGTGTACTCCTGGCACAGGCGGGTCTCGCTCTCGTTCTTGCAGCGTATTTCAGGGGCACCGGCAGTCCGGTATCAGCCTACTCGGCATTGCTCGGGGGGCTGGTCGCCGTCCTCCCGAATGCCTTCCTGGCGCTGCGACTCAGCTTGCCGCGCCGGGATCCGGGCGCGGCGGCGTTGTTGCGGGCCGCCTGGATCGGCGAGCTCGGCAAGGTGATTTGTACGGTGTTGTTGTTCGGCCTGGTGTTTACCGCCATCAGGCCGTTGGCGGCGGGTGCGTTCTTTGCCGCCTTCGTGGCCGCGCAACTGGCGGTCTTTGCGGGGTTTATGGAGCGCAAAGCTTACAGCGCGATCCTGGCGAAAATCGAGTAACGGAATGCAGAGCGAACACGGAGCCCATACCTCCGGGGGTTATATCGAGCACCACCTGCAGAACCTGCAGGTGTGCCCCGTCGACGGCGAATGGGTCTGGAACGAATGCCTCGACAACCCGATGGGCATCAACGTGGACTCGATGTTCTTCTCGCTCCTGCTGGGCGTGGCCTTCGTCTGGCTGTTCGGGCGTGCCGCGAGGAAGTCGACCACGGGCAGGCCCGGCAAGCTGCAGGCGGCCGCCGAGATCATGATCGATTTCGTCGACTCGAGCGTGCGCGACTCCTTCCACGGCAAGAGCAGGCTGATCGCGCCGCTCGCCCTGACGATCTTCGTCTGGGTGTTCCTGATGAACCTGATGGACCTCATCCCGGTCGACTGGCTGCCGCTGCTCGGGCAAGCTGCCGGCATCGATTACCTCAGGATCGTGCCGACCGCGGACGTGAACATCACGTTCGGCATGTCGATCGCGGTGTTCCTGCTGATCATCTGGTACACCGTCGCGAACAAGGGCTTCAGCGGGCTCATCGGCGACCTGACCCTGCACCCGATCGCGCCGCCGACCAAAGGCCTCGGGCTGGTGGCGGCGCCGTTCATCATCGCGTTCAACTTCGTGCTCGAAACGGTCGCGCTGCTGGCGAAGCCCTTGTCACTGTCGCTGCGGCTGTTCGGCAACATGTTCGCCGGCGAGCTCATTTTTGTGCTGATCGCGATGCTGGGTTTATGGCAGCTTCCACTGCATTTCGGCTGGGCCGTGTTTCATATCCTGATCATCACCCTGCAGGCCTACATATTCATGATGCTGACGATCGTGTACCTGAGTCTGGCGTCCGAGCAACATTAAATCGCCCGTGAGACGGGCTTCTACAATTCGAAGGAGACATTGATGGAAACTGTGATTGGTCTTACCGCGATCGCCGTCGCGATTCTCATCGGCCTCGGCGCCCTGGGCGTCGGCGTCGGCATGGGACTCCTGGGCGGCCGCTTCCTCGAAGGCGCGGCAAGGCAGCCGGAGCTCGCACCGATGCTGCAGACCAAGATGTTCCTGGTCGTGGCGCTGCTCGACGCCGTCGCGATGATCGGCGTGGGTATCGGGCTCTACTTCGCGTTCGCGAACCCGTTCATCGGGCAGCTACAGAATGCGATGGGCGGCTGAGGGCGCCATCGACAGCCAAGTCACCGAGTGAGGACCCTGCATGTCCATTAACCTGACTTTATGGGGCCAGACGATCGCGATGGCCGTGTTCGTGTGGTTCTGCATGCGCTACATCTGGCCGTACCTCATGAACGCGATCGAGGAGCGCCAGACGAAGATCGCCGACGGCCTCGCGGCGGCCGAGCGCGGCCAGGAGAAGCTCACCGACGCGACGCGCGAAGCGGAAACGATCGTGCGGGACGCCAGGACGCAGGCGACCGGCATCCTGGACCAGGCGCATGCGCGCGCCGGCGAGATCGTGGCCGAAGGCAAGGCCGAAGGCGCGCGCGAGCGCGAGCGGCAGCTCGAGCTGGCCCGCGCCGAAGTGGAGCAGGAGATCAACCGGGCGCGCGAGGAACTGCGCGGCGAGGTCTCCGCCATCGCCGTCGCCAGCGCCGAGAAGATCCTGCGCCGTGAGATCGACCGACAAGCGCACGACGACATCCTTTCGCGGCTGGCGGCGGAGCTGTAAAGGAACCGTATGGCCGACAACAACACTGTCGCGCGTCCCTACGCCGAAGCCGCCTTCGAGCTGGCGCGGGAAGCCAAAAAGCTCGATGCGTGGGCCGAGGCGCTCGCGCTCGCAGGCGAGCTGACGGCGGACGGCCGGGTGGCGAAGTTCCTCGCGAACCCGCGGCTGTCCGACGAGCAGCGGCTCGCCTTCCTGACGGGGCTCATCGCGTCCGCCGGTGGCGAGGATTCGGTACTCGGCGGCCGCGACCGGCACGGCACGAACTTCCTGAAGCTCCTGCTGGAGAACGAAAGGGTTTATGCGCTGCCGGAAATGGCGGAGCACTTCGACGCGTTGAAGGACGCGATCGAGAACACCGTCGAGGTGACGGTCACCTCGGCGGCGGAACTGTCGGCCGAGCAGAAACAATCGATCGTGGCCGCGCTGAAGACGCGGCTCGGGCGCGAGGTGCAGCTCGACACGGCACTCGACGAAACGCTCATCGGCGGCGCGGTCATTCGCGCCGGCGACGTGGTCATCGACGGCTCGCTGCGTTCGCGGCTCACCGGCCTCGCGAACGCGCTGACCGCGTAATCATTCAAGGACACCATCATGGCACTCAAAGCTTCTGAAATCAGCCAGCTCATCAAGCAGCGCATCGAGAATTTCGAGGCGGCCGCGGAAGCGCGTGACGTCGGCACCGTCATCGGCGTGACCGACGGCATCATCCGCATCCACGGGCTGGCCGATGCGCGCTACGGCGAAATGCTCGAGTTCGCGGAGCAGACCTACGGGCTCGCGCTGAACCTGGAGCAGGATTCCGTCGGCGCGGTCGTGCTCGGCGACTACAAGCACATCTCCGAAGGCCAGGCGGTGAAGACCACCGGCCGCATTCTCGAAGTACCCATCGGCGAGGGGCTGCTCGGCCGCGTCGTGGATTCGCTGGGCGTGCCGATCGACGGCAAGGGCCCGATCGATGCCACCGAAACCGCGCCGATCGAGAAAGTGGCTCCGGGCGTCATTGCGAGAAAATCGGTCGACCAGCCGGTGCAGACCGGCTTGAAGGCGATCGATGCGATGGTGCCGATCGGCCGCGGCCAGCGCGAGCTGATCATCGGCGACCGCCAGACCGGCAAGACCGCCGTCGCGGTGGACGCGATCATCAACCAGGTCGGCACCGGCATCAAATGTATCTACGTCGCCATCGGGCAGAAGGCGTCGTCCATCGCGGGCGTCGTGCGCAAGCTCGAGGAGCGGGGTGCGATGGAGCACACTATCGTGGTCGCCGCCTCGGCTTCCGATTCCGCCGCGATGCAGTACATCGCGCCGTACGCCGGCACGTCGATGGGCGAGTACTTCCGCGATCGCGGCCAGGACGCGCTGATCATTTTCGACGATCTCACCAAGCAGGCGTGGGCGTACCGGCAGGTCTCGCTGCTGCTGCGCCGCCCGCCGGGCCGCGAAGCTTATCCGGGCGACGTCTTCTACCTGCACTCGCGTTTGCTGGAACGCGCCGCGCGCGTCAATGCCGAGTACGTGGAAGAGTTCACGGGCGGCAAGGTGAAGGGCAAAACGGGCTCGCTCACCGCGCTGCCGATCATCGAGACGCAGGCGGGCGACGTCTCCGCGTTCGTGCCGACCAACGTGATCTCGATCACCGACGGCCAGATCTTTCTCGAGACGGACCTGTTCAACGCAGGGATACGGCCGGCGATCAACGCCGGCTTGTCGGTGTCGCGCGTGGGCGGCGCGGCGCAGACGAAGATCATCAAGAAGCTCGGCGGCGGCGTGCGCTTAGCACTCGCGCAGTATCGCGAACTGGCGGCC
Source organism: Woeseiaceae bacterium (assembly GCA_035698445.1). GTDB lineage: Bacteria > Pseudomonadota > Gammaproteobacteria > Steroidobacterales > Woeseiaceae > IDS-8. Next base: position 19,503 of record DASSBS010000022.1, read on the forward strand.
TTCGCGCAGTTCGCCTCGGACCTCGACGAGACCACGAGGCGCCAGCTCCAGCGGGGCCAGCGCGTCACCGAGCTGATGAAGCAGAAACAGTACTCGCCGCTGTCGGTGGCGGAGATGGGGCTCTCATTGTTCGCGGTGAACGAAGGCTATCTCGACAAGGTGGACGTCGCGAAGGTCACCGATTACGAAGCAGCGCTGCACGATTTCGCACACGCGAACCACCAGGCCCTGCTGGACAGGATCAACGAGTCCGGCGACTACAGCGACGAGATCAAGGCCGGCCTGACGGAAGTCTGCGACGCTTTTGCCAAAACGGGCGCGTACTAGGGCAATGATCATCCCGATGCCAACAACAGCGCCGTTGGAGCCCGCCATTGCGGGCGAACGTTTTGGCGTTGTATCGAAGCCGCTTTCAGGTGCGATGCCGAACGCAGCTTCGCCAAACCTGTCACCGGTCGCCCGCAATGGCGGGCTCCAACGGGAACGGTGAGATGGCCGGCGAAAAAGAAATCCGCAACAAGATCCGCAGCGTGAAGAACATGCAGAAGATCACCAAGGCGATGGAGATGGTCGCGGCCAGCAAGATCCGCAAGGCGCAGGACCAGATGGAAGCCTCGCGCCCCTACGCCGAGCGCATCCGCCGCGTGATCGGCCATCTCGCGCATGCGAATCCGGATTACAAGCACCCGTTCCTGATCGAGCGGCCCGCGAAGCGCATCGGCTACATCATCATCTCGACGGACCGCGGGCTGACCGGCGGCCTGAACGTGAACCTGTTCAAGCGCGTCATCGCCGACATGGCCGAATGGCGGCAGCAGGGGGTCGAGGTCGACCTGGCGCTGGTCGGCGCGAAAGCGGTGCAGTTCTTCCGCCGCCTCGGCGGCAACGTCGTCGGCACCGCGACGCACCTGGGCGACCGGCCGCACGTCAACGACCTCATCGGCTCGATCAAGATCATGCTGGACGCTTACAGCGAGGGCACGATCGACCGGCTGTTCCTGGTGCACAACGTATTCGTGAGCACCATGAGCCAGCAGCCCGACATCAAGACCCTGCTGCCGGTCAGCGCCATCGACCTCGGCGGGGAAACGCTGCAGGCGCACTGGGACTACATCTACGAGCCCGGCGCCGTGGACCTGCTGGACGACGTGCTGATGCGCTACATCGAATCGCAGGTCTACCGCGGCGCGGTCGAGAACTTCGCCTGCGAAATGGCGGCCAAGATGGTGGCGATGAAGTCGGCCACCGACAACGCCGGCGAAATCATCGAGAAGCTGCAGCTCGCCTACAACAAGGCGCGCCAGGCGGCAATCACCCAGGAAATATCCGAAATCGTCGGCGGCGCCGCCGCCGTTTCCGGCTAACGGAGCAGACAACGCATGAACACAGGCACCACCGTACAAATCATCGGCGCGGTCGTGGACGTCGAATTCGAGGGCGACAGGATCCCCAACATTCACGACGCACTGATCATCGACGACGTCGACCTCACGCTGGAAGTCCAGCAGCAACTCGGCGACGGCGTGGTGCGCACGATCGCCATGGGCGCGAGCGAAGGCCTGAAGCGCGGCATGCGCGTCACCAACACCGACAAGCCGATCTCCGTGCCGGTCGGCGAGAAGACGCTCGGACGCATCATGGACGTACTCGGCAAGCCGATCGACAACAAGGGCGAGATCGGTGCCGAAATGACGATGCCGATTCACCGCGACGCGCCGACCTACGACGAACAGGCCGCAACGACGGAACTGCTCGAAACCGGCATCAAGGTCATCGACCTGATCATGCCCATCGTGAAGGGCGGCAAGGTCGGCCTGTTCGGCGGCGCCGGCGTCGGCAAGACGGTCACGCTGATGGAGCTCATCCGCAACATCGCGCACGAGCACGCCGGCTACTCCGTGTTCGCGGGCGTCGGCGAGCGCACCCGCGAGGGCAACGACTTCTACCACGAGATGACCGATTCCGGCGTCATCGACAAGGTGTCGCTGGTGTACGGGCAGATGAACGAGCCGCCGGGCAACCGCCTGCGCGTGGCCCTGACCGGCCTGACGATGGCGGAAGCGTTCCGCGACGAAGGCCGCGACGTGCTGATGTTCATCGACAACATCTATCGTTACACGCTCGCGGGTACGGAAGTCTCGGCGCTGCTCGGCCGCATGCCTTCCGCCGTGGGTTACCAGCCGACGCTGGCCGCGGAAATGGGTATCCTGCAGGAGCGCATCACGTCCACCAAGACGGGCTCGATCACGTCGTTCCAGGCCGTGTACGTCCCGGCGGA
>DASSBS010000023.1:0-19321 GCA_035698445.1 Woeseiaceae bacterium
CACGATCTTCCCAGGCCTTGCCGAGCGCGAAGCTCAACTGGAAGCGATCGGTGAGCGCCGTCCGGCCGTCGTCCACGTACCGCTCCATTGCCGCGATCTCCTCGTCCGTGAACCGGTACGTCTTGAGATTCGCGAGGCTCCAGAACGCGTCGCCGAAATCCGCGCGGGCGCGCGAGGCGTTCCGGTAGGAGGCGACGGCCTCGTCGAGCCGGCCAACGGTCTTCAGCACGTGCCCGCGCGCGAGGAGCGGCTGCTCCAGCTCGCCGTGCCGTTCGATGACGCGGTCGTAAATCGAAAGGGCCGCATCGAAGCGGCCGACCGCCACGCATTCATTGGCGTAGCTCAACTCGAACGCCGGATTGCCGGGGAACCGATCGCGCAGCGCCGCGGCCTGTGCGGCCGCCTGCTCGAACTTCTGCCGCTTGTGCAATATCTCGACGTAATCGCGCCGGCAAAGCCAGTTGTCCGGCGCGAACTCGACGCAGCTCTCGAGCAGGAACTCCGCGTCGTCGTAGATGAAGAGCTTCATGCCGATGCGGGCGAGCAGGCGCATCGCTTCGACGTGGCGCGGGTGCCGCCGCAGGAAATCGCGGCAAAGATTCTCCGCCTGGAACAGCTTCCCCTCCTGGAAGAGGCTCGTGACGCTGACGAGCTCGGCCGGCAGCTCGGCAAGCCGTTCGTATTCCGCCTGGGCGGCCTGCTGCGCGGCACGATTGCCCCGGTGCGCTTCCAGCGCCGCCAGCTCGCGCCAGGAGGCCATGAGCGCGCGGTTGAGCTCCACCGCGCGACGGTAGGCGGCGACCGCCCGCGCCGTATCGCCCAGGGCTTTTTGCAGGTGCCCCTCCTCCTGGTAGGCACGGGCGAAGCGCGGCTCCAGCGCTTGCAATCGCGCGACCGTTTCCAGAGCCGCCTGCGTGCGGTTGAGGTAGCGCTCGGCGACGGCTTTGAGGTAGAGCGCTTCGACGTTGGAGGGATCGGCGTCCGCCTCCGCCGAGGCCGCGGCCAGAGCTTCGTCCAGGCGGCCTGCTTCGAGCAGTTGCCGCGCGCCGGCGTTGGCGATTCCCGGGGTTGTGGAGGCGGATTGCTTCACGGGCGGTGGTACGGTGAAGGCCGATCGCCCGTGAGACGAGCTCCTACAGCGGCATATCGAGCAGTAGGAGCCCGTATCGCGGGCGATACAGCGGAATATCGAGCAGTAGGAGCCCGCATTGCGGGCGATACCATGGTAGGCAGGTCGCCCGTGGGACGGGCTGCTACTCGAAGTCCCATGACAGCCGCACGCCGAGGGTGCGCGGGCGGTTGGTGGTAATCCGGAGATCCGTATCCAGCGAGTTGATGAACAGCTCCGCGCGTTCGTCGGTCAGGTTTTCGCCGAACAGCTCCACGGTCAGGTTGTCCATCTGCACGCCGAATGCCCCGTCCAGGGTGTCGTACGACTGTTGCAGGAAGCGGTTGTTCGTGACGATCGAGCTGAACTGCTCGTCCGTGTAGGCGTAGACGAGCTGCGCGTAAGGATCCCAGTCGCCCAGCATCCACTGGTACCGGCCGCTCACGTTGAACTGCAGCTCGGGCGCGAGCGCCAGGTCTTCGCCTTCGCCGGCGAGGTCCGTCACGCTTGGCGGCACCCGCACCAGTTCGGTGTCGTTGTACGACCAGGCGCCGCGCAGCGTGAAGTTGTCCGTCGCGGCCCACAGGACGTCACCTTCGAAGCCGACAATCTCGGCGTCGGCGGCATTGGACGTGAACGTCAGCACGGAGATGTTGAAATCCGTGATGCCGACCTGCATGCCGTCCCAGTCGATACGATAGACGGAGCCGTTGAAACGGAGCGCGCCATCGAACAGCATCGTCTTCCAGCCGATCTCGTAGTTCCGGACCTCGTCGCTGACATACGTCTGCGGCACTCCCGTGTCATCGGAGAGGCGATTGAAGCCGCCGGGCCGAAAGCCTTCGGAGTACGTGCCGAAGAACAGGGAATCGTCGCTCAGGCGATACGTCAGGCTGGCTTTCACGATGACGTCGTCTTCCTTCAGCGGCAGGTCGCCGGCGAAGAAGGCGTCGAAGTTGTTGCCGTTGTCGGTGTCCACCTCGCCCAGGGTGGCAAAGTTGGAGGACCCCACCAGCGCCGTTTCGAGATCGTAGTAGCGTGCGCCCAGGGTTGCCGACCATGCATCGGTGAAGTTGTAGGTCAACTCACCGAATACGGCAAACTGCTCCTCGGTGCGGATCGCGTCGTTCATGAAGGTGATCCCGGGCGCCCGCGGGTTGGGATTGAAGTGGGTCGCCGTGGAGATCGGCACGTTCGGCGCGAAAAACCCGGTGGAGCCGGCGACGTAGAAGTTGGTATCGACGCCGGTTTCGATGTCGTCGAAGTAAAGGCCCGCGACGAAGTCGATGCCTTCCTCGTCGAAGGAGGAGACGCGGAGCTCGTGCGTGGTCCGGTCGTTCGCGATGAAGGCAATCATCGCCTGGGTCGGGTCGCCGCAGAACGTGTAGTCGGGCTGGCACAGGTAGTAAGCCCCGAACTCGCCCACTTCCGTGTAGCCGCTGTAGTCGAAGCTGTTGTTGACCTCGCGATCGAGGTAGGAGCCGGCGTAGATGACGTCCAGGTTCGCGATGCGGCCTTCGACCGTCAGCGAATACTGCTGGAACTCGTCCTCGAGCCGGTCCGGGAAGAACCGCTGCACCTGCAGGTCGCCCACGACGCGGCTGCCGGACTGCGGATCCACCAGCTCGGCGATGCGCTCGGGCGAATGGTCGAACACGCCGTCCACCTGCAGCGTCTGCTGCATGACCTGGCCCGTCACCTCCCAGTCGTCGTTGACCGCGAACTTGGCGCTCAGGCGTCCGCCGGTGTAGGTGGTGTCGTTGAAATCCTCCTCGACCAGCGGCAGGTTGTTGATCACCAGGGATTCGGCGCCTTCGGGAAAGCCGACGTCTTCCGCCGAGTAGGAATTCGTGCCGAACACGTTGTCGATATAGCCGCCCTCGAAGGCGTTGTAGAACACCGCGCGCAACGCCAGCTTGTCGTCGAGTACCGGGATATTGACGTAGCCTTCGACGCTGTTGCTCAGCTCGCCCTTGTGCGTGTTGCTGACGCTCGCATCGAAGCCCGCGAGCAGCTCGCCGTAGACCGGCTTGTTCGTGATGAGGCGGATGGTGCCGGCCTGCGAGCTCGCGCCGAACAGCGTGCCTTGCGGACCCGGCAGCACTTCGATGCGCGCGATGTCGGCGGCGTAGAGGTCCAGGTTGCGGCCGCCGGAGCTGACCGGCTGCTCGTCCAGGTAGAGGGCCACGTTCGGCACCGGGGCGCCGATCTCGACCGAGGTCTGGTCGGACGAGTCGGTGGCCATGCCGCGGATGAAAATGAACGACTGCCCGGGGCCGCGGCCGGCGGCGTTGACGTTCGGCAGGTAGCGGACGTAGTCGTCGAAATTGCCGATGTTGAGCTCCTCCAGCCGCTCCTCGCCGATCGCCTGCACGGCCAGCGAGACGTCCTGCAGGCTGGTCTCGCGCTTGGTGGCGGTGACGACGATCTCTTCGATTTCGGCGGCCGAAACGTAACCCACCGTCCCCGTGGAGAGCGCGACCAGCACGGCCTGGCTCAATGCTTTTCTGCGAAACATCGTCTGAACTCCCCCTGGATAGCGACTGGCCGGCGGGCGTCGGCTGGATCACCCTGCCTGCGCTCGCCACACCTGCCGCCGAGTATAAACCCAAGCCGCTGCAAGGGAAGCGGTTTGCCCCGGCCAGCGCGTACCGCGGCTCGCGCCCTGCGCGCGCGGCTCGCAAGCGCCGGCCGGGGCATCTATAATGCCGGTACACAGTAGAATTGCAGAGGCTTCGTCAGGGGGGCAGTCCGAGAACAGACAGAAGAGCGGCCTGGGGGCACACGGCCTGTGTTCGAGTTGGAGAACAAAGAACGTGAAGCACCATCCCGCTCCCGCCCCGGGCGGCGCTTACCGCGCCCCGGTTCACGAAGCCGCCCCGCCGCTTTGGCGCCGGGCCGCCGCCCTCCTGGTTTTCCTGGCCGCCCCTTCCTACGCGCTGGCCCAGGTCACCGTTACCGCGACTGAAGGCGCCGAGGAGAACTCCCGCGGCGGAAGCGTATTCACCGTTTCGCTGGCCGAGGCCAACGCAGCGGTAATCGATGTGCAATTTTCAGTCGCCGGCACGGCGTCGGCCGGCGAAGATTACGACACGTTGCCGGCTTCGGTCGGCATCCCCGCCGGCGAGACTTCGGCGGAGGTCGAGGTGAGGCCGATCGACGACGACCTCGTCGAAGGCAACGAGACGGTCGTAATCACGCTGACGGGGACGAGCAGCTCGGAGGTGCCGGTCGGCTCGCCGTCCACCGCCACCCTCACCATCGCCGATGACGATGAGGACGACGATGGGGATGACGGCGGCGCGGCCGAGGTCGTGGTATCGGTCACGGCGACGGACAACAGCGCCGCCGAAAGCCCGAACGACGGCGGCCAGTTCACCGTCGCCCGCGTCGGCGGCGATCTCGAGCGGGCCGTTACCGTCAACTATTCCGTTTCCGGCAGCGCCACGGCGGGCGATGACTACGCCGCCCTGTCCGGCAGCGTCAGCCTGCAGGCCGGAGTGCCGGAAGCTTCCATTCCGGTCAGCGTACCCGGCGACGACAATATCTTCGAAGGCGACGAGACCGTCACGGTGACGCTGGCCGCCATACAAGGCGAAGTCTCGGTCGCCGACGGCCCGGCGACGGTCACGATCCACGACAGCACGTACACGGTCACCGTCTCGAACGGCGCGGATGCCGCCGAAGAGAGCAGCGCGGCGGGGCGCGTCGACGTCGTGCTCAGCGCCGCCAACCAGTCGGGCGGCGCCCTCAATGTCAGTTATACCTTCACCGGCAGCGCGGCTCCCGGCGCGGATTACGCCGCGCCGAGCGGCACGGCCAGCATCGCCGCCGGCGAGAGCTCCGCATCGATCGCGATCGCGCCGGTCGACGACGACGAAGTGGAAGACGAGGAGACAGTCGTCATTACGCTGACCGGCACCGACACCGCCGCCGTCAGCGTGGGCTCGCCCGCGAACGCGACGGTGACCATCGCGGATAACGACGAAGAGGACGACGGCGGCGGCGGCGGCAGCACCGAAGTCCAGGTGTCGGTGGTCGCTGCCGACGCGAGCGCCGCCGAAACGCCCGGCGATCCGGGCCAATTCGTCGTCAAGCGCGTGGGCGGCAACGCGGACCGGGCGATCGAGGTCGCCTACTCCGTCAGCGGCAGCGCTACGCCGGGTGACGACTACAGCGCGCTTTCCGGCAGCGTCAGCCTCGGTGCCGGCCAGCCGGAAGCCACCGTTGCGGTCAATGTGCCCGGCGACGATGACGCCCTGGAAGGCAGCGAGAACGTCACCGTCACCCTGCGCGGCGTCGCCGGCGACGTCGTCATCGTGGAACCGTCCGCCACCGTTACCATCGCGGACAGCTCGTACGCCGTCACGGCGTCGAACGCCGCGAACGCCGACGAAGACTCCGGCGCCAACGGGCGCATCGACGTGTCGCTCGGTGCCCGCAACGCGTCGGGCGCGAACCTGACCGTGAGCTACTCCGTCGGCGGCAGCGCGACGCCCGGAACGGATTACGCGGCGCTCAGCGGCACCGCGACCATCCCGGTCGGCTCGAGCTCGACGTCGATCACGATCAACCCGGTGGCCGACGACCTCGTTGAAGAAAACGAAACCGTGATCGTGACGCTGACCGACACGAACAACGCCGGCGCGCCGATCGGCTCGCCGGCCAGCGCCAGCGTGTCCATCGCCAGCGCCGACGTCGACAACTCCGACGACGACGGTGACGGCCTCACCAATCGCCAGGAATGCCCGCTCATCGTCGTCTGCATCGACAGCGACGAGGACGGCCTGACCAACGACCAGGACCCGGACGACGACGGCGACGGCGTGCCGACCGCGAGCGAGGCCGCGCCGGACCGCGACACCGACGGCGACGGCACGCCCGATTACGTGGACACCGACGACGACGGCGACGGCCGTCCGACCCTCGAGGAGGACGCCAATGACGATGGCGACGGCAATCCCGCCACCGCTCCCACCGACGTCGACGGCGACGGCATCGCCAACTACCTCGACGCCGACGACAGCGGGGGCCCGCAAGGCGACGTGGACGGCGACGGCCTGACCAATGACGAGGAAGCGGACCTCGGCACCGATCCCGCGCGCGCCGACAGTGACGGCGACGGCGTGAATGACGGCAGCGAGGCCTCCGCGGGCAGCGATCCGCTCGACAACCGCTCATTCGCCGACGCCGATGGCGACCTGGTGCCGGACGCGGTGGAAGCCGACGACGGCACCGACCCCGGCGACCCGAACAGCTTTGCCGACGGCGACGGCGGGGGCACCGCGGACCACGTGGAGACCATCACCTACGCGACGTTCGGGCTCCCCCAGACCAGCATCGCGGACGCGAGCGACGACCGGCGCGATCTCGACGGCGACGGCCTGCCCGACCCGCTCGAGATCGGCGGCGGCTCGAACGCCAACGACGCGAGCTCGCCGACCGCGGACGGCGCGGGCGACGAGAACGACAACGGCATCACCAACGCGGTCGAGGCCTACCTGGAGACGCTCGGGATCGCATCGGTCGAGCCCCTCAGCGACCGCGACCGGGACGGCTACCCGGACGCCGCCGAAGTGGCGCTCGGCCTCAACCCGTTGCAGGCGAGCGAGCGTGATTCGGACGGCGACGGCGTGCCGAACGTCGTGGAGGCGCTCGCCGGGCTCGACATCGACGGCACGACCGATTCCGACGGCGACGGCGTGCCGGATGCCCGCGAGATCGCGCTCGGCTCGAACACGCTGGACGCGAACTCGCCGGTCGCCAACGGCGCGGCGGACGACGACGGCGACGGCGTGAGCAACGCGATCGAGGAGGTGCTGCGGCGGCTCGGCGCGGAGGATGTCGACGGCAGCAGCGACGGCGATGGCGACGGCATCGTCGATGCCGACGAGATCCGCTTCGGCACCGATCCGTTCCACGACGAGCAACCCGCGCCGTGGATCGAGCTGACGCAAGCGCAGATCGGTTCCGTCAACGCCCTGCTGCCGGACGGCGACACGGCGACGGCTATCGCCTTCGTCGGCGGTCACCAGGCCGGCGATCTCGTCTATGACTGGAGCGGCTCGAGCAACGCGTTGCTGGCAGTGTCCACCGGCGGCCAGTCCGCCAGCACGCTCACGATCTCGCCGCTTACCCTGCCGCCCGGCCCCTACGAGCTGGTGCTGACCGTGCAACGGCGCGTCGGCGACTATACGTCGGACGTCTCAACGGTGAAGATGGTGGTGAACGTGCTGGAGGGCGCCACGGCGGCTGACGTGGCGGACGTGGATGGCGACGGTGTGCCCGATACGGCCGACGATGCCGATGCCCGCGCAGGCCTCGGCAACGAGCTGCAGGTGCAAAGCGGCGCGCGCATGCTGGTGCCGTCCGGCATCCGCCTCCAGCTCGGCTCCACGGCACGCACGGCGCGTACGGCCTCGGCGCTGGTGAGCATCGAGCACATCGCCAGCGCGGGCGACGGCGCAGGCGGCAGCGTCGGCAACAGCCAGGACGAGTTCGACTACGTGAGCGGCATCTACGATTTCGCGATCACGAACCTGCCGGACGTCGGTTCAGCCGTGCAGGTGGTCATCCCGCAGGCCGCGGCCATCGGCGAATTCGCCGAGTACCGCAAGTTCCGCCCGGACGGCGGCTGGACGGATTTCGTCGAGGACGACAACAACAGCATCGCCTCGGCGGCGGGCGCACCGGGCAGTTGCCCGGCGCCGGGCGACGCGAGTTACGAGCCGGGCCTGGCGCAAGGCCACTTCTGCATCCAGCTCACGATCGAGGACGGCGGTCCGAACGACGGCGACGCGGCGCTCGGCCCGAACGGCGTCATCGAGGACCCGGGCGGCGCGGCGACGCCGAAGGGACAAGTGACCGTGGGCCAGGGCGGTGGCGGCTTCGGCCCCGCGGCGCTGATCGTCCTCGGGCTGGGCTGGATCGCGATGAGGTGCCGCCGCCGAATCGCTGGCCGGCGGATGGCCGGTCACCAGCGGCGGACGCGGCCGGTGTCCAGGTGCACGAAATTCGAAGCCTCGTAGTAACCGACGCCGCCCCGTTCCATGGCGATCGCCGCATCGCGCAAGCGCACGAGTGAAACGTCCCGCAGCCGCACGTCGATGGCCTTGCCGGCCAGGTGCTGGCTATTCCTGGCGACGCCGCTGCCCCGCTTTCGCAGCATCGCGTTGGTCTTCGGCGAGCGGTACGCCGAAATGACTTCGAAGGTGCCGTCGCTGCCGAGCGTCTCGCGGAGCTCGTAGAGCAGGTCCAGGAGCTCGGGGTCGATCGTCTTGCGATCGCCCGTGCGGAAGTCCGACAAAAACCGCTCGACCTCCTCGAGCGCGGACTCGACGTACTCGCCGCCTCTCGCATACACCACGTCCAGCCGCTTCCCGGTATGCGTGTGGTAGAAGCTCAGGCTTCTTTGGCCGATACTTGCCGCAGGTTCCGGCAACAGCAACAGGCCGGCAGCCAGGATGCCGGGCATGACAGCCAGGTGGCGTCGCCACCGGGCCGCTGTTTCCCTGCCGACGACCGATTCCATGGCCGGATCAATATAACGAAAATGGCGCCGAGGCAACTGTTCCGTTTTTCACCTATGACTGGCGTACGCTTTTTGGCCATCGCTCTCGTCCTGGCGTCCGCGGCCGCGGCCGCGGAGGAGACCGCGTGGCGTGAAGGGATACGCGCCGCGGTCGAGCGTATCCGCTATAACGGGAACGCCGCCGCCAGCGGGATCGCGGCCGCCGACCTCGTTGCCGGGTTCTACGAACGCCGCAGCTTCATGCCCGCGTGGCGCGACGCCGCGAAAATCGACTCGCTCGCCGCGCTCATCGCCGACGCGTACGCCGACGGCCTCGATCCCGCCGACTACCACCAGCAGACGATCGAAGAATGGCGCCGCCAACAGCGCGGCGGCGGGGCGATGACTCCGGCGGAATGGGCAGTCTTCGAACTGACGCTCACCGATGCCCTGATCAGCCTCGTCCATCACCAGCGCTTCGGAAAAGCGGACCCGCTGGGGCAGCACGCCACCTGGAACTTCCGGGACTCTGCCGAGGAGGCGGATACGCTGACGGTGGTCGAAGCAGCCGTCGGCGCGCCGTCATTGGAAGCATCCGTTGCGGAGCAAATTCCGCGCGACGCCTATTATCGGCGCCTGCGCGCCGCCTTGGCGACCTACCGGCAGATTGCGGCCGACGGAGGATGGCCCGCGATTGCGGACGGGCCCGTGCTCAAGCGCGGCCAGGCGGACGAACGGGTACCGATGCTCGCAAAGCGACTTGCCGTCACGGGCGATCTCGACGACGCGGAACCGTATGCGGCGGCGGCCGGGATGGACGAGGCGCTCGAGCAGGCTTTGCGCCGGTTCCAGGCCCGCCACGGACTCGAAGCCGACGGCGTGCTCGGGCCGGCGACCTTGACGGCCCTGAACCTGCCGCCCGAGCATCGGATTCAGCAGCTACGCCTGGCGCTCGAGCGGGCGCGCTGGGTGCTGGGCGGGCTCGGCCGCAATTTCGTCGTGGTCAACATTGCGGGTTTTCGCGTGTACGTCGTTGCCGATCGGCAGATCGTCTGGGAAAGCCGGGTCGTGGTCGGTAAACCTTACCAGCAGACGCCCGTGTTTCGCGGCGAGCTGCAGTACCTCGTATTCAACCCGCCGTGGAGCGTGCCGTACAGCATTGCGACCCGGGAACTGCTGCCGGAGATCCAGGCGCAGGCGGACTGGTTCGAAACGCACGATTACGAGGTGCGCGATCGTGCCGGTGCGCGCATCGACCCGGCGACGGTCGACTGGCCGGCGCTGCCGCGGCAGAACTTCCAGTATCTGTTCGTGCAGCGTCCCGGGCCCGGCAACGCCCTTGGGCAGGTAAAGTTCATCTTCCCGAACGAGCACGCCGTCTATTTGCACGATACCCCGGCGCGGCGGCTGTTCTCGACCACGGAACGGGCGTTCAGCCACGGTTGCATTCGCGTCGAGAACCCGTTGGAGCTCGCCGAAATTCTGCTCCGGCCGAACGGCTGGAACCGCCCGGCAATCGACGATGTCCTGGCGAGCGGCAAGACGAGCACGGTCTGGCTCGCCGAGCCGTTACCGATCCTGCTGCTGTACTGGACCGCGAACGTCGACCCCGACGGCACCGTGCATTTTTATCGCGACGTCTACGGGCGCGACCCGCCGATCGCGAAAGCGCTGGACGGGCCGTTCCGTATCGGGTGAGGCCGGACGCAAAGACGCAGTCCCGTGTAATTTTTGGAAGGCGGCGCCAGCTCACGTCCCGGGCGGCCTTCCCACGGCACCGCCCGGCAATTGGCACGAGGATTGCAGCGGAAGCTGCGCGAGGGGAGCACTCGACACGGAAGTGGAAGGTCATGCTCGCCAAAATCAAGGAAGCCGGCTCGATTACCTGGGACACGATCCGCTCGTTCACGGAGGACAACCCGTTCGAGATGGCCGCCGCGCTCGCCTATTACACGCTGCTGTCGATTGCCCCGCTCCTGCTCGTGATCGTCGGTGCCGCCGGTCTGCTCCTGGGCGAGGCCCAGGTTCGTGAGGCGCTGGTCGGGCAGGCGCGGCAGCTCGTCGGCAGCGAAGGCGCGTCGTTGTTGCAGACGGTGATGCAGAATGCGGCGACGTCGGGCAAAAACACGATCTCGATGATCATCGGGTTCGTGCTCACGATCCTCGGCGCCACGACGATCTTCGCCTATCTGCAGAAGTCGCTCGACCGGATCTGGGACGTGAAGCCGGCGCCGTCGAATGCCGTTGTCGGCTTCGCCCGCGCCCGGCTCGTATCGCTGGGCGTGGTGCTGGGACTGGCGTTCATGATGCTGGCGTCGCTGGTTTTGCAAGCCGCGATCAGCGGCCTGCAGGGCTATCTGGCGACGCTGTTCCCGGGCGCCGCCATCCTGACCATGGTCGCCAACACGCTCTTGTCGCTGACGCTGGTCGCGCTGGTGCTCGCCATGCTCTTTCGTTACGTGCCGGACGTCGAGATCGCCTGGCGTGAAGCGCTCATCGGGGCGTTTGCGACGGCTTTGCTGCTGACGATCGGCAACTACGCCATCGGGCTCTATCTCGGCCGCGCGGCGGTCGGCTCCGCGCACGGCGCCGCCGGCTCCGCGGTCGTGTTCATGGTGTGGGTGTACTACACGGCCGTGATCCTGTTCTTCGGAGCGAAGATGACCAAGGTCATCGCCCAGCGTCACGGCACGCCGATCGTGCCGAACGAATACGCAAAGTTCGTCCACGGGCCCGAACCGCAGGGCGCCGGCTGACCGGAATCACGCGTCGAACCGCAGGGCGCGGGCTGACCGGAATGACGCGCCGAACCGCAACACCCCTGTAGGAGCCCGTCCCACGGGCGACAGCGGCGGTGAGAGCCCACCGGTCCCGTGCTCACTCCACCACGGTCAGCTCATTCAACAGGCGCTCGGCGCCATAGACCTTTTCCAGTGCCTCCAGCATGATCGCGGCGTCAACGGCAACGGTGCGGTTGACTGCCGGGTCGAACCAGTAGGAGCCGGCGATCGAGTGGATGTTGCCGTCGAAGGCAACGCCGACCAGCGCGCCGTCGGCGGCGATGACCGGGCTGCCGGAGTTGCCGCCGGTGATGTCCGTCGTCGCCACGAAGTCGAACGGCGTCGACGGGTCCAGGTCCTCGCGCGCCCTTTGCCAGCTTTCCGGCAGCGCGAACGGCGGCTCGCCCGTGGCGCGTTCGAACAGCCGCGCGGTGTGCGTGAACGGCTCGACGTGCTCGCCTTTTTCCATCCACCCCTCGACGGCGCCGTAGGTGACGCGCAGGGTGAACGTGGCGTCGGGATACGTATCCGTGCCGTAGATGCGGAAGCGCGCGTCAGCGATCATTTCCTCGCCGCGCGTCACGGGCGCTTCGACCTGCTTTTCGTAACGCTCGCGCAGCGCGCGGGCCTCGTCATCGATCGCCAGCGCCAGCTCGATCATCGGGTCGTCGCTGGCCTTGACGGCCTCGACACCGCCTTCCCACAACTCACGGCGGTAGTCGACCTCGTCCAGGCGGCTGCCGTCGATGAGCGCCGCCGCGAGCTGTTCGGGCGACGCATCGCCAAGCACCTGCTTGACGTAAGGACTGTCCGGGCCGAGGTACTCGCGCAGCTTTTCCAGGGAGTATTCCAGCGTCAGCTTCTCGTAGGCTCCGTCGATGGGCCGGTCCGCGAAGAGTTGCGACTCGATCCGCGGCAGCGCGGTCTCGGTGTAATCGCGCAGGCGTTCCTCGTTCGGCTTTTCCCGCTCGACGGTGCCGCGGACGATATCGCGCGCGTAGTCGAACAGGTCGCTGTTGAAGGCGGCCGCGTCCTCGATGAACAGGTGCTCCTCGTACATGTTGCGGTGCGCCTCGACCGCCTTCTCGATCAGTTGCCACGCGTTGCCGTATTGGGCGGCCATTTGCGGGTCGGCCATCACGGCTTCGCGCAGCTCCCGTTCCTGCGCGGCCTTCCGCGCCATCATCTCGTCGTTCAGCAGTGCCTTGAGCTGGTTGCGGCGCACCTTGATGCCGTTTTCGATGCCGAGGATGCGTTGCTGCACGGCGCGGGCCGCCGCGTCGCTCGTATCGGCCCAGGCCAGCAGCCGGCCGCGCAGTTCCGAGTAGCGGATGAGCCAGTTCGGGTAGGCGACGTCGCGCAGGAAATCGAGCTGCGCCATCGTGAGTTGCCGATCGGTCGAGCCCGGGTGCCCGGCGACGAAAACGGGATCGCCCGCCCGCGGTCCCGTGCCTCGCCACTCCAGGTAGTTCGGCGTCTCGGCCGGTTTCCCGTTCTCGTAGGCCCGCAGGAACGACATGTCCAGGCACCAGCGGGGAAAGTTGAAGTTGTCCGGGTCGCCGCCGAAAGCGGCGATGGCCAGTTCCGGCGCGAACACGAGCCGGACGTCGTTATAGCGCTTGTACTCGTAGATGAAATACTGGCCACCGTCGTAGAGCGTGACCGCCTCGCAGTGCCGCTCGCCGCCGGAGGCTTCTTCGCAGGCCGATTCCAGCCGGGTGAGGGCTGCCTTGCGGGCCTCGTTGGCCTCCGCGGCGGGGAGCTCGGCGGTGGCCTCGGCGACCTCGTCGGTGACCTCATCGAACGCCACGAGCACGGAGACCTGCTGGCCGGGGCACCGCAGCTCCTCCTCGGCCGACCTGGCGTAGAAGCCCTCGTTGGAGAGGTTCCGCTGGTCGCTGCTGAGATTCCTGATGCAGCCCCAGGTGCAGTGATTGTTGGTCAGGATCAGCCCGTTCGGCGAGGCGAAGGAGCCGGTGCAGCCGTTTTCCAGGCGGGTGGTCGATAGCTGGGCGGCATGCAGCCACTCGTCGGTGATTTCGACGTCGTATTTCTCGGCGACGGCATCGGCCGGGAAGTTGTCGATGGTCCACATGCCTTCGTCGGGCAGGGCGGCCGACGGGAAGGCGAGGATCACGGCAGCAGCGGAGGCGCACAGCAGCGCACGGTGAAGCGCCTGTATCATGATGGTTCCTTAGTGCGTATATGCAGATGCTGCATTCCAGCAGACGTGCCAGGGGATGACAACAAGAACAGCTTGGAATCGTTCCCGCCGGATCTTGCTCGGCGGAGATCGCCAGGAGATCACACGTCGTCGCGATTCACAACAGCATTCCCCGCTGACACATGCAAAACCTCGTCCACCGAAACGGGCGGCACACCGTGGTGCGTCAGAACGATGACGCGCGATAAAGACCATTCGCTCACCCATTCCGTGAGCTGAGCCGCGCTTCTTTCGTCCAGGTGAACAAATGTCTCATCGAGGAGGAGTATCGCCGGGTCGCCGGCAAGGGCGCACATGAGCTCGGCTTTGCGCCGCTGTCCGGCACTTGCATGGCCGAGCCGCAGTCCCGGATCCAGTCCCATGGCCTCTCGGTAGGGCTCGCCGTCCCAGTCGGGCGCGCCACGCAGTGATGCGGCAAATTCACAGGCCTCGCTCACCGTCAGGAACTCTGGCAACTCCGGGATCGACGGGACAAATGCCAGATCGCGCCGCGCGGCCACCGACGTGTACACATCCTGCCCGTTCACCGACACGCTGCCGTGGGAGGGCGGCAGTTCCCCGCTCATCGCTCGCAAAATACTCGTCTTTCCCCCACCGTTCGGACCCTCCAGGTGGATAATTCCGCGACTTGCAACGAGATTCATGGGCCCGACCGAGAATGTCGTGCCGAACGTTACGACCAGCTCCCGAACTTCAAGCAGAGGGCTCAATGATTGCCGTTTCCATCCTGTGAGTGAACTTTCGGAGGCCGCGCAACGTGAGCAGGAAACCGGCCGGTATTGCGATCGCTGCCGTAGCCCCATAGACCAGGGGCGAAAGGGCAATTGCCAATACCGCATGCACAAGGAGCACCAGCATACCCCACCCTGTCGAGGCAACCTGGTCCGCAAGGAACAACGAAAACAGGGCGCCAACGCATGTAAGCGCGCTTGCGCCATAAAGCATGAAAAGCGCCAAATACCCCGGACCCATCGTAGATCCCGTGGCCGCTATGGTGATCAAGGCCGGCCCCATGAGCACGAAGATCAGACACACCAACGCGAGACCACGATCCAGATGGTCAATCGGCCAGCGTAATCGCATGAATGCCGGCCCCAGTTCTTTCTTTGTACGCTCCAGAATCTCGAACACCGGCACCACCGCCAGGGCCAGCAGCCCGCATGCAAGGTCAAAGGCTTCACCACCCGCCGCGTTGCCGTTTACGCGCAAGGCAAACATCATCAATGCCGCGAGGGCGGCCATGAAGGCCAACCCCAACAAGCCGTTTCTCTGCATGCGCCGCAGGTAGAGAAGGTCGCGGCGGACAATTGCGAAGACGGGGCTGATGCTGGCGAGCCGTGCCGAATGGATCTGACGGGAGCCGGCAACCTGCTCCCGTATCGCAGAGACACTCAGCGGGATCAGAAGAACCGCGATCATCAAGGCCAGGTAAGCCGTCGCAGGCTTATAGGCGTACGCAAACGTCAACGTTGCCAATGCAGCCGCTCCAAGAGCAATCCATTTCGCCGCGCTACGTCCACGATACGAGCCGCCGAGAATGATGGGCCATGCCAAGGCTGCAAAGCCTGCGTAATGGACGATCGGATTGGCATACTGCGGTGCCAGCCAGCAGATGGCCGTCACCGGCAGGAACGCCACGAACAGCGAGGGAGCCAGATAGCGGACCCACTCCCGGCGACTCATGGGTTGTCGTACGAGGAATGCGATCACCGGTTGCCGCCATACCGCGCTGAGGGCCCGGCCTGCCGAAACGCCCCAGGACAGAAACAGAACAGTAATCACGAGCGAGAGTTGCCACGGCTCTAGCATTGCAAGGCTCTCGCGGACGGCAGTCCAATCGACGGTCGCGTCTGCTTGTGACACCGCGAAGAGCAACAGGCCAAGCGGCCACACGAGCCGAAGGAGAAATGGCCTTCCAAAAATGGCGAGGAAGATGCGGGAATTGCGGTTCATTGACGGAGTTCTGCCTGCAACCGCATGCCCCTTTCCGGACTTTATGTATATCAACGATGCGGCGGCTCAGCCGACGATGAAGACATTAGCACAGGCTTGCTGTCAGTGAAGCTCCAGGAACCCCGCGTACGTGACGATCGCGCCCGTCAGGGGCGTGCCGATCTCCACCTGAAACCGGAACCTTCCGTCTTCGGCGTATTCGCAAGAATCCCCGGTCGGCGCCATCCATCGGGGCAGCGGAATGCCGAGGAAGCTCCAGCGCCTGACGACGAACCGTAGACGATTCGCGTCCCGTACCAGCGCCATCGCAAACACGAACGGACCGAACCGCTCACACAGGAGCCACCTCGAACGGCCCCGCCCCTCGTATTGGACACTGGAGAAGCGACGTCCGCCGAAGTCCCGCTCCCAGACCTCTCCTTCGGGCGTATCCCGAATCGTGACGGTGACGTCCACGTCGTCCGCCGCTTCCGGGAAGTTGAACAACCCGGCGGCCGCCCGCGCAAAGTAGCCTGTGCCGCGTGTGACTGTGGCTTTGCCGCGCGCCCGCATCTCCGGTGAAGCGGCGTGCAAGGCCCTGACCGGCGCCGGAAGACCGTTCCACGCATCGCCGGCCAATTGCGCGTACAGGCACGCCTCATTCGCTTTCCCTGGAAGACGGCATCCGGTGTGGATGCTCCGGCCGGCGAACAGCGTTTCGTAATCCCGAACCTCGAGCTCCTGCAGCGCGGGCCGCGCGCCGGGCTCGGGGCCTCGGCCGGCAAGCCAACTGCGGATGATTGCTTCGATGGCCATCGAGGGGATGAAGGGTCCGTCGTCGCCCTCCGCCAGCAGATGCCAGGAGCGCGTCACGCTCCTGCCGCCGGTATGCCGGCCTTCGATTTCCACGAACATGCCGCCGCGATGCTCGCCCCAGCGCAGAACCTTGATCGTGCCGAACATCGGCCGCGCCAAGGGTGCCAGCGACGGCAGGATTCCGAGACGCACGGCATGCGCGAGCCAGCGCAGGATTCGGTGCAGAACGGCCGGAACTGGTCCCGCGCCCATCCACACCGATTGAACTTCCGGGCGAATGTCCGTGAGCAGCCGCAGATCGGGAACGTCGACGAGCGAGAACTCGGTCGAATCGAGCGGTACGCGACCCGGCGGCGCGATGGTGTAGCGGCGCGTTTCGGTGAGGGCGAAGGCGGTGCCGTCCCGGCCGCCGCGACGCACTTTGATCTTTTTTCCCGCATACCCGGCGATCGCGCTGATGACGTTCAGGCCGACGCCCGCATACGGTGACGGCGCAATGCCCCCGGTGATCGAATCGACGCTGTCCAGGTCGCCCGCCAGATGCCGTACGACGGCGGCGGTCAGCACCGGAAAGCTGCTGACGCCGGACAGAACAACCAGGTTCGCGCTTCGCGCCTGTTCGTCGAACCGCGAGATTCCGCGCACGAACTCCGAGCCGTCGGCGAAGTCCAGGTAGTGAGCGCCGGCCGCGAGCGCCGCCTTGACCGCGCGATAGGGATCGTCTCCGTAAGCCTGGAAAGGGCCCGTTGCATCCACCACGATATCCGGCGCAATCTCGGCCAGCCGCCGATCGAGGTCGGAATCGCGATCCACCGATAGCGCTTCGCGGGCCGCGCCGGGCGGCAGCTTCTCGCAGAATGCACGGGCGTTCCCTTCGGAGCGGCCGGCGATAAGGAGGGTCAAAGCGGGTTCGTCGGCGAGCAGGCGGGCCAGGCGGCCGCCGAAGGTGCCGTAGCCGCCCATGATCAGGATTCTGCGCGGCGCTTCGCTCAAGACAGGAACCGGTCGGCGTCGTCCGGCGCCGGCACATAACAGTTCTCCTTCCTGCCGAACAGGCGGAGGCGATGCAGCGCCACGCTGTTGTAGAGCCGGTCCATCAGCGGCATCGGCAGTATCCGGAAGGCCGCCGCGGCGCGCCATGGCCAGCCAAGCCCGGCGAACATTCGGATCGTGCCTTCGGACCTGAACCAGGCGATTCCCTCTTCGATCAGAATATTCGTCTGGTAGTCCTGCGGATCGAGCCCGTAGTGCAGGTAGAGAGAGCGGCCCAGCTCCGATTGTGCCGTCGCCAACCGGTGACGATGCCGCCGGTCGTGCCGCAGCACAAATTTCGCCCAGCCGGAGCACAACGAACAGTACCCATCAAAGATTATGAGCGGCTTGTCATCCGGAAACGCGGGGACGTCCGGATCGTTCCGATAACTGTACGGGGCACGGATCACTGCGCTATTCAGGGCTTCGGGCGACGGCGATGGTGGGCTCTCCTATACATCAAGTTCGGGCGGTTGGCGAGTCATCGGGCCTGTCGATTGTGCCGCCTGTCGCACGACCGGCGAAGTCCGGGGACGTCAGCTACGTCGCATCAGGCGGTCTGAACGTTGGTCCATCCATGCATCCAATTGGACTCGCCTCCCCCGGACAGGACATCAATCTCGTCAAAGGACGAGCGCCATCGCGGCGCATACAAGGCGCACAATAATCATATCGAGGCCTTCGGGCCGGACGGTGAGACCATCGGCATTGTCTTTGAAACGGCGAGTCCGTTTGACACGCCGCGCCTGATGACAGAACTCGTCGAATGGAGGGGAGGAAATCTTGAAAACGGCGATCTGCACAAGCTGATCGTCGTCGCGGTCTTTGTTGCTGTGTTTCTGGCCATCCACCCGTTCCAGGACGGCAACGGACGCCTTTCGCGCATTTTGACGACCCTACTCCTGCTACGGGCAGGCTATGAGTACGTCCCTTACAGTTCGCTGGAAAGTGTGATTGAGCAGAGCAAAGATGCCTACTATCTAAGCCTGCGCCAGACGCAGGGCACGCTGCGCAAGGAAAGGCCCGACTGGCAGCCGTGGCTGACTTTCTTCCTGCGCGCGCTGCAGCAGCAAAAAGCGCGGCTTGAAAAGAAGATCGAGCGCGAGCGGCTGATCCTTGGCGACCTGCCCGAACTTTCAGTGCAGATCCTGGAACTCTGTCGCGAACGCGGCCGCGTGACCGTGGCCGAGGCAGCAAAAGCGACAGGTGGAAACCGCAACACGATCAAAGACCATTTGAAAGCGCTGACCAGGGCCGGGCATCTGGAGCAGCACGGCGCAGGCCGTGGTGCATGGTACGGATACCCCAACTCCTTCTTACGCGGCACATCCGCGCGGTTCTGATTGCGTCGACGTGCTCCAGGTTCGGAGAACAGAAAACACTAGCGATGCTAAGCAAAATAAACTAATTTCCGTTTACACAATAAACTAGTTGTGATAAACATAATAAACTAATGATCGCTAAACGACGAAAGGTAACACGAACCGATGGCGCGACCGCAAAAGCAACTGGCAGATGCCCTGCAGACGCTCAAAGCACTACAGGATGACGGCCGGGTCGCGATCCGCTCCCGGGATCTCGACCGCAAGGCCCGCGAACGACTGCTTGCCGCGGGCTACCTACAACGGGTCATTAAGGGCTGGTACGTGCCTGCCCGACCCGATGAAAAGCCCGGCGACAGCACGGCCTGGTATGCGTCGTTTTGGGATTTCTGCGCCTCCTATCTCGATCACCGCTTCGGCGATCGCTGGGCGCTCTCGCCCGAGCAGTCCCTGCTGCTGCATGCTGGAAACACAACGGTGCCGCGACAGCTCCTGGTGCGCTCCCCGGATGCGTCGAACAACGTCACCGGTCTGGTCCATGGGACCGGCATTCTCGAAGTCAAGGGCGAGATCCCCTCGGCCAAGGAATTGCGAGTC
>DASSBS010000024.1:0-2358 GCA_035698445.1 Woeseiaceae bacterium
CTTGCGCCGTTTGCGCCTGCGGATGCGCACGGTTTCGCCGCGCAGGCCCCCCGGCACGAATACTTTTTTTCCGCCGATAGCCGCGATGCCCTTGCCGTCGTGGCTGACCGCCTCGATGCAAGCCGTTTCCGGTTCGCGCCAGGCCATGCCGTTCAGCCGCCCGCCGCCCAGGCCGCGAGGAAAGCGTCGAGGTGCGGCGCGCCCGCTGACGCGAGGCTCGTCCTGACGAGCTCGAGCTCGCGTTCGAGATCCGTCGCATCGAGCTTGCCGCGCATGTATTCGAAGCGGAGGTACACGAGCCAGGTGTTCAGCACGTCCGTTTCGCAGTAGTTGCGGATGTCGTCGATGCCGCCGTCCAGCCAGGCCTGCCAGACGTGCGCGCCGCTCATGCCGAGCTTGCCGGGGAATCCGAGCAGCAGGGCGATCTGGTCGAGGCTCGCGCGGCCGCGGCCCTGGAACGCCGACAGCACGTCCATGAGGTCGAGATGCCGCCAGTGAAAACGGCTGAGATAATTGTTGTAGCGAAACTCGCGGTCGCCGTCCCCGGTCTCCCAGTAGCGCGGGGCCTGGACGCCGTGCCTGAGGGCGCGGTAATGCAGCACCGGCAGGTCGAAGCCGCTGCCGTTCCACGAGACCAGGTCCGGCGCGTAGCGCTCGATGCCGTCGAAGAAGCGCTGCACCAGTTCCTTCTCACTCGAGTCCCGGTCGCCGAGGCTCCAGACGCGGAACGTGTCGCCCGTGCGCAGGGCGACGGAGATGGCGACCACGCGGTGCAGGTGCAGCGGCAGGAACTCGTGCCCTACCGCCTGCTGGCGCAAAAAGCCCATGGCGCGCGCCACGTCGTCGTCCGGCAGGCCGTCGAGCTGCCACAGGCGACGCCCGAATTCCACGTCCGGCACGGTTTCGATATCAAAGGAAAAACAATGCATTATGTCGTTTTATTGATCTTGACTATAAACAAGCTCGACTTCACCCGGCCGCCCGCATGACGACCGCGAAAGCCATAACCAGCCCGGCGTCATCGGTCAGGCTCACGTGGCCCTCGCCTATCCCTAACCGTTCGCATACTCCGCGGCCGCGCTCCGAAAAAATAAGGTACGGCCGGCCCCAGTCATTGTTGAGGATACCGACGTCGCGGATCCACATCCCGTGGCGGAAGCCCGTCCCCATCGCCTTGACGGCCGCTTCCTTGCCGGCAAAACGCATGGCGAGGAAGCGCACCGGCTGCCGGCTCACCTCGAAACGCTCGCGCTCCTCCGGCATCAGCAGGCGTTCGACGAAGCGCTCGCCGAATCGTTCATAGGTCTGCTGGATGCGCACCAGTTCGACGAGATCCGTGCCGACGCCGAAGATCACCAGGGTCCTGTCCCGCGCATAAATGCGCCATTTCGGTCGCGGATTGCGCCTGGCAAGGCGCGGCGACGAGTAATAGCACCGCTATTGCGAGGAGTCGCAACGCCGCCAGGCGCAGAAAGACGCAGCGAAATGGTGCATTTATGTGCGGGACAGGACACTAGCCCCTCGCGTCCAGCATCAGTTGTTTCATTTCCCGCACGGCCGCACCGATGCCGTCGAACACGGCGCGCGCGATGATCGAATGGCCGATGTTGAGCTCTACGATGTCGGCAATCTCCGCGACCGGCTGCACGTTGCCGTAGTGCAGGCCGTGCCCCGCGTGCACGCTGAGACCCAGCTTGCGGGCGTGCGCCGCGGCGGCCACGATGCGGTCGAATTCCGCCGTGCGGTGGTCGTCGTCGGCATCCGCGTAGGCGCCGGTGTGGATTTCGATCGCGGGCGCACCCGCCGCCACCGCCGCTTCGACCTGGCGCGCATCCGGGTCGACAAACAGCGACACGCGAACGCCGGCCGCCCCGAGCTGCGCGCACGCCGCCGCGATTTTCTTTGGCTGCGCGACGACGTCGAGCCCGCCTTCGGTCGTCAGCTCCTCGCGTCGTTCGGGGACCAGGCAGCAATCCGCGGGGCGGATTCGGGCGGCGATGCCGAGCATCTCGTCGGTCACCGCCATCTCGAGGTTCATGCGCGTGCGGAGGGCGTCGCGCAGGGCCTCGACGTCGCGATCCTGGATGTGGCGCCGGTCCTCCCGCAGGTGCAGCGTGATGCTGTCGGCGCCCGCGCGTTCCGCGATCAGGGCGGCGGCAACCGGGTCGGGGTAATCGGTGCCGCGGGCCTGGCGGAGGGTGGCGACATGGTCGATGTTGACGCCCAGGTGTAGGTCGCTCATTGGCAATCTCTCTGTTTCTACCTCCCGCATTATCCATGAACAGACCCGCTGTAGGAGCCCGTCTCACGGGCGACGCGGGGGTCGGCATCCAGTCGCCCGCGGGACGGGCTCCCGCA
>DASSBS010000025.1:0-2539 GCA_035698445.1 Woeseiaceae bacterium
CGCGATCGTTTCTTTGTGTGTATCCAAGCCTACGTACTTGCTAAACTTTTCCATGACCTATCCTCCTCAAGCCTGGCTCTGAGCCGTTGTCGTTAACCGCCCTCAGCTTAATCCACGATCCGTTGAGGACGGATAGGTCACATTCATAATGTCTACACCGGATCGTGCACCTGTAGGAGCCCGTCTCACGGGCGACAACAGACTTCGACGACCGCACGCCCGCCAAACCAACGAACGGCCCTCCGAATTTCAGGGTACGCAGGAGCGGGCGGCCGTGCCGGCGGGGGGTGTTTGGGGGAAATAAAGCGGACCGCAGGGCCCGCAGGGCCCGGAGGGAGCCATTCCCCCAAGCACCCCCCGCCGGTGCGGCCGAACGCGTCAACGCAGCCACAATATTTCGGCCCGCGCGGAGCACGGCAACACAGCCACGAGACGCGTGTCGCAGCCGTACGGATTGCGCGGGAATTTTCACGCTGCGCCCTGTATATTTCCGTTTTCACCGGGTCGGGAGCTCCATGGTAGAGATCGTAAAAAGCGGCGGCTGGCTGATGGCGCCGATCATCCTCTGTGGCATCATCACCATGGGCATCATCCTGGAGCGCTTCTGGACACTGCGGCAGAAGCGCGTATTACCGGAGGACCTGACGGCCAGGGTCTGGGGCTGGGTGAAGAAGGATGCACTGGACCAGCGGCAGATACAGACGCTGCACCAGGGCTCGCCACTGGGGCAGATCCTCGCCGCCGGGCTGATCAATCGCGACCGCGAACGCTCGATCATGAAGGACAGCATCGAGGACACGGGCCGGCACGTGGTGCACGAGCTGGAGCGCTACCTCGACACGCTGGGCACGATCGCCGCCGTGTCGCCGCTGCTCGGCCTGCTCGGCACGGTGTTCGGCATGATCCAGGCGTTTGCGGCGATCACCGCGCACGGGGTGGGTGACCCGGAAATCCTGGCGGATGGCATCGCCAAAGCGCTCATCACGACGGCGGCCGGACTTTCGGTCGCGATTCCGGCACTCATCGGCTACCGCTACTACCGCAACCGCGTGGACACGCTGGTGGTGGACATGGAGAAAGAAGCGATCAAGCTGGTCGAGGCGCTGCACCGGCGGCAAGCGGGAGGCGGCAGTTGAAGCTCTCCGTCAGGCCGCGGGACGAACCGGACGTCAACCTGACGTCGCTGATCGACGTCGTGCTGCTGCTGATCATCTTTTTCATGGTCTCGACGACTTTCGTGAAGCAGTCCGAGATTTCGATCCAGCTTCCGGAGGCCGACAGCACGGCGCGGCCCGTGCCCACTGCCGACCGCATCGACATCATGATCACGGAGCAGGGCACGTTCCTGATCAACGGCCGCGAGCTCATCAACAACCGTCCGGAGACGATCCGCAACGGCTTGCGGAAGGTATCGGGAGGGGACGCGACCCTGCCGCTGACCATCAGCGCCGATGCCGACGCGCGCCACCAGGACGTGGTGACGGCCATGGACGTGGCGGGCCGGCTCGGATTCGTGCGGATCAGCATCGCGACGGTCAACGATCCGACGGACCGGCCCTGATGCCGGCCGACACGGCGAGCTGCCGGTGAGCCGCCTCGACGCGCACGCCGCCCAGGTCTACCGGCGACTCTGGCAATATGTCCTGCCGTACCGCGCGATCGGCATCGTCGCGGTCATCGCCATGGCGGCGACCGCCGCCGTCGAGGCCGGCCTGGTGTCGCTGCTGAAACCGCTGACCGACGAGGCGCTGGTTGCGCACAACCTCGAAACGGTGCGCTGGCTGCCGTTCGCGTTCGTCGGCATCTTCATCGGCCGGGGCATCGCGGGCTTCGCGACGGAGATGTCGCTCGGCTGGATCGGCCGCGGTGTCATCAGCTCACTGCGGCGCGACGTGTTCAAAAAGTTTTTGACGCTGCCGTCGCAGTTCTTCGAAGCGCGCGCGACGGGCCCGCTCCTGTCGCGGATCACCTACAACGTCGAGATGGTGGCGGAGTCGGTGACCAGTGTCGTCACTATCATGGTGCGGGACCTGCTCACGGTGGCGGCGGCCATCGGCGTCATGCTCTACCAGAGCGCGCGGCTGTTCCTGTTCGTGGTGGTCCTGCTGCCGATCATCGCGGTGATCATCCAGGTGCTGGGCAAGGCCTTCCGGCGTTACAGCGGGCGCATCCAGGATTCGGTGGGCGAGGTGACGCAGGTGTCGGAGGAGGTGCTCACCGGCAATCGCATCGTCAAGATCTTCGGCGGCTACGATTACGAAAAGGACCGGCTGATCGAGGTCGACGAGCGCAACCGCCGGCAGAACCTGAAACTGATCCGCTCGCGCTCGCTCGGCGTCGCGGTCACGCAGGTGATTTTCGGCATCGGGGTGGCCGTCGTGATCTACATCGCCGGCAAGGAATCGGTGGACGGCAACCTGACCCCGGGCAACTTCATGGCGTTCTTCGGCGCCATGATGCTGATGCTGCAGCCGCTCAGGCGCATCACCAACGTGAACGCGACGCTGCAGCGCGGCATTGCGGCGGGCGAGAGCCTGTT
>DASSBS010000026.1:0-8842 GCA_035698445.1 Woeseiaceae bacterium
AAGTACCTCGCTCGGCCTGGCGGCGCCTGGCTTGGTCTTCACTCAGCCGATAGCTGGCTATCGGCTTCGCTCCAGACCGGCGCCAGCCACCACCATTCCTTCGCGAGCTACTTCCGCTTCCCCTGTTACAGGCCACTAGTACGCGGCTTGCTGTAGCGTAGGATTGAGCCAGCCACCCAAGTAGGGATGCATCGAAGCCGCGCATCCGCTGAACCTGGATTGCCGACAAAAACCAGGACGGTGCGCTCGATCGTCGGCGCATCGCAGTCAGGTAGCGTCGGAGCGCCGACTCGCCCAGGTGCCTGGCCTATGCTGAGGAGGGCGAGGTGGAGCTGGGTGAGCCGCTCTACGCGAAAAAAGCGCCGTATCCGCACCGGCGGGCGGCCCCGACATTCCCTGTCGGGGCTCACAAAATGGTGGAGGCGGCGGGACAGTGATTCCGCATCTTTCGATGCGGCCTGGACTATGCCTTCACCCGATTTCCCGGGTGCGGGGCGTCTTATCCGGTCTAGCGACCGGATCCTAGTACCCGCCCGGCAATCGAATTGCCCGGCGAGCCTATGAGTCTCTACAGGGCAGCCCTGCGGTTGGCCCGCTTGCTACCCCTCGGCGTTGCCATGCCGCATCCGTTCCTTCGGATGCGCCGTCAGGGTTCGCCGATGTGAGCCCCGTTTTCACTTTGCGGTTACCCGCAAAGGCGACCTGTGCGTTGATCGAACCCGCGTCCGCAAGCCCTACGCTCCGTGCTCTACATGCTTATTCCGCCTTTGATCTCGCTATGGGCTACCCGACGGACAGGGAAAACTCACAGCCAGCTCAGTAAGGGTTTTAGCGGTTCGGGCCCTGAGCATGCCCTTGCCGCGATCTTGTGTCGGTGACCCCTGAACCCCGAACGCACAAGCACATCCGGTCAGAGGGCACTAAAGCTGGTTTTTAAGCAGCTAGTGCGTAGTTGTCGTCGTTGGCAACTATAGGTTTTACAGCTGGATTTACGAGGTGATCTGTCCCTCGGCATGCACCCGGAGTTTCGCGACCCACGTCGAAGCCATGTCGCCCCCGTACAAAGGGAGCCGGGCAGTACCCGGTTCCGTGTGCGTAGTGTATGGGCAACCAGCGGAATTACAAGCATCGCGCGAAGGACCAGCAGCATGAGCAACCACATGGGCTGGTCGACGAGTTGCGGCCCCGCTTCCTGGCTCACAGGCAGCCCCAGCAGCGGAAAGAGCACGCTGTAGTAGAGCCCGATGGCAGCGATCATGACGATGGCGGCGAAGGCGAGCAGCAGGCCAACCAGCGTGAGCGCCGGGTGCTGTGTGGCCGCGCGCTTCATTCCAGTGCGCGGCCGAGCAATATCCGGTTAGTCCGAGAGCCAGTTTTCAACTTTGAGACCAGGCACCCGGGAGAACTCCCGCATATTCCCGGTCACGACGGCGAGACCGAGAGTGAGACCGTGCGCGGCAATGAGCAAGTCATTGGGGCCAATCGGTGTGCCCTGGCCGGCCAGATGCTGGCGGATCCGGCCGTAGTGACGATCGGCGGGTGGCTCGAGGGGAAGAACAGACAACGCCGAGAGGATCATGTCGACACGCTCTGCGAGTTTCCTGGAGCCGGATTTCGCGGCGCCGAAGCGAAGTTCCGCGGCAACGACGATGCTGGTGCAGACGGCATCCTCACCCGTTGAGGAAATCCGTTCGGCTACCAATCCCTGTGGCGCCCTGACGAGTTCCGAGAGGATGTTGGTGTCGAGCAGGTAGCGCAGCGGCACGTTCAGATCGCCACATCGTCCAGCGGGGGAAGGTCTTCGTCGACATTCGGAAACGGCTCGTCCAGGGGCTCCAGGGTGCTGAGAAGGGCAAGCAGCCGCCCTTTGCGAACCGGTTCCACGATCAGTCGGTCGCCTTCTCTTCGCAAGACAGCTTCGTTCCCTTCGAGCTCGAATTCCCGTGGAATGCGCAGCGCCTGGTTTCGCCCATTGCGAAACAAGCGGACACGGCGTTCAGCGTCGGTCACTTTCGGAGTCCTCAAGCAGGTAGCATATGCCGAAGCATAGGCCTTACCGGGCTGGTATTCAACATCGAGTTGGCGCGTGGCTGGAGTTTTGCCAATTCCCCGACATCGCTCCGGTCCCGCCGCCCCGTTTTGAGAACCTCGCCCGGGCAATGCTGCGCGGCCCTGCGGCACCATCGGGTACCGTTTTACAACGCGAGGCTGGAAAAATGGCAATAGCAGAGAAAGCTGCCGTCGCCGAACCGGGCGATCCCGCGGTACCGGCGAGACCCGCGCGGCACTGGTTCCTCGTCGTCTTCGGCCTGCCGTTCGCGGGCGGCGGCATTGCCATACTGGTGTTTGCCCTCCTGCCTCTGCTCGCCGATGCCTGGCGCGCGCAGTCCTGGGGGGCTTTCCAGTGGGGAAGCGCGGCGTTCTACCTCGGCATGGGGCTGGTGTTCACCGGCGTGGGCGGAGTGCTGGTGTGGCTCGGGCTCCGGCCGCGCCGGGAAACCGTCGTGGCCGGCGCCGCCGAAAAGCCGTGGCTGCTGCGGTCCGAGTGGGCCGGCCCGGAAATCAGTAGCGGCGCCGGGACGGGCCTCAAAGTCACGTGGCTGTTCGCGCTGATCTGGAATGCCTTCGCCGTGCCCGTCGGCGTCGTGTCGGCGCTCGAATTCCTCGAAGGCAACCGGCAAGCGGCCTTCGGCCTGCTGTTTCCGCTGGTGGGCGCCGGCGTGCTCGCATGGGTGATCAAGCAGACGCTCGCCTGGCGCCGCTTCGGAGACACCGCAATCGACATGGACCCTTACCCCGGCGCGATCGGAGGGCAGGTGGGCGGCACCGTCGACGTACGGCTGCCGTACGATCCGCA
This sequence comes from Woeseiaceae bacterium, assembly GCA_035698445.1. Lineage (GTDB taxonomy): Bacteria > Pseudomonadota > Gammaproteobacteria > Steroidobacterales > Woeseiaceae > IDS-8. The sequence goes on from DASSBS010000026.1 coordinate 2,858, forward strand.
GCTGACATTCCGCACGTCCCTGACCTGCCTTTACAGCCACATGACCGGCTCGCGCAAGAATCGCCGGCGCACTGAGCGGGTGGTGTGGCAGACGGAAGGTGCCGCCTTCGCTGTGCCGCGTCTCGAGCACACGCGGCTCGAGATCCTGTTCGACGTGGACAGCGGCCTGCCGGAATCGGACCTCCAGGACGAAAGCTCGTATCACCTGTGGAGGCTGCACATCGAAGCCGACCTGCCGGGCGTCGATTTCGATCGCAGTTTCGAGATTCCGGTGTTTCCTACCGGCGCTCCGGCCCGGGAGCTCCGGCGCCTGAGCACGGAACACCAGGCGGCCGCGGAGGAAAGGAAGTGCTCGATCGACCACGTCCTGGACATCCGGCAGGTGCCGGGCGGCATCGAGCTGTACTACCCGGCATTCCGGCACCCGGGGGGCAAAGTGGCCGGCTTCCTCTTCGGGTCGGCGTTCTTCGGGTTCGGCCTCCTCGTCGCGGATGCGCCCATCGTCATGCGCCTGATCTTCGGCGCCATCGGCGGCGGCATCGCGCTGGCCTCGCTGTACAACCTGCTGGTCAGCTTGCGCGTGCGCATTGATCACACGCACCTCGAGATCCGGCGGCGCCTCATCGGGGTGCCGGCCGGCGGGACGAGCGTGCCCCGCGACGAGATCTCCGGCCTCACGTTGAAGCAAAGCTACAGCTCGTCCAACGGCGGCAAGCACACGGTCTATTTCAAACTGCAGGCGCTGACCAGCGGGGGCAGGGCGCTCAAGATCGGGCACAACCTGCCGGGGCAGGAGACCGCGCGGGAGGCGTTGATGGCCCTGAGCCAGATGACCGGGATTCCGCTGGACGAGAAAGTGGAGGGCAATGCGCTGGCGTGACTCGCTTGCTACCGAAATGGATACAGGTAATTCGCTTTAAGAAACGCCAGTAAGTACCTTATTTCATTGGTTCGAGGACTTGAGAATGCGGGCTTTCTGGCGCTGCCAGTCGCGCTCTTTGGTCGTGGCCCGCTTGTCGTGCTGTTTCTTGCCCTTGGCGAGCCCGACTTCCAGCTTGGCGCGGCCGCGGCTCCAGTGGAGGTTCAGCGGCACCAGGGTGTAGCCCTTCCGCTCTACGGCCCCGACGAGCCGGTCGAGCTCGTGGCGGTGCAGCAGGAGCTTGCGGGTGCGCGTGGGGTCCGGGTGAATGTGCGTCGAAGCCGTGTTCAGCGGCGTCACGTGCGCGCCGAGCAGCCAGGCCTCGCCGTCGCGGACGTGCACGTAACTTTCCGTCAACTGCGCCCGGCCGGCACGCAGGCTTTTCACTTCCCAGCCTTCGAGCGCAAGCCCGGCTTCGAAAGTATCCTCGATGAAGTAATCGTGCCGCGCTTTCTTGTTGACCGCGATCGTGCTGGACGGCTTCTTGTTGTCGCTTGGTTTGCTCATTGGCGGGAACGGAACGCGGCGTGTGGAGCGGCGCGATTATACGGGAGTTGGTTGTCAGGGATGGGGGATTCCGACAGAATCGCGGCCCATGCGAAAGGTGAGGCGCACGGCGCTGGTGCCGCACTCGGCGAAGGAGATGTTCGACCTGGTCGACGACGTCGAGGCGTACCCGGAATTCCTGCCGTGGTGCAACGACGCCTCCGTGCAAAGCCGCGACGAAAACACCGTGGTCGCTACCCTCGAGCTGCACAAAGGGACGATCAGCAAGCACTTCACCACACGTAATACGCTGAAGCCCCATGACGCGATCGACATGACCCTGATCGACGGGCCGTTCCGGCATCTCGACGGCGGCTGGCGGTTCCGCGACATAACCGACGACGGCTGCGAAGTGTCGCTGGAGCTCGAATTCGAGTTCGACAGCCGGATCGTCGACATGATGTTCGGCCGCTTTTTCGAGGACACGCTCAAGGCGCTCGTGGACGCTTTCACCAGGCGCGCCGCGGCAGTGTACGGCTGATTCGTGACGGAGCAGAGCGCGTTGCACGTCGAGGTCGTGTTCGCATTGCCGGAACAGCAGGAAGTGCTCGGCCTCGAAATCGCGGAGGGTGCGACGGTGGCGCAGGCGATCGAGCAGTCCGGGATAGCGGCCAGGTTTCCGGACCACGACCTGTCGCGCTGCGCGGTCGGGGTGTGGGGGCAGGTGGTCGAGCGCGACCGGCGGTTGCGCGACGGCGATCGGGTGGAGCTCTACCGGCCGTTGCTGATGGATCCGCAGGAGGCGCGGCGGGAGCTCGCAGCGAAAGGCAAGTCGATGGGCAAACGTCCGTCGTAGGAGCCCGTCTCACGGGCGACACGAACCTCGCCGCCACTGTCGCGCGGGCTGTGCGCTCCTACACGTCCGGGTCGAAATTCTCGTGCTTCCGGATCTCGGCGACCGTGTCGCCTTCGAAGATGACGGTCACCCAGCGCGTGAACGCCGGGTCGTCGCGCCCGATGCGCAGGTAGTACACGTAATCCCAGCGTTCCTCGTGGAACGGGTCGTCGATCATCGGCGTGCCGAGCAGGAACCGGACCTGGCTGCGCGTCATGCCCACTTCGAGCTGCTCGATGTCTTCCTGCTTCAGCAGGTTGCCCTGCGATAGCGCGGGCTGGTAGACGCAGCCGCCGGCGCCTGCCGCCAGGACCAGCACCATCGTGCCAAGCAAAAATTTCTGCATGCTGCAACGGACTCGATAAAAGGGCGAAAGTGCGCTACAAGGGCACTCGCCGGGAGCGCGATCGATAGTGGAGCGTCCCCACCGCCTGTATAATAGGCGCGAATCATACCTGCTTGGCCATTGCCGGGGTAGGTGCGCCGCCAGAGGGGTCCTCGCGATGCTACAACGTCAGGAACTTCGTAAAGCCGGTCTCAAGGTGACGTTGCCGAGGCTCAAGATCCTCGAGATTCTCGCGGGCAACGAACAGCGGCACCTGAGCGCGGAGGACATCTACAAGGAGCTCCTCGACACGGGCGAGGACATTGGCCTCGCGACCGTTTACCGTGTACTCACCCAGTTCGAATCCGCCGGCCTCGTGACGCGCCACAACTTCGAAGGCGGGCACTCGGTGTTCGAGATCGACGAAGGCAAGCACCACGACCACATGGTGTGCGTGGAGACGGGGCAGGTCATCGAGTTCACCAACGAAGAAATCGAGCGGCTGCAGCACGAAATCGCGAAGAAGCACGATTTCGAGCTGATCGACCACAGCCTGGTGCTGTACGTGCGGCCGCGGAAAAGCAAAAGCAAATAAACCGGCGGGCTCCTACAGGGCAGCTTTCTTCGGTTTGCGGGAACTGCTGGCCAGCATTTCCGCGGCGTGATCGCGGGTGCGTTGCGTGATCTTCACGCCGCCCAGCATCCTGGCGATTTCCTCCACGCGTTCGTTGTCGCTCAACCGGGCGACCGTCGTGCGCGTGGCCTTGCCGTCGGAGAGCTTCAAGACGCGGAAGTGGTCGTCGGCCAGGCTCGCGACCTGCGGCAGATGCGTGACGCACAGCACTTGCCTCGATTCCCCCAGCGCCATCAGCCGGCGCCCGACCATCTCGGCCACGCCGCCGCCGACGCCGGCATCGACCTCGTCGAATACCATCGTCGGGATCGCACTGCCGTCACTCGCGACGACCTGGACGGCGAGGCTCATGCGCGACAGCTCGCCGCCCGACGCAACTTTCGACAGCGGCATCGGTGGCTGGCCCGCATTGGCGCTGATCAGGTAGGCGATCTCGTCGAGCCCGGATGGGCCGGCCTCCTCCGGCTTGCGGCGCCTGAGCTCGATCTCGAAGGCGCCCTCGGGCATGCCGAGCCCTTGCATGGCGCCGGTGACGTCCGCCGCAAACGCGTTCGCGGCCTTGCGGCGCGCGATCGAGAGCGCTTCCGCGGCTTCGGTAAACGCTGTCCGCGCGGCGCCGGCTTCCTTGCGGAGGCGCGCACCCGTGGCCTCGGCGTTGGCCAGCTCGTCGACCTGCTGTAGCAGCCGCTCGCGCAAAGGCGGCAGCTCTTCCGGTTCCACGCGGTGCTTGCGCGCGATCGCCTGGACCGCGGCCAGCCGTTCCTCCACCCAGTCGCGCCGCTCCGGGTCGGCATCCAGCGACTCGCCGTAGCGCTGCAGAGCATCGGCGGCTTCGGCCACCTGGATGCCGGCGTCCTCGATGAGCCGCTGCACCGGCTCGAGTCGGGCATCAATCGCCGCCGCGGTTTCCAGGCGGTGCGCCGCCGCGGCGAGGAGTGCCTGGACGTTGGCCTCGTCGTTCTCGGACAGGGTCCCGAGAGCACCCGTGACGCTCTCGACGAGCTGCGCACCGTGCCGGAAGCGCTCGCGTTCCGCGCGCAAGTCATCGTGCTCGCCCGGCTGCAAATCGAGCGCTTCCAGTTCCTGCGACTGGAAAGACAACAAGTCGAGCCGCGAGGCCCGGTCGGCTTCGGCCCCTTCGAGCGCCGCCAGGCGGCGCGTGAGCGTCTGCCAGGCCGCGAACGCCGCGCCGACGGCTTCGCGCCGGGCGAGGAGGCCGCCGTAATGGTCGAGCAGGTCCCGCTGTACCGCCGGGCGGCCGAGGGACTGGTGGAAATGCTGGCCGTGGATGTCCAGCAGCATCTCGCCCAGGGTCTTCAGGCTCGTTAGTGGCACCGCGTTGCCATTGATGAATGCGCGCGAGCGCCCGTCGTCGCCGATCACGCGGCGGAGCAGGCACTCGTCGTCGAGGTCGAGTGATTGCCCGGCGAGCCACTCGCGCGCCTGGGGCTGGTCGGAGACGTCGAACTCCGCGGAGAACTCAGCTCGCCGGCTGCCGGTGCGCGTCAGCCCGGCGCCGCCGCGCTCGCCGAGCACGAGACCGAGCGCGTCGACCAGGATCGACTTGCCGGCGCCGGTTTCGCCCGTCAGCACGGTCATGCCGCGCTCGAGCTCGACCTCGACCTCGTCGACGATCGCGAAGTTGCGGACGTGCAGGCGCCTCAGCATTTCCGGTCGGGCCGGCAGCCGGCCCGGGCCGCGCGCACACGGCTGTCGCGGCCCCAGTGCAGTTTCGAGCGCAGGATTTCGAAGTAGTCGTAGCCGGGCGGGTGAATCAGCGTGATGCGCTTATCCGCCTCGCCGATCAGCAATCGGTCGTCCGGTTCGAGATCGCCGAGCATGTGACCGTCGACCACCACCTCCGCCTGGCTGTCGCTGTAGGCCAGCAGGCGGATCTCGATTGCTTGCTGCGAGGGAATGACGATCGGGCGGTCGCTCAAGGTGTGCGGGCAGATGGGCACGACCACCACCGCGTTCTGCGCCGGCTCGATGATCGGCCCGCCGCAACTCAGGGCGTATGCGGTCGAGCCGGTCGGCGTGGCGACGATGAGCCCGTCGCCGGAATGCGTGTTGACGTAGCGGTCCGCGATGCGGGTTTCGAAGTCCACCATGCGGCCCGTGCCATGCCGCTGCAGCACGATGTCGTTCAAGGCGATCGCGGTGCTGACGTTCCCGTCCGGCGCGATGATGCGCGCTGCCAGCATGAGGCGCGATTCGCGCACGTATTCGCCGCGCAGCACCTGGTCCAGAGAGTTCAGCATCTCATCGGGCGTGACGTCCGCGAGGAACCCGAGCCGCCCGCGATTGACCCCGAGCAGCGGCACGTCCCGCTCGCGCCCGAGGCTGGCGGCGTAGAGCATGGTGCCGTCGCCGCCGATCGCGACGATGAGATCGGCGCGCGCCGCGAGCGCCGCCTCGTCGACGGCTTCGACCGGCGGCGGCAGCGACGCCCTCGGTGCGGCGATGACGGTCACGCCCGCGCGGCCGAGGTGCCCGGCCAGTGCCGACATCGGTTCGGCGACCCGCGGGTCCTCGATCCGGCCGAGCAGGGCCACTGTTTTGAATTCATCGTGCATGGTTCGACCGGCGCCCCCGACGTCGAACATTGTTGCAGACGGCCGGTCGCACGCCAAGCCGTCAATAGTGGGCATTCGGCGGCAAAACCGGTGCCGGGTCGGACTTTCGTACTTATTCAGCGTCCAGCGGTGCCGGGTCGGACTTTCCAG
>DASSBS010000027.1:0-35330 GCA_035698445.1 Woeseiaceae bacterium
GTTGAACATCAGCGTCGGCTGCTTGCCGGCGAAGAGCCCCGCGCCGATCCGGCGTTCGCGCGCCTGGCTCCAGCGCGGATGATCGACGTTCGGGTTGACGTTGGCATAGAAGCCGTACTCGTCGGGAGCGGCCATGTTCCAGGTCGTCGGCGGCATTTTCTCGATGAAGCTCATTTTCACGATGCTCTTGATGCCCTTGAAGCCGTACTTCCATGGCACCACGAGGCGCAGCGGCGCGCCGTTCTGGTTCGGCAGCACTTCGCCGTAGAGGCCGACGGCCAGGATCGTCAACGGGTGCATCGCTTCCGCGATCGTCAGCCCTTCGCGATAGGGCCAGTCGAGTATCGGCATCCTTACGCCCGGCATCTGCTCCGGGTCGTTCAGCGTTTCGAAATACACGTAGCGCGCGTTCGAGGCCGGCTCGAACTGCCGGATCACGTCCGCGAGCGGTATGCCGACCCACGGGATGACCATCGACCACGCCTCGACGCAGCGCATGCGGTAGATGCGCTCCTCGAGCCGGTAGGGCTTGACGAAATCCTCCAGATCGAAGGTACCCGTTTTCGCGGCATGGCCGGAGACGGCGATCGACCACGGTCGCGGCTGCAGCGTTTGCGCGTACTCCGAGGGATCGCTCTTCCCGGTGCCGAATTCATAGAAGTTGTTGTAGGTGGTAATCGCTTCGAAGCTGTTTGGCTCCTCGCTCGTGCTGAAGTCGCTTGCGGCGATCCCGGGGAGCTCGGCGCCGCGCGCGGCGGGTACCACCGCGGCGGCGGCCGGCTGCGCGAGGCAGGCCGCGCCGGCGGCTATTCCCGCTTCCAGGAACCGGCGGCGGTTCAGGAAGTTCGTCTTGCTGGTGATCTCGGATGGCCTGATATCGGCGGGTTTTCGCATGAGCAATGTAGGTCTCCTTGTCGGGTCAATACTATAGACCCCGCGGCGCCCCCGATTATTGCAGCGAATTTGCCTCGGGAGGCCCAATCGGGCGCGCGGCCGCCTTGAATCGGAGGCCTCCACCCGCATTTCCTGTCCCGTTCGTCCGCAACAGGAGCGCATGTGACGACGATGAACCCGAACCTGGTCAAAGTTCCGCGGCCCGAGGACAGAAGCTCGCTCGCGACCCTGCAGGTCGACATGATTGCCGATCTCGTCTGCCCGTGGTGCTACCTCGGCAAGCGGCGGCTCGACGACGCGTTGCTGGCCGTCCACGGGCCGACCGCCGTGAGCTGGTTCCCGTTCCGCGTCAATCCGCAGACGCCGGACGGCGGCATCGATTTCGAGCAATACCTCGCGTCCCGTTCCGGCAGCTCCGGGCGGCGGGGGCGCGGGTTGGACGAGCTGGCGGCGGCCGGCCGGGCGGAAGGCATCGAATTCCGTTTCGACCGGATAACGCGCATGCCGAACACGCTGGATGCGCACCGGGTCGTGAAGCTCGCGGAGACCGAGGATGTCGCCGTGGGCAGAGTGGCCGAGAGTCTCTTCAGGGGCTTTTTCGAGGAAGGCCGCGACCTGGCGGATCGCGATTCGCTGATCGAGCTCGGCGAGCGCGGCGGATTGCCGGCGGTGGCCATTGCGCGCACGCTCGACGACGCGCAATCGCGCCAGGCCGTCCTGTCGCAGGAAGCGCAGATCCGCAAGAGCGGCGTGACCGGCGTGCCGGACTTCCTCGTCAACCGGCGCCTGTTCGTGATGGGCGCGCAGGACACGGACGCGCTGGTGAACGTGTTCGATCGCGTCATGTTCGGCGACGAGAGCGATCGGCCCGTATCGCCGGTGCTGCACTGACGCCTCCTGTAGGAGCCCGTCTCACGGGCGACAACGGCGTCAACCGCCGAAATCGCCCGTGAGACGGGCTCCTCGAAATCGCCCGTGAGACGGGCTCCTACTTGTTTTTTCGGCGGTTCGGCGATAATTTGCGGACGAAGACGTTGAAGGGGACAAACAGGCGGATTGTCCGGGCAGGCCGGGAGCGACGGCCGCAAGCGAGCGGGGGAGGGTGAGAGCCCCGTGCCGGAAGCCGCTGAATATCACCCTGGAGTCGCCGTCCGAACCGCGGGGATCCGCGCAGTAGGCACGGCCGGTTAAGCCCCCGTAACCGGGCTCGTCGAGGCGGCATCGTGAGATGTCCGCGAAGCCGGGTGGTACCGCGATTTGAGGATTGGAGAATCGCCCCGGACGCACAGGGTGCGTCCGGGGCTTTTTTTTGGCAGGCAAAGCAGAAAGGTACATGGGCCGTACAGGCAAATTCAACGAGGTCTCCGGGCGCTACGACGGACCGGCGCTGGAGCGCGAGGTGCTGGCGTTCTGGCGCGAGCACGGTATTTTTGCGAAGACCATCGCGCAATCGAAGGGACGGCCGCGCTTCAGCTTCAACGAAGGCCCGCCGACGGCGAACGGCAAGCCCGGCATCCACCACGTGCTCGCGCGGAGCTTCAAGGACGCGTTTCCCCGTTACAAGACGATGCGCGGCTACTACGCGCCGCGCAAGGCCGGCTGGGACACCCACGGGCTGCCGGTCGAGCACGAGGTCGAGAAAGAGCTCGGCATCTTCGACAAGAAGGAGATCGAGGCGAAGATCGGCATCGCGGAGTTCACGCGCCGCTGCCGCGAGTCGGTCATGCGTTACATCGGCGACTGGGAGAAGATGACCGAGCGCATGGGCTTCTGGGTCGATTTCGACGATGCCTATTACACGCTGAACAACAGCTACATCGAAAGCGTCTGGTGGCTGCTCAAGGACATCTGGGACAAAGGCCTGATCTACCGCGGGTACAAGGTGGTGCCCTACGACCCGCGCATCGGCGCCACGCTCTCCTCGCACGAGCTCGCGCTCGGTTATCGCGAGGTGCGCGATCCGTCGATTTACGTGCGCTTTCCGGTCACGGGCGCCCAGCGCACGAGTTTCCTGGTCTGGACCACCACTCCCTGGACCTTGCCGGCGAACCTGTCGCTGGCGGTGCACCCGGACGTGGATTACGCCTGGGTGAAGCTGGCCGACGAGACGCTGATTCTCGCCGAAGCGCTGCGCGAGCCGGTGCTTACCGGTCACGAGCACAAGGTCGAAAAGATCGTGAAAGGTTCGGAGCTCGTCGGCATGGCCTACGAACGGCCGTTCGACTACCTGCCCGTCGAGGCCGAGGGCGCCTTCCGCGTGCTGCCGGGTGAGTTCGTCAGCACGGAGGACGGCACCGGGATCGTGCATTCCGCGCCGGCGTACGGGGTCGACGATCTCGCGCTCGGGCAGGCGCACGGCCTGCCGGTGGTGCACGCGGTCGGGAAGGACGGCCATTTCCTGGACGTGGTCGAGCCGGTGGCGGGGCTGTTCTTCAAGGACGCGGACAAGCCGCTGATCAAGATCCTGAAACAGCGCGGCCTGATGTTCAGGGCCGAAACGATGCTCCACAACTACCCGTTCGGCTGGCGCACCGGCGACCCGATCATCTACTACGCGAAGAACGCCTGGTACATCCGCACCTCGGACCGCAAAGACCGCATGGTGGAGCTGAACCGGACGATCAACTGGATCCCCGAAACCATTCGCGAAGGCCGCTTCGGCAACTGGCTCGAGAACAACGTGGACTGGGCGCTCTCACGCGAGCGCTTCTGGGGCACGCCGCTGCCGGTGTGGGTGGACGACGAGCAGAACTACCTCTGCATCGGCTCGGTGGCGGAGCTCGAAGCGCTCTGCGGCCGATCTCTGAGCGATCTCGACTTGCACCGGCCGGCGGTCGACGACATCACGTTCGAGAAGGACGGCAAGACGTACCGCCGGGTTCCCGAAGTCATCGATTGCTGGTTCGATTCGGGCGCGATGTCGTACGCGCAGTGGCACTACCCGTTCGAGAACCGGGACAAGTTCGAGGCGCACTTCCCGGCCGATTACATCTGCGAGGCCATCGACCAGACCCGCGGCTGGTTCTACACGCTGCACGCGATCGCCACGCTCGTGTCGGACAGCGTGGCCTACAAAAACTGCATCTGCCTGAGCCACATCGTCGACAAGAACGGCCGCAAGATGTCCAAATCGGTCGGCAACATCGTCGATCCCTATGACGTCTTCGATACCGTGGGCGCGGATGCGCTGCGCTGGTATTTCCTGGCGCGGCTGTCGCCCGACGTGCAGAAGCGCATCTCGGTGGACATCGTGCGGGACGTCGCCAGCTCGTTCATCAACACGTTCTGGAATACCTACGGCTTCTTCGTGCTGTACGCGCGCCTGGATGACATCGACTACTCCCGGGACCTGCCCGTCAAACAGCGGCCCGAGATCGACCGCTGGGCACTGGCGCTCCTGAACCGCACCGTGCGCCAGGGCACCGAGGCGATGGACCGCTACGACGCCAAAGCGGCGGGCGAAGCCATCGAATCCCTCGTCGACCAGCTCAGCAACTGGTACGTGCGCCGTAACCGCCGCCGCTTCTGGAAGTCCAGCGACACGGAGGACAAGCGGTCGGCTTACCTAACGCTGTACGAGTGCCTCGACGTGGCGTGCCGATTGATGGCGCCGTTCGTGCCGTTCCTCGCGGAGCACGTGTACGGCAATCTCGTGAAGACCGTGCAACCGGACGCACCCGCGAGCGTGCACATGGCCGCCTGGCCGGAGGCGGATCCGTCACGCGACGACGATGCCTTGTTGTTCGAGATCGGCGTCGTCCAGAAGGTGGTCGGCCTCGGGCGCGGGGCGCGGGCGCAGTCGGGATTGCGCACGCGCCAGCCGCTGTCGACATTGCTGGTGCGGGCGCCGGACGATGCGTCGGCGCGCGCGATCGACAGCCACAAGGATCAGGTGCTGGAAGAACTGAACGTCAAGACGCTCGAATTCATTGCGCGCGACGCGGGTCTGGTCAGTTATCGCATCAAGCCGAACCTGCCCCGGATCGGCAAGCAGTACGGCAAGCTCGTGCCGCAGATCCGCGACGCCCTGACGGCAGCGGACGGCGCCGCAATTGCGAGCGCGGTGACGGCGGGCGAAGCGTTCGAGATCACGGCTGGTAATCAAACGGTGCGGCTGGGTCCGGAGGACGTGCTGGTCGAGACACACTCCGCCGCAGGCTATACCTGCAGCGAGGACAGCGGTTTCCTGGTGGCTCTCGACACCACGCTGACCGAAGAGCTGGTTCGGGAAGGCATGGCCCGCGAGCTGGTCCGCACCGTGCAGGAAGCGCGCAAGCAGGCCGGTCTCGAGGTCTCCGACCGGATCGTGCTCGGCGTCAGCGGCACCCCGGCGGTCGCGGCCGCCCTCGGCACCTACCGGGATTACCTGATGGCGGAGACGCTCGCCGTCGAGTGGCTCGTCGGCCAGCCGCAGCCGCTCTATCGCGACGAGCGCAGCCTGGACGCCGCAGCGTGGACGATCGAGATCAGCCGTTCGGCGTGAGGAAAACCGATCCGGCCGCCGTACTTGCGGACGCTTTGCGACATTGTTATAAGAATGAGGCGCAGGTGCTTTGGATTACGGAAGATGCGCACGGACGCTCGACGCGGGGATCGATCCGCGAGCCACAGGAGGTGGTGATTCCGCAAGCGTACCGGTAGCCGCGAGCGCCGCTCGACGGCTGGCCCAGAAGAACAAAACGCTGGAGTGGTAATGTCCGATCATGTCGATCGATTTTTCGCGGCCGTGTCCGTCATGGCGGCGGACGGTCATGTAAAACAGAGGCTTATCCGAGCCTACGAGGAAAATCTGCAGAACATCGAGGAGAGCGAGCTGCCGCCCCCGGCACGGAAAGCCTTTGCCGAGCTGCGGCGGAAGATGCGTTGCGTTGCGCCGTTGAACGGCGAGGGTGCGATCCGCGCGACCGTGCGCAAGATGTCGATCCGCGATGCCGCGCTCTGCGGCCGGCTCATGCTCGACCTCCTCGCCGTGCTGATCCGCGAGAACGTGCACAATCCCGGCCAGCACCGGTTGCCGCTACCGGCCGACCAGCAGCCGGTCGTGCCGCCGTTCCTCGTCAAGTCAGGCTAAGTGCTTAGCGCTGCTCCGCCGCGCCGCCGCCCGGCCTTGATCGCCTTTTGATCGACGACACTCGCAAGCCGGTCGGTATTTTCGATTCCGGCGTGGGCGGCCTTACGGTGCTCAAGGCGCTCAAGGCCAGGCTGCCGGGCGAGGATTTCTGTTATCTGGGCGATACCGCGCGGCTGCCCTACGGCACGAAAAGCGCAGCGTCCGTGCTGCGCTACGCCCGGCAAGCGGCGGAGCACCTGCGGCGGCGCGACATCAAGCTGCTGGTGATCGCCTGCAATACGGCCTCGGCCGTGGCGCTCGAGGACCTCGCGGCCGAGTGGGCGCCATTGCCCGTCCTCGGGGTGGTCGAGCCGGGTGCGAGCGCGGCGGTTGCCGCCGCGCCGGCGGGACGCCACCTGGTGCTCGCCACCGAGGCCACGGTCGGGCTGCACGCCTACGGCCGCGCGATCGCGGCGCGGGATGGCGCGGCCAGCGTGCGGGAGCTCGCGTGCGAGCTGCTCGTTTCGCTGGCGGAGGAGGGCTGGACCGGCGGCGGCATCGCCGAGGCGATCGTCCGGCAATACCTCGGGCGCTTCCTCGAGCGCGACGGCGCGGGCGGCTGGCGGCCGGACTCGATCATTCTCGGGTGCACGCATTTCCCGCTGCTGCGCGACACGATCCGGATCGTCGCGGGCGAGGGCGTCAGCATTGTCGACTCGGCCGGCACGACCGCCGAGGCGGTGGCCGCGCTGCTCGAGGCGCGGCAATGGCTGAACCCGTCCGCGGCCGGCAGGCTCGAGTTGCTGGCGACGGACGGCGCGAGCCGGTTCGCCCGCGTCGGCGGGGCCTTCCTCGGCGCCGAGGTGCTGCCCTCCGACGTCCAGATCGTGGACCTGTAGGAGCCCGTCCCACGGGCGACTGCGCGTCGACCGCCGTGTCGCCCGTGGGACGGGCTCCTGCAGCCGCTGAACCGCGGCCCGGGGGCACCGGAATCACGGCCGGCGGCTGTGCCATAATGGCGCGCCTCGCCGGCCCCAGGGGAATTCCGTCGTGAGCACCGTCCGCAAACTGCTTCGCCCTCGCTTTCATGCGCTGTTCCTGTGCGCTGCCTGCTTCGCCGGCTGCAGCCCGCCGAAAGGCGCGCCCCCCGCCGCGGAAACGCCGCCGGCCGCCGAGGCCCCCGTGCCGGCGAGCGCGGACGCTGCCCTCGTGCCGCCGCGACCGGAAGCGTACGCGAACGTGGTGCTGACCGCGGACCTGTCGGACCTGAGCGAGGCACAACGGGATATGCTCGTGCTGCTCGTCCAGGCCTCGCAGATCATGGACGATCTCTTCTGGCAGCAGGCGTTCCGGGACGGCCACGAAGCCTGGTTGGAGTCGATCGATGATGCGGCAACGCGCCACTACGCGCGCATCAACTACGGTCCCTGGGATCGCCTCACGAACGACCGCCCCTTCATCGAAGGGTACGGCGAGAAGCCCGCAGGCGCGAACTTCTACCCCGGGGACATGACCCGCGAAGAGTTCGAGGCCGCCGAGCTCCCCGGCAAAACGAGCCTCTACACGCTCATTCGCCGCAATGAAGCGGGCGAGCTGATTGCCGTTCCGTACCACGATGCTTACGCCGAGGAGCTTGGCAGGGCGGCGGAGCTGCTGCGCCAGGCGGCCGACCTCGCCGAGCACGAGGGCTTCGCCGGGTACCTGCGGCTGCGCGCCGACGCTCTCGTGACCGATGTCTACCAGCCGAGCGACCTGGCGTGGCTCGACGTGAAGACGAACCCGATCGAGCTCGTCATCGGCCCGATCGAGACCTACGAGGACCAGCTCTTCGGCTACAAGGCCGCGTACGAGTCGTTCGTCCTGGTCAAGGACATGGAGTGGAGCCAGGAGCTCGCGCGCTTCGTCGAGTTCCTGCCCGAGCTGCAGCAGGGATTGCCGGTGCCCGAGGAGCTCAAGGCGGAGACGCCCGGCACGGACGCCGATCTCAATGCCTACGACGCCGTCTACTACGCCGGCCACGGCAATGCGGGTTCCAAGACCATCGCGATCAACCTGCCGAACGACGAAGAGGTGCAGCTCCGGAAAGGCACGCGGCGCCTGCAGATCAAGAATGCCATGCGGGCGAAATTCGACGAGATCCTCGTACCCATCGCCGACATGCTGATCGTCCCGGAGCAAAGGCCGCACGTGACGTTCGATGCCTTCTTTGCCAACACCATGTTCCACGAAGTCGCGCACGGGCTCGGCATCAAGAACACGATCAACGGCAAGGGCACGGTACGCGAGGCATTGCTCGACGTCGCGGGCGCCATGGAGGAAGGCAAGGCGGACATCCTGGGCCTCTACATGATCGCGCGCCTGCACGAGAAGGGCGAAATGGGCGAGATCGACCTCAGGGACAACTACGTGACCTTCGTCGCCAGCATCTTCCGCAGCATCCGTTTCGGCGCCAGCAACGCGCACGGCCGGGCCAACATGGTGCGCTTCAACTTCTTCGCCGACCGGGGCGCTATCGTGCGCGATGCGGCATCGGGCCGCTACCGCGTGGACTTCGACCGGATGCAGGAGGCGGTGACCGGCCTCTCGACCCTGCTGCTGACGCTGCAGGGGAACGGCGACTACGCGGGCGCCGTCAAGCTGCTGGACGAGAAAGGCGTCATCGGCGAGACGCTGCGGAGCGATCTCGACCGCCTGGCGGAAGCCGGCATCCCGGTCGACATCGAGTTCGAGCAGGGGCTCGATGTGCTGGGTCTGGCCCCGTAGGAGCCCGTCTCACGGGCGACAGCGGAGTCGACGCCGGGTCGCCCGTGAGACGGGCTCCTGCAGGCAGGCAGTAGTCGCTGTTACACGCCGTCCCGGCCGATCATCTGCAGGAATTCGGAGCGGGTGCGCGCGTCCTTCCGGAAGGTCCCGAGCATCTGGCTCGTGACCATCGAGACGCCCGACTTGTGAATGCCGCGGGTGGTCATGCACTGGTGCATGGCATCGACGACCACGCCCACGCCTTTCGGCTTCAGCACGTCCTGGATGCACTGCGCGATCTGCGCCGTCATCTTTTCCTGCACCTGGAACCGGCGCGCGAAGGCGTCGACGACGCGGGCCAGCTTGCTGATGCCGACGATCTTGTTGTTCGGGAGATAGCCCACGTGCGCCTTGCCGATGATCGGCGCCATGTGGTGCTCGCAATGGGATTCGAAGGTGATGTCGCGGAGCACGATCATCTCGTCGTAACCCTCGACTTCCTCGAAGGTGCGCTCGAGGAACTGCACCGGATCCGCCTGGTAGCCGCTGAACCAGTCTTCGTAAGCCAGCGCCACGCGCCGCGGGGTGTCGACGAGGCCTTCGCGGGTCGGGTCTTCGCCCGCCCATTCGAGCAGCGTGACGACCGCCGCTTCCGCCTCTTCGCGGCTGGGCCTTTCGGGGGCCGTCATTGCGCGCGCGCAGGAACAGGGCAGGACACGCCGGTGCCGCCGATGCCGCAGTAACCGGCGGGATTCTTCGCGAGGTACTGCTGGTGATAGTCCTCGGCGTAATAGAACTTCCCGGCCGGCCGGATCTCGGTGGTGATGCCGCCGAACCCGGCCTGGCCGAGGCGCTCCGCGTAAGTGGCGAGCGACTCGCGGGCCGCGCGTTCCTGCTGTTCGTCCAGGGTGAAGATCACCGAGCGGTATTGGGTGCCGCGATCGTTGCCCTGGCGCATGCCCTGGGTGGGGTCGTGGCTTTCCCAGAAGAGCTGCAGCAGGGATGCGTAGCTCACCTGCGCCGGGTCGAACACGACCAGCACGGTTTCGGCATGGCCCGTCCGGCCGCTGCAGACTTCCCGGTAGTCCGGATTCGGCGTGCCGCCGCCGGCATAGCCCGAGGCCGTCGTGTACACGCCCGGGGTTTCCCAGAACAGCCGTTCCACGCCCCAGAAGCAGCCCATGGCGAACAGCGCCTGTTCCAGGCCCTCGGGGAAGGGCGGCGTGAGCGGATGCCCGTTGACGAAGTGCTTCTCGGGGACCGGCATCGCGGTCGACCGGCCGGGCAGGGTTTCGTTCTCCGGCGGCAGCCGGGATTTATCGTGTTGTGCAAGCATGGCCGCAATATGGCGCTTCAGGCGGAAATTGCAAGCGTCAGGCCGCGTCAGGGGACGCGATAACGGTCGCCGCGCCGCGGGCGCTCGACAATGCCCCCGGCGGTCAGGAAACGCACCGGAAGCGACTGCGTCCGCCCCCATTCAACGGCGCGATAGACCGCGAAATGCAAGTGCGGCGTCGTGGTATGCCCGGTGTTGCCGGAGAGACCGATCCGCTGCCCGGCCTCGACCCGCTCACCCGGCTCGACCAGCACGCCGTCCTGCTGCAGGTGGTAGTACTCCCCCGTCGTGAGATCGTCGTGCAGGATCACGATGTAATTGGCGTAATCGCCGCAGCCGTCGTCCCAGCAGCCGCGGGAATGCGATTCCTCGATTCTTGCCACGATGCCGCCTCGGGCCGCATGCACCGGCGTCCCCTCCGGCATCTTGAAGTCGACGGCGAATTCCTCGAGCCCGGTATGGCTGAACCCGGAGCCGTACCCCTGCAGGACGCGGTAGCTCCGGCCCGGGGCATAAGGCAGGCGATAAACGTGGCTGTCGTCGTGCACGGCGTCGCGGCTGCCGACAGTCCAGTCGTAAGCGATGCGATAGCGGCTTTGCCGCTCCTCATCCGTGGCGCGCAGCACCAGGACGACCCGCTTCTCGTGCGGAGCAAGCGTTGCGGTTATTTCGGGATCGGCCGGCCGCAGGTGCCGTGTCCGGACCCGCAGCGTAAAGGTGATCGGCAGGTTGCGAAGATTGGCGGCGCTGAGCTCGACCTCGCCGGCTTCCCGCGTGGCCTCGATGCAGATCCAGTCGCCGGAGCAGCGGGCACTCGGATCGGCCGCGGGCAGGAGCAAGCCGGCGAGCAGGCACGCGCAAGCCAGCGGTATCTTGCGCTCACCGCGCGCCTCACGAAAAAATAATGTTCGCTGCGGCGCCCGGACGAATGCCAACAGACCTAATCCGAAGCTGCTGCGCCCGCCGCCTGCTGCTTCACCTCTTCCAGGTCGGACTGGCGGTAGAAGAACTTGTGCGTATACGTCAGCCCGTCGGTCTCCACGGCTTCGCCGGCCACCAGCCGCGGACGGTAGATGAGGGTCCGCAGGTCGTTCTGCACCGTGCGCTGCATCTCCTCGAAGGCCGCCGGTTGCGCTTCGACCAGCACCACGTCATCGGTAAACCCGCGCGTCGAGACCGAGTAATCGAAGACGACCTTGCCTTCCTCGTAGTCGTCGCCCGGGAGCTGGGCGCGGACCTCGCCGTCGATGCCGACGTACTTCGGCGGGTGGATGTCCTGCAGGACGACGAGCTTTTCCAGGTGTTCGCGCCGGTTGGCGAGGCGGTCTTCACCGGCCGAGAGGAGTTGCCAGGTATCTTCGTAGACCCGGCGCGCGCGGTTCGCCTGGCCCGAGAGGATGTAGAAATCGCCGAGCGCGAGCAGCGTGTCTTCTTTCATTTGCCACGTCGCATCGGGGTTGTCCTCGGCGATGTGCACGGCGCGCTTCAGGTACACCTCGCCCGAAGTGATGGCCGTAGGCTGGTAATAGGCCGTATCCATGTTGCCGACGTACAGGTAGGACTTGCCGAGACCCGTCAGCGGCCCGATCAGCCGCAGGTCGTCGTCCCCGCGATGTTCCTCGATGATGTCGATCTCCTTGCGCCAGGTGTAGCGCTCCTTTTCGAATAGCTGGAGCCGGTGCTGCCAGTAAGCCTGCTTCTCGAGCACGGGCAGGATGGCCATGCTTTCGAGATCGATGTCGCGTGCTTCCAGGCCGAAGATGATTTCGGTGATCGTCTCCACATCGTCGAACTTCCCGACGGCGAGGTAGGTTTCGGCCAGCGATTCCAGCACCTGCACCTGGTCGAGGTTGTGCGGGCCCTCGTTGACGTGCGTGATGTGCACCGCGCGGTTGAACGTTTCCGCGGCAAGGTCCGGCCGGCCCGACGCGAGCTGCGCCGCACCGAGGCCTTTCAGCGGGTTGACGAGGTTGGAATTGAGCCGGTCTTCGATTCGCTCGATGACGTCGATGGCCGCCTGGTAGTTGGCGATCGCGGCTTCGTACTGCTCGTTCTGGTGCTGCGCGATGCCGAGATTGGTCAGCGCGCGCGCCGAGTCGAGGCTGTTGATGCCGAAGAGCTGGATGGACAGCTCGACCACGCGCTTGGCGAGCATGTCGGCCTCGGCGTAGGCCTCGTTCTCCATCGCCGATTTGTACAGGGCGAAATAGCGCTGCAGCTCTTCCTCCGGCGTCTCGCCGTTGACGAGCGCCTCGGCGGGCGGCGGTTTCGCACCGGGCTCCTCGGTGCCGGGGCTCGTCGCCGTAATGGTCATGCCGTCCTTGCCCGGTTCCTGCTGCTCGGCGGGTGCTTTCGGCTTCTCGGCGGCGAGTCCGCCGGGGTCCTTGCTGACGGCGACCTCGTCTTTGGGCGGCTCCGGGGCGTCATCGGCTGTTTCGGGGGTGCGAGGCTCCGCGCCTCCGTCCGCCGGTTCCGAATCCCCGGTTCTCGGGTCCGCCGGAACTTCCGCGGCGGCGCCGCTTTCCTGCGCGCGCACCGGGGTGCCGATCGGCACGACCGCCGCTGTTGCCAGCACAAGGATCGGCAGGAGGAGGCCGGGTTTGATGGAGTTCGACATTCGTGTTTCAGACAGAGCTGCGTTCCCAAAGTTTAGCCGAGCCGGCCCGGCGCGCTCAGCCCAGGGTGAGTGCCAGTTGCCGCTGGCCGGGTTGCCGGAACTGGCCGCAGTCGAGCCCTTGCCGGTTGCGCCCCGGACCGATGCCCGACTTCCGGCACGCCGCCCTGAACCGCTGCCCAATCATATCAGCATAGGGGCCGCGCCCCGTCTGCCGTAGCGCGAACCGATGGTCATAATCCTTGCCGCCGCTGGCCGCGCGCACGAGGCTCATGACGTGGGCGGCGCGGTCCGGCAGGTGCGCGTCCAGCCATTCGGCGAACATGCCCTTGAGCTCGTGCGGCAGCCTGAGCAGCACGTAGCCGGCGTGCCCGGCGCCCGCCGCGGCTGCCCTGGCCACGATGTCCTCGATTTCGCGATCGTTGACGGCGGGAATGATGGGCGCCATCAGCAGGCTCACCGGCACCCCGCTGCCGGTGAGTTCCCGCATGAGCCGGAAGCGCGCATCGGCGGACGGAACGCGCGGCTCGAGGCGGCGCTTCAGCGCGTTATCGGCGGTCGGCACGCTGATGGCCACCGAACAGAGGTTCGCCCGCGCGAGCTCGCCCAGCAGGTCGAGATCCCGGCGCATCAGCACGCCCTTGCTGATCAGGCTGACCGGGTGACGGTGCGCGAGGAAGGTTTCGAGCAGGCGGCGCGTCAGGCCCAGCTTCTTCTCGGCGGGCTGGTAGGGATCCGTATTGGCGCCGATCGTGATGGGCTTGCAGGCGTAGCCGGGCTTCGCCCATTCCGCGAGCAGCAGCTCCACGGCGTTCGGCTTGTAGAAGATCTGCGTCTCGAAATCGAGCCCGGGCGAGAGGTCGAGATAGCTGTGGCTCGGGCGGGCGTAGCAGTACACGCAGCCGTGCTCGCAGCCCTGGTAGGGATTGATCGAGCGCTCGAACGGCACGTCCGGCGAGTCGTTGCGGCTGACGATGCTGCGCGCGCGGAGCGGCCGGAGCACCGTCTCCGGCGCCATCGCGACGGGCTCGTCTCCGTCGGTCTCGCCGGGGCAGGGGTCGACAGTGCGGGCGGCAAACCGGCCGGCGGGGCGGGAGATCGCGCCGCGGCCCTTGTGGGGCTGGTCGGGCATGGCAGGAAGCGGGAAACCTGTACAAGGATACAGTAATCCGGCTCCCCCGGGCGGTCAAGTCCGGCGCGCCGCTGCCTCGCCCAGCACGCGCAAGTCGGTCCTGAGCGGCACGCTGATCCCCAGCGCGTCGAACCGTTTTTTCACCGATTCCGTCAGGTCGAAGTACACGGACCAGTAGTCACTGTTGTCGACCCACGGCCGGACGTAAAGATGGATGCTGTACTCGCTCAACTCGCCGACGACGATCTGGCAGGGCGGCTCCTCGAGAACCCGCTCGTCAGCCTCGACGAGCTCGCGGATCGCTCCCCTGGCGCGCTCGATGTCCTCCTCGTAACCGATACGGAACACGAGATCGATGCGCCGGGTCGGCAGCGCCGAGTAATTGGTGATGATGCTGTCCATGACCTGTCCGTTTGGCACGATGATCCGGCGGTTGTCGCCGCTCGCCAGCTCGGTCGTCAGGAGCTGCACGCTGACCACCGTGCCTGCCGTGCCGGCCGCCTCGATCCAGTCGCCGACGCGGTAGGGCCTGAAGATCACGATCAGCACGCCGGCCGCAAAGTTGGCGAGCGAGCCCTGCAGCGCGAGCCCGACAGCTATGCCGGCGGCGCCGATCAGCGCGATCAGCGAGGCCGTCTGCAAGCCGATCTGCTGGATGGCCGCGATGATGACGAAAGCCATCAGCGCCCAGTAAACTACCGTCGCGATGAAGGCCTCGAGAATGGGATCGATGGCTCGCGCCGTCATCACCTTGCGTAAGCCCCGGTCGACCAGGTGCACGATCGCCCGCCCGATGAAAAAGATCGCGATCGCGGCAATGAGGTTGATGGCGAAATCGAGCCCCAGCGTCTGGACCTCCATCCACAGGTGATTCCAGTCGATGCCGAAATCCGGTAGCTGGAATTCATTCATTATTGATTTCCTTTTATTTCACGATCAGGCAAATGCGGCCGCCCACGCAGCCAGAATAAGGGCGAGAGCGCCGGCGCCGCAAATCGCCTGCAGCCGGCTGCTCTCGAGGTGGCGAACCGCGAACGTGAGCGCTATGCCGGCCGCGAAGCCGCAGAGGAAGCCGGAAAGATGCGCGCCGATGTCGGTCTGCGCATCGCCCGTGCCCGTATAGGCCAGCAGGGCGATGCCGCCGACGATCGGCCCGAGCCGGTAGGCCCAGCGGTCCTGCGCCATGAGCCGGCCCCGCCAGACGAAGCCCGCCAGCAGGCCGAGCGCGGCGAATACCGCCGTCGAAGCGCCGAGCGAGCGGTGCGCCGACTCCAGCAGCACGGTGTTGAGCGCATTGCCGGCGCCGGCGGCCAGCACGATGCAGGCCCAGGCAACGCCGCTGCCCACCAGCCGTCCCGCGAGGCCCCCGAACAACGCGCCGAAGCCGATATTGCCGAGCAGGTGGCCGACCCCGGCGTGCAGCGTCAGGGCGGTCAGCGTCCGCCACCATTCGCCGGCGCGGATGAGCTCGCCGTCCACGGTCCCCAGGCGCAGCCAGTCGAAGCCGAAGGCGGAGCGGCCCGCGAGCCAGCCGGCGGCGCACAGGACCAGCACGTAGCCGAACACACCGGGCAGGCCGTTGTGATACTCGTGAACGGGCACGCTCGCGGGCGGCTGGCGCCGCTTCTGCCGGTTCTCCTGGTCGTACTGCCAGATTTCGAATTTTGCGCGCTCGGCGAGCTCGGCCGGGACGACGAGCACGGAACGCGCATCCACGCGCACGATCTCGCAGGGAATGTCGAGCGAGTGCAGCACGAGCGCGCGATCGGAGGCGGCACGCGGGTCGACGCTGTCGAAAACGACGGCCGTTGCCTGCACTACGTCAGCACTGGCGATCGTCGGCCGCGGCCGAAAAGGATCGAATCGAGGTTTGCGCCGGCGAAAACCCCGGTTCGACCCTGTGGCACCCCGTGGCGGCGGCCAGCAGCTCGCCGCAGTCGCCCGCGAGCTTGCGCGCGGCGATGGCATCGGCCCGCGTCACGCCGCGGTTCAGGATGGCGACCGGCAGGCCGGCCTGGTTGGCCAGGCGCGCGAAACGGAATCCGGACAACACCATCAGGGAGGAGCCGACGACGAGCAGCGCGTTGGCGGCGAGCACGCATTCCGTGGCGGCGGCGACGCGTTCTGCGGGGACCGATTCGCCGAAGAACACGACGTCGGGCTTGAGCACGCCGCCGCAGTTCTCGCAATCGGCGATGACGAAATCGAGCACGTCCGTGTCAGCCAGGCGTGCGTCTCCGTCCGGAGCGAGGGCGGCGGGCGCGGACTGCCAGCTTGCGTTCAGCGTCTCGAAGCGTCTCTGCAACGCCTCGCGCCGCGTGACGGCCGCGCAATCGAGGCAGCGAACGCGGTCCAGCACGCCATGCAGGTCGATCACGTTGTTGCTGCCCGCGCGGCGGTGCAGGCCGTCGACGTTCTGCGTGATCACGGCGCTGACGCGGCCCTGGCTCTCCAGCCGCGCGAGGGCGGCGTGCGCGGCATTCGGCCTGGCGCCGGCAATGCGCCGCCAGCCGGCGAAGCTCCGCGCCCAGTAGCGCTGCCGCGCCGCGGCGCTCGCCGTGAATTCGGCGAAGCGCATCGGCTGCCGGTGCTTCCAGTGGCCGCTGTCGTCGCGATAATCGGGAATGCCGGAGCCGGTGCTGCAGCCGGCGCCGGTGAGCACCGCCACGTGCTCGTGCCTCACGAGAAATTCGCGCAGCTCGGCGGCGGCGGGGCGGGGATCGGCGGTGAAGGGCGGGGTCTCTGGCATGCGATTCGTCGGTCTCGGCACGCCGTGCGTTTCAGTCGGCGTTCAGCTTCGCGCGGCATACTGGCCGGGACGATTATGACATTGGTGCAGCATCGCATGGGCAAGTGGAGAAAATGGTATTTCGGGCTGGCCATCCTGTCGGCCCTGTTCCTGCTGGAATCCTTCTACCCGCTGCTGTAGGAGCCCGTCTCACGGGCGACAGCAAGGCCAACGCCGGAGTCGCCCGTGAGACGGGCTCCTACAGCGGGCGTCATTCAGGTACCGTTGCGCCATGCAGGACCTGAACGCGGAAACCGCTGAA
The DNA here is from genome assembly GCA_035698445.1 of Woeseiaceae bacterium. Lineage (GTDB taxonomy): Bacteria > Pseudomonadota > Gammaproteobacteria > Steroidobacterales > Woeseiaceae > IDS-8. The sequence goes on from DASSBS010000027.1 coordinate 16,819, forward strand.
GTCGCATCGCCGCGGCCCTCGGCGACCGTCGTGCTGGCGCGCGCGGGGCAGGCAACGCCGGAGTTTTTTCTGGGGCGCCGGCATGCGCGCGCGTCTTTCGGCGCGAGCTACGTCTTCCCCGGAGGCCTGGTCGATGCGGGCGATTGCGAGGCCGAAGCCTTCAGCCGCGACTTCTCCGCCGACGTCGCGAACCGCTGGCTGGGCCTCACGTCGGGCGGGCTCGACTATTACTGTGCGGCAATCCGCGAGCTGTTCGAGGAAACGGGCGTGCTGCTGGCGCGCGATGCCGGGGGCGCGGCGGTAACGGGTGCCTCCGCCGCCGCGCTGGAGCTCCAGGCGGCGCGCGTTGCGCTCAATGCAGGCGGCCTGCGCTGGTCGGTGTTTCTCCGCGAGCGCGGACTCACGCTTGCCTGCGACGCGCTCGCGTATTTCGCGTGGTGGATCACGCCGCGGACACTGCCGAAGCGCTTTTCCACGCGGTTCTTCGTGGCGGCACTGCCGGACGGGCAGGCTGCCGCCCACGATGGCGCTGAGCTGACCGACAGCCGCTGGGCCACCGCCGCGGCGGCGCTGGCCGCGCATGCATCCGGCGAGCTGCTGTTGCCGCCGCCGACGCGCGCCACGCTCGCGGATCTCGCGGGCGCCGGGACGCTGGACGACCTGCTCGGCTGGGCGGGCCGCCGCCAGCGAGCCGGCGTGCCGCGCATTCTGCCCGCTATCGTGTCGAGTGGCGGCCGCCAGCGGATCCTGATGCCGGGCGAGCCGGATTACCCGGCCGATGCCGATCGAGGCGAGCAGTGAAACCGCTGGAGCCCGGCCGCCCCGTCGACCTTGCCCCCGGCGTTACCCGGCTCGTGGCGCCCAACCCCGGCATGATGACCGGGCCCGGCACGAATACCTACCTGCTGGGTGCGGATGAAATCGCCGTGATCGATCCCGGCCCGGCCATTGCCGCGCACGTGAGCGCCATCCTCGAGCGGACCGCCGGCCGGTTGCGGTGGGTGCTGGTGACGCATACGCACGTCGATCATTCGCCGGCGGCTCGGGCGCTGGTCGACGCGACGGGCGCCGAGCTCCTCGGCCGTCCGGCGCCCCCGGGCCGGCACCAGGACGGAACGTTCCGGCCGGCACGCGTGCTCGACGACGGCGACGTGCTGGCGGCACCCGGGTTCGAGCTCGCCGCCGTGCACACGCCCGGCCACGCCTCCAATCACCTGTGCTACCGCCATGCCGCGCTCGGCTGGCTGTTCACGGGCGATCACATCATCGACGGCTCGACGGTGGTGATCGATCCGCCCGACGGCAACATGGGCGACTACCTGCGATCGCTGGAAAGGCTGAAGCACCTGGACATCCAGGCGATCGCGCCCGGCCACGGCAACGTCATCGAACGGCCGCGCGAGACGATCGACTGGATCATTGCGCACCGGCTCGAGCGCGAGGCGAAGATCGCGCGCGTGCTGGCGGCGCATCCGGGCGCGACGCTGGATGCGCTGGTGCGGCACGCTTACGACGAGGTGGACGCCTCCCTGCACCCGATCGCCGAGCGCTCGCTGCTCGCGCACCTGGAAAAGCTGGAAACAGAATCGCGCGCACGGCGCGCCGGCGACCACTGGTACCCGTCCCTGTAGGAGCCCGTCCCACGGGCGACTCCGGCGGCGGGCTCACCCGTCCCTGTAGGAGCCCGTCTCACGGGCGACTCGCACGTGTCCGTCCGCACGGCGCCTTGCTCGGGCGCCGAGCGGCCCGCCATCGGAGTCGCCCGTGAGACGGGCTCCTACAGCAGCGCGGGAGCTTCGGGGGAGGGTTACAGGTCGGCGAAGCGGCCGCCGGTTTGTGCGAGCTTTTCCAGCAGCGCGGGCGGCTGCCAATAGCGGTCGCCGAAGCGGGTCTTGAATTCGCCCACCTTGTGGTAGACCGTGTCGACGCCGACCGCGTCCGCGAAGTGCATCGGGCCGCCCCGGTAACGCGGGAAGCCGTAGCCGTTGATCCAGACGACGTCGATGTCGGAGGAACGGGCGGCGATGCCGTCCTCCAGGATGCGCGCGCCTTCCGTGATGAGCGCGTAGATGCAGCGCTCGATGATTTCCGTCTCGCCGACGTCGCGTTGCTCCACGCCGAGGCGCTCGGCCTCGTCGCGGATGAGCTGCCGCACTTCCGGGTCCGGCAGCGGCGCGCGCGAGCCGGGCTCGTAGCGGTACATGCCGGCGCCGGTCTTCTGCCCGAAGCGTCCGAGCTCGGCCAGCCGGTCGGCCACCGCGTAGAATCGCGGATCGGCAGGCCAGTCCGTGCGCTCCTGCCGGATCCTGTAACCGACGTCGAGACCGGCGAGATCGCCCACGGCGTTCGGGCCCATTGCCATGCCCCAGTCGGTGAGCACGCGATCGATCGTTTCAGGCGCCGCGCCTTCCAGCAGCAGCAACTGGTTTTCCCGGCCGTAGCTGTACAGCATGCGATTGCCGACGAAGCCGAAGCAGTTGCCGACGACGACGCCGACTTTGCGCAGCCGTTTGGCGAGGGCGAGCGCCGTCGCGATCACGTCGCCGGCGGTCTTCCCGCCGCGCACGATTTCCAGCAGCCGCATTACGTGTGCCGGGCTGAAGAAATGCAGCCCGATCACGTCCTGCGGGCGTCCGGTCACCGCCGCGATCGCGTCGACGTCCAGCGTGGAGGTGTTGGTCGCGAGCACCGCACCGGGCCGGCAGACCGCGTCGAGCTTGCCGAATACCTCTTGCTTGACGGCCAGGTTCTCGAACACGGCTTCGATCACGAGGTCGGCATCCGCGAGGTCGCCGTAGTCCTGCGTCGTCCGGAGCCGGCCCAGGCCCTCCCCGGCCGCGGCCGCGGTCAGCTTGCCGCGCGCGACGCCGCCTTCGAACAGTTTGCCGATCGCTGCCTGGCCGCGCGCGAGTCCGGCCTCGTCGCTGTCCAGCAGGTGCACGCGCAAGCCGGCGCCGAGGCAGGCGTACGCGATGCCACTCCCCATCGTGCCCGCGCCGAGCACGGCGACTGTTTGCACCTCCCGCACCGGCGTGTCCTTGCCGAGCTCCGGCACCTTCGCTGCCTCGCGCTCGGCGAAGAATGCGTGCCGCAGGCCGCTCGACTGCGGCGAGTCCTTGCACTCGATGAAGAATTCGCGCTCGGCCGCGACGCCCGCGTCGAAATCCACCTCGGTGGCGAGCTCGACCGCCCGCACGATCTTCCCGGGCGACAACAGCCCGCGAGCGGAGGTGGCGAGCTTCTGGCGCGCGTCCGCAAATACGCGCGGATCGACCGGCGCTACGGGCAGGTCGCGCACGCGCCGCGGCTCGCGCAGGTCACCGGCGTAATCGAGCGCGGCGGTGAGCAGGTCACCGTCCGTCACGCGATCGACGAGACCGGCCTCGAGCGCGGCCTGCGCGCCGATCGGCTCGCCGGACAGCATCATCCCTAGCGCGCGCTCGGCACCGACGAGCCGCGGCAGCCGCTGGGTGCCGGTCGCGCCCGGCAGGAGGCCCAGCTTCACTTCCGGCAGGCCGAGCTTCGCGGAGCCGGCAGCGAGCCGGTAATGGCAGCCCATCGCGATCTCGAGACCGCCGCCGAGCGCGGTGCCGTGGATCGCGGCCAGCACGGGCCTGTCGCAAGCCTCGAGCCGCGCGACCACGTCGGGCAGGTACGGCATTTTCGGCGGCTGGTCGAATTCGCGAATGTCGGCGCCCGCGATGAAGGTGCGGCCGCTGCAGAAGAGCACGATCGCCTGCGTCTCGCCGTCCCGTTCCGCCGCGTCGACCGCGCGCATCAATCCTTCCCTGACCGCGTGCGACAGCGCGTTGACGGGCGGGTTGTCGACCGTGATCACCGCCGTCGCTCCGCGACGCTCGAACGTGACGGGATGCATTAACGATTCCTTATACGTCGTGTGGGCTGACATTGTACCGATTTCACCTCAGCGCGAGCGAAGCGTGAAAGACGTTGTAACGCCGGCGAGCGGATGGCGTAAAATATCGGTCCGGGGAGCTGTTCCACGCCTGGTGTTTTCAATCATGACTTTCGTTGTTACCGAAGCTTGCATCAAGTGCAAACTGACCGACTGCGTCGAGGTTTGCCCCGTCGACTGTTTTCACGAAGGGCCGAACATGCTGGTGATCGACCCGGACGAGTGCATCGACTGCACGCTGTGCGAGCCGGAGTGCCCGGTCGAAGCGATCTATTCCGAAGACGAGCTGCCGGAAGACCAGCAGCAATTCCAGGCGCTGAATGCGGAGCTCGCGCGCGAATGGCCGGTGATCTCGGAAATGAAGGACCCTCCGGAAGATGCCGACGAGTGGCGCGAGGTGAAGGAGAAGCTGAAATACCTCGAACGTTGAAGAATTTCTTGTCGCCGATGCTTGCGCTGTAGGAGCCCGTCTCACGGGCGACCCGCAGCTCACCGCTGCTGTCGCCCGTGAGACGGGCTCCTACGGCGCTGTTCCCGGCGGGACGGTCATGCTCGCCGGCTGTCGTCGTACATGCGGGTGAGGAAGCCGCGGATCGCGGGTATGGCTTCCGCGCGCGTCATGAGCTTCTCGCGTTCCATGAGCTGCGCCATGTCCTCGATCGAGCGGTGGCCGTCGACCAGTGACATCACATAGGCGTAGATCCGCGTCGACATCGCCTGCGTCCTGAATGACGGCAGGAGCGGAACGGCTTCCATGCCCGTCACCAGCCAGTCCGGCAGCGCCCGGTGCCGCGGCGGTGCGCCGGCTGCCGATATTTTCGTCACCGAGAACGTGAACACCGTTTCGCGCCGGCCGTGCCGGCTCGCGGGTGAGCACATGTACGGGATGACCGCTTCGCGGACGGCCGCGGCGCCGAAGCCTGCTTCCCCGGCGATCGCGAGCGTTTCCTCGGGGCCGTAGCGTTGCGCGTGCTCCGGCCGTGCGAAGGCGAGCGATCCGAAATTGATCCACCGGCCGCCGTTCCGGAGCAGGCGGTTGAGGCGCGCGGCGAGCACCGGCAGGTCCTCCGACACGACGTCGATCAGCCACGGCGTGACGACGGTATCGAACGCGGCCGGCCGGAACGGCGCGCGCAGCACGTCGCCGAGCACCGGAAAAAAGCCGCCGGCGACGGGTTCCGGCGCCCGCAGCCGCCGCGGCACGGCGACGTCGTCCAGCGACTTCGGCGCAATGGGGAATTCGTGCAGCTCGAGCGTCTCGCCGCGGGTCACGGCATCGCCGACCAGCAGGAGCAGCGGATTGAAATCGAGCGCGACGGTTCGCTCGGGCGCGAGCTGCCTGTGCAGGTCGTAAGCGAGGCGGCCGGCGCCCGCGCCCGGCACGAGCAGGTCGCCGAGCTCCCCGCCGTCCGCCGCCACGGCGCGGATCTGCTCGAGCGCGGCCGCGTTCTCCTCATCCCCCCAGGCCCAGTCGCGGTGCACGTTGGCGTAATAGGTGAAGAGGCCCTGCTCGAGGGGGAGCCGCGTGCGCAGCGCGAGGTGGGAATCGAAACTGCCCTGCACGCATTCGAGGTCGAGCGGGGCGAGCAACTGCCGCAGCGCGCCGCGCTGTGCCGCGAGCGCGTCCAGCTCGATCCCGAGCCGCTTGCGCGTCAGCGGGCGCAGCGCCTCGTCGCGCAACTCGTCCTGTAGCCGCCCGGTCTCGGTGGCGAGCCGCTGCAGCTCGTAATGCAAACGGTTGCGCCATTCACCCAGCGCAGCAGCCGGGTGGGCGAACAGCCACGGGATGCCGCCGATGGATGGGAATTCGGTTTTGCAGGCGCCGCAGCGGTGCCGGTCGCCGATTACGGCGAGCGGCGCCTTGTCGCAGCGCGGGCAGGCGAGGAGGTCGGCGAGCGAGCTGGCGGTCGGCATGGCGCACAGAATAGCGTAGGAGCCCGTCTCACGGGCGAAAGCGGCCGTGAGGTGCCGTAGGGGCCCGTCTCACGGGCGACAGCGGCGGTGAGGTGGCGTAGGAGTCCGTCTCACGGGCGATCGGCTCCAGGGGTCGGTCGCCCGAGAGACGGGCTCCTACATCAGGCCGGCTGGAGCGGGCCGAGCGTGCCGCTCACGATGGCGTCGAACGCGGTCATGGCGTCGCGCAGGCTGGAATCGCCGAGGCCGTGGCTCGGGAACAGGGTGGCGAACTTGCCTTCCTCGCCGTGCAGCGCCATGTAGTTCAGGAGCACGGTGTTCACGAGCTGGTTTACGTTGTTCGCGGCCGGCGTCGCGGCCCGCTGCACCGAGGCGCCGGCATCGAAGGCACCGAGCTGCTGGTGCTGCGCCCGCTCTTCCGGCGTGGCGCCCCTGAGCGCCGGGCGCCCGCCGGGGTTGTACACGAGGAAGAACGCGGCGGCGGTGGACGAGTCGTCGCTCACCCATTCGCCCTTGCCGCGGCCCTCCGGCGAATTGTCGATGGTGCCGTCGGACGAGACCGAGCCGTCGCTGAAGACGTACAGCATCAGCGGCACGCCGATGCGCGCGGCGTATTCGATGCACGCCCCCATGCAGCGCCCGGCGCGCTCGTCCTTGACCTCGCCCTCGCGGCGCTGCCCGCCGTGATAGTCGTAGCCGCCCATCTCGATGCAGCCGGCGCCGGCGAAGCCGTTGATCACGAGCTTCATGATCGACGCGGTCTTGCGGAACTCGCGGCCGTCGGCGCCGCCGTCGTTGAATTCGGCGTCGCTGAAAATGCCCGTCGGCCCGACGATCGCGGGGTCCTGGGCCGGGTCGAGCGGCGTGCCGCCGAAACGGTCGGCGATATCGGCGGCCTTGAGATAGCCGCAGCGCACCATGTCCTTCACCACTTCGGAGGACGTAACGGTCTGCCCGAACTCGGCTACGTCCATCTTGCGGTCGCTGATGCGGTAGATCGATTCCATGACGGCGGTCGCGTCGTCCGGTCCGAGGATCCCGACGAGATCGCCGGTATCGACCAGCGCGGTGACGTCGCTCGGCCGGTCCACCTTGGTCGGCCGGAACTCGGGGTTCATCAGCATCACCGGGACCATGGAGTTGCCGCCGGAATCCGTGTTCTCGGTGCCGGCGAGCCGGAGGATGGAACCGTCGGCGCCCGCGCGCGCGATGCCGTACAGCGGGTTGTGCGGGTTGTTGCCGGTGTCGTTGTCGGAACGTGCCGGGATGACGGCACCGTTCAGGCTCGCGGCGCGCGCCGGGTTCATGGTCGCGAGCATGCCGCGGCGGAATGCGCTGTCGAGGTGGAAAGCAAGGCCGAAATCGGTGTTGGCGAACGGTTGCCCGCTTACCGGGTCGTTGAGCCCCGGCACCATGTCGCCGGGCAGCCCGAGCTTCTCGTAGCCGGCCGTGGACAGGAAGTCGAGCTGGCCGCCGTGCTGGCCGACCAATACGTTGGAGCCGGCGATATTGGCGCCACCCGAGAGATCGAAGCAGATGAACGGTATCTTGCCGGCGCCGACCGTCGCGATCTCGCAAGAGTCGATCATCGGCTGCAGGTCGCCCGACAGGTCCGCGAACGCCCGGCGCGGATTCGCGAACAGGCTCATGACGCCGCCGCCCAGCACGAACGCGGAACCGGAGAGGAATCCCTGGGCCACGAACTGCCGCCGCGTCAGCGGGCGCGCGTGGTCGCCGTGCCGCTGCGGCGCATCGATCCGTTTCCTCTTGCTCCTGGCCATGGTCTTGCCTCGCTTGCCGATCGTCGCTTACTGGAATGTGCTGACCGCGCTGCCGGCCGCGGCCGCGCAGACGCCCTTGACGATGCCGCGGGTGTCGGCATTGCCGCCGGCGATCAGCCGGTCGATGAGGTTGTCCGGGCGCGTGCCGTCGGACTGGACGTAGCCGAGCTCGTCCCGCACGACCGGGTAGTCCGGCTGCGTCATCACGCCGATGCCCATCACCCGGTCGAGCAACGGCTCGATCACGAGGTCCCGGTTGGTCCCGGCGAACGCCGTCGCCGGCGGCTGGTTGAAATCGAAGCCGGGGAAATAGGCGGTGGCCAGCCCCGGGTCCTCCACCAGCGCGTTGCAGTATTCGATCGCGAGCTGCGCGATGGCGACCTGGTGCGAGGCAAGGAAGCCGGACGGGCTCTCGACGGCCGGCAGGGACTGGCGCAGGCTCTGGAAGGTCGCGTCGACGTCGGGCTGCTCGGGATCGACGGTGGTCACCGCCGCCAGGGTGGCGTTGATCTCGTCGAAGGTCCGGACGCCGAACCGCGGCGCGGGCGGCAGGTCGGACAGCGTCACGGCCAGCGGCGGGTCCTCGGAGCGCACGTAGGTCGCGTCGCCCAAGCGGTCGAACGTGAGGAAGAACTCGTCGCCGTCCGGGCCTTTTTCCAGCGGGATGACGGCGCCGAGCGCGGAGAGCGGCTGGCCCAGGTCCCCGAACTGCGACGCGCTCAGGGTCACGTCGAGGTTCGCATACGCCTGTCCCACGTCGACCTCGGTGCCGTTCACGCCGATGCGCAGGCCCCGCAGGGGAATGCCTTCGGGCTGCTGCGTGCCGTCCAGCGTGATGAAATGCGGATTCGTGAAGAGATAGCCGTACGTGTCGAACCGGGCCACTTCGAACAGGATGTAAGCCGTCGGCACGCCGATGACGTCCTCGATGCCGAACAGCAGGAAGAATTTCTCGCCCACGCCCACGTCGAAGTTCTGCAGGACCTGCTCCGGCGTCAGCGCCCGGTTGTGGATCGCGACGAGGCGCAGCGTGCCGGCCCAGAGCCCCTGGCTGTCGGCCTCGTTACCGAGCACCAGCGCGAACGTGTCCTGCCAGTCGACCAGGGAACCGCCCGGCACCGGATCGGCGGCCGTGACCAGCGCCCCGTTCACGTAGATCCGGCGGCCGTCCACCGGGCTGTAGGTCGCGACGACGTGCTGCAACGTGGCCTGCAGCACCTCGTCCGCGGACGGCGTCGACAGCGCGGGATCGCCGTTGAGGCCGGTCTCCGTGCTGCGGTTCCGGAACTGGTAGTCGTACAGCGTCTGCTGCAGCGTGAAGTTGCGCGCGTCCTGCCCCGCCGAGTAGCTGACGATGCGGGCCATCTCCTGCGTCACGTTCGCCGGAATGACCCAGGCCTCGATCGAATACTCGCCCGTGGCGCGGATGAGGTCGTGGAGCTTGCTGCTCGCGGTTGTCGAGCCCTGCGCCTTGCCGTCGTTGATCGTGATGCCCCAGCCGCCGAACCACTGGACGTCGCCGGAGAACGTGAGGTCGATCGCCGGCTCCACGCCGCTGGTATCGAACGCCGTTGTCCCCTGGCCGGTCTTGAATTCCCACAGCGCGATCTGCGCCGCCTCGTAGCGATTGCCGCCCGCCGCGACGATGCCGTCGACGAGCCGCAGGGCATCGCTCACGACCAGCGCCGGATCGACCGCGGTGAGCGGCACCGTGTCCGCGAACGCCTGGATCGCCGCCTGCATCTCGCTCGCGGCGCTGACGCAGTCGTTCTCCCAGCAATTGTGCTGCTCCACTCCGAGCTTCACGACGAAGCGCGAGTCGGCCGGCACGTCGAGATCGATTTTCGATTGCGCCGCCTCGTACGCGACCGACAGGTCCGGGTCGGCGAAATACGGCTGCTGCGGCGTCGCGGCATCGGAGGCGTGGCAGCCGGAGCAGTATTCGGACAGGATCGGACCGTGCAACAGCGCCGCGAAGTCCGCCTGGCTCGCATTCGCGAAGTTCCGGCTCTGGCCCGGCTCTTTCTCGACCGGCGCTTCGAGCACGATCTGGCGCCCGCCGGTGGCCTGCGCGCCCGCCCAGCCCTCGATCCAGGTCGTCATGATGTCCGCGCAGGCCTGCGGGTCGGACAGCCAGCAGTTATGCCCCTCGCCGACCTTGGCCACGAGCCGCGAATCCGACGGCTGCGTGAGGTTCACGACCGTGTTCGCCGCCTCGTAAGCCAGGTTGACGTCGTCGTGCCGGGCAAAGAGCGGAAGCTGCCCCACGCCGTCCGTATGGCAGCCGCCGCAGCGGTTCGAGGCCTGGACGTTGTCCCAGAGGTTCAGTTTGAACGACTGGACGTCGTCGGTTTTCGGGGCCGGGCCGTTGTAGCCGGACGGCGGGGTGACGACGGTGACCGGGTTCTCGGTGGTGCCGGCGCCGCCGCCGCAGGCAGCGAGGAACGCCGCCGCCAGCACGGCAGCGCTCACGGCACATCCTTTTGCAATGGTCATGGCCGGCGCTCCTTACTGGCCCATGCAGTAGACCGCCGCGCGCGCGAAGGTCTGTCGCATGTTGTACCCGCCGCTCTCGAAGAGGCTCGCCATCTGCGAGACCTGGGCGCGATCGGCCGCGTCCTCGGGCGGCCGCAGGCACACCGCGCGGAACACCTTCTTCACCTGGCAGCTCGCGAACGCGTCGCTGGACGCGAGCTCGACGCCGAGCGATTTCGCGCCGTTCCCGCTGCCGGGCAGGCTCTCGTCCCAGCCCAGGAACGAGTTCTGGCCCTCGCGCCAGTAGTTGTCCCAGCTATCGTCGGGCGTCCGGAAGCCGAACGGGAAATTGGCGTCGTTGTGGAAATATTTCGGTTGTACCTGCCCCGGCGTGTACTCGATGCGGCCGCTGGCCTCGTCGAAGTTGTAATACGCGAAAGCCTGCGCCATCGGGTCCATGCCGCTGTGGCAGCCGATGCAGTTGTTGAGGAACAGCCGGCTGTCGCCGCCGGGACTGCGGCTCACGTCCTGGCGGATGCGGTCGGGCGGCAGGCTCGTGTCCATGACCTGCTCGAGGTCGTTGCACATGTAGTTGAGCAGGGTGAAGCGGAACATCGCGCGGTTGGTGCCGGCGACGAAGAAGGCTTCAGCGGCGGCGCGCGTCGTCATCACGCCGGCCGTCGCGGCCGGCGGCAGGCCGGTAAGCGAGGACTGCGTCGTCCGCTGCAGCCCCGTCATCAGGTCGAGGCCGCGCGCTTCCATCTGCGCGTAATGGTCGTTGTTCGAGGCGGAGTACGGCGGCAGGCCGAGCGAGGGCGCGCCCACGTACAGGATGTCGGCGGAAAGCACCGTGTTGAACGGCACGTCTTCGTGGATCATCCCGACCACGGTGGCGATGTAGTCGTTGAGCGGCACGAACACGCTCCGGTCGCGGTTGGTCCACGGCGCCACGAAGTTCTTGAGCGTGACGTTGTAGAAGCTCGGGTTCGCCATCGCGATGTACGCGGCGTCCAGCGGGCGGTTGGCGGCGATATCCGCCTGCATCGCGGTTAGCACCGCGTCGCTCGGCGGCACGCCGGCCAGGCGATCGTGCATGCGCTTCGCCTGCTCGCGCGGGCCGGCCGCGGCCGTGCCGGCCAGCACGGCCAGCAGCACGGCAGCCCGGCATGCGATCAACCACGTCCTCTGTGTCATCCGGTCCACCCGCGTCCCTGACGTGTGAAAACTATGCCCGAGGCGGTCCGGGCCGGCCGTGAGGGTACTCACAGTCCTGCCCGCGCCACGCCCGGCCGGCAAAAAGCGCCGGGTATGGGACCGCTGTAGCAAGCGCCGTGCCAGGTGCGAGAAGCGGGCGCTGCTTGCCGACATCTGCCTGTAAATCAGGAGTTTGCGAGTGAATCGCCGCCGCGGGATATGTCAAGCGCTTGTCGTTGCTTTCTTACATGGCCAGGGGGCAGGAATTACAAGGTGCTGATTCAACTCCGGTTCGGCCCTGTCGCTGCCGGCCGACAGCCGTGTCCAATGGCGACAGGATTGGCGCAAAAACAACGATCGCCGAGGGTGGCAGCGGCGCTCTCGGGCGTTTGTGATCACGTTAACGGCGCCGCCGCAATGCTCCGGCCAAGATGCGTTTGACTTAAGACAGAATCCCGCTGGCGTGAAATTTGCAGCCACCACCGGGCGGCGGGATCTTCGCCGACGGGCTTTGGGGACGAATCGAATGATCGGTGCTCGGTACGGCCGCGGGGACGGACTCCCGCACTCGGACAATAGCCGCGCGGCGCCCGGGGGCGCGCTGGCCGCCGTCGCGGTCCTCGTGTCGGCCTGCGGCGGCAGCGGCGACGGCGTCAGCATCGGCAGCGGGCAGGATCCGGACCCCGTCGTCATTGATTTCCCGATCGCCTACGTCCGGGCGCCGGTCCCGGTGGACGACGACGGCGCCCCGGACTTCCCGGACGTCCGCGAGCTCGTCACCTTCAACGTCGGCGCCGACCTCTGGTACCGCGATCGCGCGAGCCCGAGCGCCGCCGGGATCAACATCACGGAGCGGGTCACGCTCGGGCGGGGCGACGTCCGCGACGTGGAGATCGCCTGGGACGGCTCGAAGCTCCTGTTCGCGATGCGCGGGCCGGTGAACGAGAACCTCGATCCCGACGACGAGGACCAGCCGACCTGGAACATCTGGGAATACGTGTTCGCCACCGACGAGCTGCGCCGCGTCATCCCGTCGGACCTCACGGCCGAGATCGGCCACGACATCGCGCCGCACTACCTGCCGGACGGCCGCATCATCTTCTCGTCCACGCGCCAGGTGCGCGCGAAAGCGGTGCTGCTGGACGAGGGCAAGCCGCAGTTTTCGGCCCTGGACGAGGACCGCGACGAGCCCGCGTTCGTGCTGCACGTCATGGATGCGGACGGCTCCGACATCCGGCAGGTCTCCTACAACCAGAGCCACGACCTCGACCCGGCGGTGCTCCCGAACGGGCAGGTCGTGTTCAGCCGCTGGGACAATGCCGGCGGCAACAGCGCGGTGAACCTGTACCGCATGAACCCGGACGGCTCCGCGCTCGAGCTGCTCTACGGCCAGAACAGCCACGCGACCGGGACCGACGGGCAGGTCGTGCAGTTCCTCGCGCCGCGGCCGCTGGCGGACGGGCGGGTCATGGCGCTGCTGCGGCCGTTCGACGCCACCCAGGCCGGCGGCGACATCGTCGTCATCGACACGCCCGTGTACGTCGAGAATACGCAGCCGAACAGGGACAACGCCGGGCTCACCGGGCCCGCGCAGCTCCCCGCCACGGTGAACGCGGTCTCGACCGCGGCCGGGATGCCGTCGCCCGGCGGGCGCTACAGCTCCATTTATCCCATCCAGGACGGCACGGGCCGGCTGCTGGTGAGCTGGAGCCAGTGCCGCGTGGTCGAGGACGAGCTCTTCGTGCCCTGCACCGAGGAGCGGCTCGCCGACCCCGCGGTTGTGACAGCGCCGCCGATCTACGGCATCTGGATCTACGACCCGCGCGATGAGACGCAGCTCCCGGTGATTCCGCCGGAAGAGGGTTTCATGTTCACCGAGGCCGTGGCCGCCGATCCGCGCGCCGTGCCCCCGGTGGTGCTCGACGGCCTGAACACGTTCCCCGCGGACCCGGACCTCGCCGCGGAAAGCGCCGGCATCCTCGCGATCCGCAGCGTCTACGATTTCGACGGCGGTGCCGTGGCCGACATCGCCGCCCTGGCGGATCCCGCACAGACCACCGCCGGCGAGCGCCCCGCGCGCTTCCTGCGCGTCGTCAAGGCGGTCTCGATTCCGGACGCTGACGTGGTCGATCTCGACAACACCGCCTTCGGGCCGAGCGCCGCGCAGGGCATGCGGGAAATCGTCGGTTACGCGCCGATCGAGCCGGACGGCTCGGTGATGGTGAAAGTGCCGGCGAACGTCGCCCTGGCGGTCGCGGTGCTCGATGCCGGCGGGCGCCGCATCACCGCGCGCCACGAGAACTGGCTGCAGGTTCGTCCGGGCCAGGTGCTCGAATGCAACGGCTGCCACGTCGCGAACAGCGGCCTCTCGCACGGGCGCAGCGACGCGTTCGCGAGCGCCTGGGCCGGCGCGCCGACCGCGAGCGTGCCGTTCCCGAACACCGACCCGGCGCTGTTCGTGGGCGAGGTCGGCGAGACGATGGCCGAAGTGCGGGCGCGCCTGAGCTGTACCACGGACAACTGCTCCTCGCTGCAGCCGTCGGTGGACCTCGTGTACGACGACGTGTGGACGGACGAGGCCGCCGCGGGGCGCGCGCAGGACGCGAGCTTCAGCCTGTCCTACGCGGACCTGGCGACCCCGTGGCCGACGACGCCCGCCTGCCTGCAGCAATGGAGCGCCGGCTGCCGGATCGTCATCAATTACGAGACCCATATTCATCCGCTCTGGAGTGCGCCGCGACCGGTGCTGGATGACCTGGGCAACCCGGTGGTCGACGCGAACGGCCTGCCGGTCACGCACGATTGCGTCAACTGCCACTCGCCGGTCGACGCGATGGGCGCGGCGCGCGTGCCGGCGGGGCAGCTCGATCTCGCGGACGGCCTGTCGCCGGACGAGCCGGTGCAGTTGAACGCGTATCGCGAGCTATTGTTTGCCGATAACGAGCAAGTGCTTAATATGGGCGCGCTGCAGGACCTGCTGGTGCAGGTCGGGGTGGATCCGGAAACGGGCGATCCGGTCTTCGCCACCGTGACGGTCGATCCGTCGATGAGCGCGGGGGGCGCGAACGCCTCGGACCGGTTCTTCGATCGCTTCGAGCCCGGCCAGACTCACGACGGGTACCTGACGGACGCGGAACAACGCCTCATTGCGGAATGGCTGGATGTCGGAGCGCAATATTACAACAATCCCTTCGACGTCCCGATCGACTGACTTCCTGCAGCTCGCGCTGCTGCTCCTGTTGCTGGGGCCGGCGTTTGCTTGCGGGCCGGCAGCGGCGGCGGATGAGCTCCTGACCGTCACGGTCGCCGATCCGTACCTCGAGATGCGCACGGGGCCCGGGCGCGGGTACCCGCGCTTTCATGCCGTCGAGCGCGGCGAAACCATCCAGGTCGTCAAGCGCCGGACCGACTGGTTCCTCGTGCGGGATGCGAACGGCAAGGAAGGCTGGGTCCACCGGTCCCAGCTCGAGCAGACGCTCGGACCGGGCGGCGATACCGTGGCGTTCGCCGAAGCCGGCCAGGCCGATTTCGTCGATGCCCGCTGGGAAGCGGGTCTCCTGTCCGGCGACTACGGCGGCGCGAACGTCATTTCCCTTTATACCGGGTACTCGTTCACCCCCAACGTGTCCCTCGAAGCATGGGGTTCACAAATTCTCGGGAATTTTTCGAACGGCTGGATGGCGAGTGTTAACGTCGTCCACGAGACCTGGCCCGAGTGGCGGGTCTCGCCGTTCTTCACGCTCGGCGCGGGCTACATCCACACGGAGCCGAAATCGACCATCGTGCAGGGCGAGGATCGCAGCGACCAGGTGGCGCACGTCGGCGCGGGCGTGCGCGTGTACGCGACGCGGCGCTTCATCCTGCGGGCGGAGTACAAGAGCTACGTGGTGTTCACGAGCCGCGACGACAACGAGGAAGTGGAAGAATGGAAAGTCGGGTTCGCGTTCTTTTTCTGATGCTGCTGGGAGGCGTAGTGAGCCTTTCCGGTTGCGCCGCGACCAAAGGTTTGCTCGGGATGGGCGCAGAGGAACCGCCGCCGCCGGCTCCGGCCGAAGCGCCGACTCCGGAACAGGTGATCGAGCCCGAAGTCCTGCGCCGCGACGTCAGCGAGCCCGAGATCGACACGGAGAATTTCGAGGTCGGTGCGTTCGCGGGCATCATGAGCATCGAGGATTTCGGCACGGACCTCGTCTACGGCGCGCGCCTCGCCTACCACGTCACGGAGGGGCTGTTCGCGGAGGCCACGATCGGCCGGTCCGAGGCCGGGCTGACGAGCTTCGAGGAGCTCTCCGGCGGCGCGCCGATCCTCTCCGCGAGCGATCGCAAGTTCACGTACTACAACCTGAACCTCGGCTATAACCTGCTGCCGGGCGAAGTGTTCCTGGGGGAGGGCCGGGCCTACAACACGAGCCTGTACGTGATCGGCGGGCTCGGCTCCACCCGGTTTGCGGGCGACGACCGCTTCACCGTCAACGTCGGCGCGGGCTATCGTTTCCTGATCACCGATGCGGTCGCGCTGCACCTCGACTTCCGCGATCACCTGTTCGACACGGACCTGCTGGGCGAAGAGAAGACCGTGCACAACATCGAGGCGCACCTCGGGATGACGCTGTTCTTCTGAGGCAGGGTTCACGGAGGCGTCGCATGGCACACGCTAGAGTCACGTTTGCACGGCGCACGTCACAACACGCTTGTGGGAGCCCGTCTTGCATGGGACACGTTGCAACACGCTTGTGGGAGCCCGTCTCACGGGCGACAGCGGGGCCGATCGCCGCCGTCGCCCGTGAGACGGGCTCCTACAGGAGCGCGATATGAATTTTGATCGTAAATTATTGCTGGTGGTGCCTTTCCTGCTCGCGCTCACTGCCTGCGGCAGCATCGAGCCGTGGGTCAAGCCCTACGAGCGCGATCACCTCGCCGATCCCATCATGGCCCTCGACCCGAACCCCGTATCGAGCGCTTATATCCGCCACGTCTTCGAGGCGCGCGAAGCCGCTCGCGGCGGCGAAGGCAGCGCCGGCGGCGGCTGCGGCTGCAACTGAGCCCCGGGCGCGCCGGAGACAAGCCGTGACACCTTCCCACCTGCGCCGTTGGAGCCCGCCGTTGCGGGCGACCGGTACGATCTTCACAACGCTCCTCCTGCTCCTGTCAAGCAGCGCGGTTCGCCCGGACGTCCTGCCCGAGGACCGCGCCGACGTCCTCTATCACCTCTACGACGGCGGCGGCGTCCAGATCGACGGCCCGTCGGTGCTCGTACGCAAGCAGGTCGCAAAAGACGTGTCGATCGTCGGCAACTACTACGTCGACATGATCAGCTCCGCCTCCATCGACGTCGTCACGACCGCGAGCCCGTACTCGGAAGAACGGGAGCAGTACTCGTTCGGCGTGGATTACCTGCACGGCAACACGACGATGGCGCTCGGCTATACGAGCAGCAGCGAGAGCGACTTCGACGCGACGACGTATAACTTCTCGGTCAGCCAGGACCTGTTCGGCGACCTGACCACCCTGACCCTGAGCTATGCCCTGGGCGACGACACGGTCGGGCGCGCCGATGACGACAGCTTCTCGCGCGACAACACCCGCCAGCAGTACGGCATCGGTTTCACCCAGATCCTGACGCGCGACCTCATCGCGACGCTGAACTTCGAGACGATCACCGACGAAGGCTTCCTCAACAACCCGTACCGCTCGGTGCGCTATGCCGATCCCACGAACGCGCTCGGCTACAGCTTCGAGCCGGAGCTCTACCCGCATACGCGCACGTCCAACGCCATCGGCCTGCGCACGCGTTATTACCTGCCGTACCGCGCCGCCCTGCAGGCGGAGTACCGCTGGTTCACGGACACTTGGGACATCGACGCGCACACCGCCGCGCTGTCCTACGTGCACCCGATGGAACCCTGGACGTTCACGATCAAGTACCGCTGGTACGACCAGACCGGCGCGCATTTCTTCCGCGACCTGTTCGCGCGCCCGGAGGAGTTCAATTTCCGCGGCCGGGACAAGGAGCTCTCGCCGCTGACGAGCCAGACGTTGAAGCTCGCCGCGAGCTACGAGTTCCTGAGCGACGGCTGGAAGTTCATCGACCGCGGCACGGTCAACTTCTCGTTCGACCGGCTGAACGTCGACTACCACGAGTTCCGCGATCTGACCGCGGCGGCCCCGCCCGGTGAAGAACCGCTCTATACCCTGGACGCCGACATCTTCCAGCTCTACTTCTCTTTCTGGTACTGACCGGTCGCCCGCACTGCGGGCGATTGCCGCCGCGCTCAATCCACCCGGAAGATCTGGGTGTTCTCGGTACCGAGGGCTATGTCCTGCAATTCCGTCAACCGCACCATGCCGTTATTGCCAAGGCTGGCCAGGAATCTCGAGAGCAGCTTCCGGACTTTGCCGGTAGCCCATATTTCCCAGTAGTTCGGCGTGTGGCGCGCACGCCGCCTGATCTCCAGGAACAACTTGTGCATGGCCTTGTACTGGGATCGGGTTCGGCAGACGTGGAAGGCAATGTCGCCGATGCAGTTGGCGATTGCCGTCCGCACGTTCGGCACGGGTTGCCAGGAGAGCAGAGCCGCGCGGGATAGCGCAATCTGGAAGCTGGCGACCGGGCTCACCGGCATTCCCAGTGCGAGCGGCTGCCCGGCAAGCACTTCCACCGGGTTACTGTCGCCACCGTCGACACCGAAGGCCGGCTCGATCAACAGCGCGAAGCGGGCCCATTCCGCGGCGGTCAGGCCGTCCCGGTCCACGCCGGCGGCGGCGAGCTCCCGGATCTGCTGTAGCGATTTGTCGCTTTTGGCCGCGTTGGCCCGCTGGCTGACGATCAGGATGTTGCCGCGAACGTAGCCTTTCGAGTTGTCAGCCCGGTCGACCGACCAGTCCGTTTCCATGCAGGCGCCGTAGGTAAATTGTGCGCCGGTAACCGGGCAGGCCCCTCCGGCCGGCATGATTCGCCTGAGGTAATCCGGGCTGATGTCCGGCGAGAACCGTTTGCCGCGCGACCAGGCACCGAAGCGGATCTGCAGCCATTTTCGAACGTAACGA
The DNA here is from genome assembly GCA_035698445.1 of Woeseiaceae bacterium. GTDB lineage: Bacteria > Pseudomonadota > Gammaproteobacteria > Steroidobacterales > Woeseiaceae > IDS-8. Next base: position 35,146 of record DASSBS010000027.1, read on the forward strand.
TCTGCCGGCTGCTGCTTTTTGCTGTTGCCGTGCTGGAAGGCGCGATAGCCGTCGCAGAAGTAACGACCTGCCGATGCCGGGACGTCGAGGCGCCAGGTGGCGTAGTCCCAGCCGAGATCATAGGCTTGCCGGTCGAGCTCGTTCATTGCTCAACGGGTCCCCTCTTGTTGTGGCTACCTCGTTGT
>DASSBS010000028.1:0-2059 GCA_035698445.1 Woeseiaceae bacterium
GGCATCGCGGTGATCCGGTTGCGCTCTGCCGAGGACAGCTCGCGTGCGTCGGCGAGCTTGTCCTGCGCGGCGTGGTTCAGGGCGACGTAGCCGGTCAGTGGAATCGGCAACGTGCCCGGCAGGTTTGCCGTCAGCGCGGCCAGCGCCTGCGCCTCGGCCGGCGGCAAGCCGCGCCCCGCTTCGCGGATCTCGCCGACGGTCAGCTCGGCCGGCAAGTTATCGGGATGCTGCGCGAAGTATTCGTCGATCAGCGCGTCGCTGGTCGTGTAGCTGATCTGGTGATCCTCGAGCCGCGTCGAGGCGTACCAATGCGCCGCGTCGAGGGACGCCGGCGGGCGCTCCGGCACGCCGGTCGCGGCACGGAAGAAATACCGCAGGTAATCGTCGGATGTCCGCAGCGCTTCCGGCGAGAGCTGGCAGCCGGTCGCGATGACCTCGGGATGAGCGGCGAAAAAGCCGCACTGCACGGCGCGCGCGAACAACCCGCTGTTGCAGGCGCCGCTGACCATCACGATCCGGGCGCCGCTCTCATCCGCGAACGGTGCGAGATCCGCCGGCGCCAGCGTCAACCCGCTACCCCACAGTGGCGAGCCGGCGGGGCCGGAGTGGCCGACCTGGATCAGCAGCGAACGGCTCGCGGGCGCCTCGCGGATGCCGGTCAGGACGCGGTTCAGCGCCTCGCCGGTGGCGGGGAGATCCGCCGGCAGGTCGGCTTCCTTGAAAAGTGTCCTGCCGTTTGCGATGTAGCTCGTGTCGTTGCCGGCCACGTCCGGGCCGTTGCCGTACAAGGTCACGAAGTGCGTCTCGTCGAGCCCGAGGCGGTCGAGCTGCGCGCGGATCTCGGCGATGCGCTCGGAGATGAACAATGCGTTGGCGAGCGGCGTGCCGGCCGAGCCCCACAGGACGACGTTCGCCGGGCCGGCCGGCCACGGGTCCGGTGACGCGAGATCGACCAACGCGGCGGCCTCGCGCGGCGCCCGCTTGTCGAGCGCGACGTCGACGAAGTACTCGAGATTCCAGTGCGAGACGAAGAACGGCGCGTACAACTCATGATGCGTCAGCGCCGGGTGGTCGGGTGGGGGCGCCGCGGGCGGGAACATCACCGCGTAGGAGTGGCGGAGCTGGCGGTTATCGGCGGAGCTCGCGATATTACCGGCTGCCAGGACGTGCCCGTCGTCGACGACAAGCACGGTGAGCTTGATGCGCCAGTCCGGATCACCGGGCCCGGTGCCGTCCGGGAACTGGCGAAGTATCGAGGCGCTCAACTCGTCTTTCGGCACCTCTTGAATCGGAATTACAAGCTCGCCGGAACCGGTCGAATAGTGCAGCGCTTCACCGTAGTGGCGCCGCTCGGCAGCGCGTTCAAACAGCTCGCAGCTATTGCACTCGGGCGTGTGCGCGAGCCAGATTTCGAGTGCCGAGGCGGCCGGCGCAAGGGCAAGCAACGCCAAGGCAACGGCGGCACGAGCACCCGCCGCCGCCGGCGCCCAAACCGGCCGCGCCCGCTCCGAGGTCACCCGGTGGCCTCGAAGCGGACGTTTCGTTGAGCCGGCGCGAGAACGGTCTTCCGATCAGTCGGGCGCGCCCGGACTGCAGGATCCGCCCGGATGCCCGTTGATCGACCTGAGAAAGTCCTTCACGGCTTTGGGCAGGTGCCCCCAGTTTTGCACGCGGAAAAAGCCATCGGCGTCGGGAAGCGGGCCATCTCCGAAAAAGTTGTCGTTCAGCCCCGAAAAGGCACATTCGGATCGCCCGTTCAGCGTGCCGTCGGGATTCTTGAGCGACTCGCCGTTCCCGGTAATCTCACCCGCAAGACCGGCATTTGCGCATAAGCACAGGATCGAAGCAGCACAAATGACACCGAGCGGGGACTTCTTTACGGATTTATTTCTCATTGTTTTTCTCCGGTACCTTCGCCCTGAGTCGGTTGCTCAGGAATAAGTGCGGAAGGACGTTCAAATACGCTAGAGAATGGTGTTCAGGCTGTCAAGAAGGGGGCATGCGCGCCAACAGACGGGGGCATGCGCGCACCCCGCTGTTCATGATGTTATTGACCTGC
>DASSBS010000029.1:0-3051 GCA_035698445.1 Woeseiaceae bacterium
CGGTTCGGCAAGAGCCGGGAAGCCATCGAGCGCCTGCTGGAGGCGGGGCTGATCATCCGCAAGGACAACGGCAGCCATTACGACCGCTTCCGCGACCGCCTGATGTTTCCCATCCGCGATTCGCGTGGCCGTGTCATCGGCTTCGGCGGCCGGGTCATGGGCGATGAGGAGCCGAAATACCTGAACTCGCCGGAAACGGCGCTGTTCCACAAGGGCCGGGAGCTCTACGGCCTGTACGAGGCGCGGCAGGCAATCCGCAATATCGAGCGGATGGTGGTCGTCGAGGGCTACATGGACGTGGTCGGCCTCGCCCGCCACGGGATCGATTTCGCGGTGGCGACGCTCGGCACGGCGACCACGGAGGAACACCTGAACCGGCTGTTCCGGCTGTGCGACGACGTCGCGTTCTGCTTCGACGGCGACCGTGCCGGCCGCGCGGCCGCATGGCGGGCGCTGGAAACGGCACTGCCGCAGGTGCGCGAGGGCCGGCAGATCCGCTTCGTGTTCCTGCCGGAAGGCGAGGACCCCGATTCTTTCGTGCAGCAGCACGGCGCCCCTGCTTTCGAGGCGGAGCTCGAGCGCGGCGTGACGCTCTCCGAATTTTTCATCGGTGAGCTGTCAAAGCAGGCCGACCTCGAATCGGTGGACGGCCGGGCGCGGCTGGCGGAGCTCGCGCGGCCGCTGGTGGCGCGCATCCCCGCCGGGGTCTTCCGCGAACTGCTGGTCGAGAGGCTCGCGAAAACGGTCGGGCTGCCGGCGGCGAAGCTGGGATCCCTGCTCGACCGCGGCGCCGAAGGGAACCGGCGCAAGGGCCGGCTGTCCGAGCAGCCGCGGTCGCGCCGATCCGGCCGGCTCGGGGCCGGCAGGCCGTCGGTGGTGCGCCGGGCGATCACGCTGCTGCTGCACCACCCGGAGGCCGCCCTCGAGCTGGACGTCGAGCGCCTGGGCGGGATCACGCGGCCGGGCATCGACCTGCTGCGGGACCTGATTGAAACCGTGCAGGCGCGGCCCGATATCACTACGGCCGGCCTGCTCGAGCGCTGGCGGCACCACGCGGAGGGGCGCCACCTGGGCAAGCTCGCCGCGGTCGAGATGCCGCCGCCCGAGGAGTTCGACCCGGCCGCCGAGCTGGCCGAGTGCCTGGCCCAGCTCGCCGCCGCCGGGCTGCGCGAGCGCATCCAGGTTCTCATTGAAAAAGAAAGAGTTGGATCGGCCTCGGAGGACGAGAGGTTGGAATTGCGCACGCTGGTGGCGGACCGCCGGAGTGTGCTGAACTGAGGGATAATTCTGGATTGGACTCGGTCAAACGAGTACAATTGGTCGTTTGCATTTTTTTCCCGGAGACCGTGATTCTTGAGCGAGAAACGCGCCAAACTGAGCGGCAATAAGCAGACTCAGCAGCTAAAGGACTTGATTGCCCGCGGCAAGGAACAGGGGTACCTGACCTACGCCGAGGTCAACGATCACCTGCCGAGCGGCATTGTCGATCCCGAGCAGATCGAAGACATCGTCAACATGATCAACGACATGGGCATCACGGTGCACGAGAAGGCGCCCGATGCCGAGTCGCTGCTGCTGTCCGATGCCGCGGTCTCCAACGACGACGACGACGCGGCCGAGGAAGCCGAAGCCGCGCTCGCGAGCGTCGACGCCGAATTCGGCCGCACGACCGATCCCGTGCGCATGTACATGCGTGAAATGGGCACGGTCGAGCTGCTCACGCGGCAGGGCGAGATTGAGATCGCCAAGCGCATCGAGGACGGCCTGAACCAGGTCAAGTACCACATGGCGCACTTCCCGCCGACGCTCGAGCGCCTGCTCGAAGTGTACGACGCGGTCGCGGCGGGCGAGACGCGCATGCAGGATTTCGTGGTCGGCTTTTTCGACCCGAACGCGCCCGACGAGATCAAGTCGCCGAGTGCCAAGACCGACGACGATGACGACGACGACGAGGAAGTCGCCGACACCGGTCCGGATCCGGACGAAGTCGCGGCGCGCGTCAAGACGATCCGCCGCCTGTACAAGCGCGCACTGACCTGCCTCGAGAAGCACGGCGCTCGTGACAAGAAGACGGAGAAGGTTCGCGCCGAGCTGGCCGACCAGGTGATGGAGCTGAAGCTCGCGCCGAAGCTCACCGACGCGCTGGTGAAAAACCTGCGCTCGTCCGTGTCCGTGATCCGCACGCAGGAGCGGCAGGTGATGCAGCTCTGCGTGCGCGACGCCGGCATGCCGAAGAAGGATTTCCTGGCGAGCTTCCCGAAGAGCGAGACCGATCTCCACTGGATCGACAAGCACATTCGCGCCAAGCGCAAGCACTCCTCGACGCTCGCGAAGCTGAAGGACGACGTGCTGCGCGCGCAGCGCAAGCTGATCGCCGTCGAGACGCTGACGAACCTGAAGATCGCCGAGATCAAGGAAATCAACCGCCAGATGTCGATCGGCGAGGCGAAAGCGCGCCGGGCGAAGAAGGAAATGGTCGAGGCCAACCTGCGGCTTGTGATTTCGATCGCCAAGAAGTACACGAACCGCGGCCTGCAGTTCCTGGACCTGATCCAGGAGGGCAACATCGGCCTCATGAAAGCGGTCGACAAGTTCGAATACCGCCGCGGCTATAAATTCTCCACTTACGCCACGTGGTGGATTCGCCAGGCGATCACGCGCTCCATTGCCGACCAGGCCCGGACCATCCGTATTCCGGTGCACATGATCGAGACGATCAACAAGCTGAACCGCATTTCCCGCCAGATGCTGCAGGAAATGGGCCGCGAGCCGCTGCCGGACGAGCTGGCCGAACGCATGGAGATGCCCGAGGACAAGGTCCGCAAGGTGCTGAAGATCGCGAAAGAGCCGATCTCGATGGAAACCCCGATCGGCGACGACGAGGATTCGCATCTCGGCGATTTCATCGAAGACCAGACGGTGCACTCGCCGGTCGAGTCCGCGACCTCGGAAGGCCTGAAGGAGACCACGCATTCCGTGCTCGCCGGCCTGACGCCGCGGGAAGCCAAGGTGCTGCGCATGCGCTTCGGTATCGACATGAATACCGATCAC
>DASSBS010000030.1:0-17640 GCA_035698445.1 Woeseiaceae bacterium
CGGCGCATCCAGACGCCCCGCCGCGCCTGCGCCCGGGCGGCATCGTCCGTGGAGGCCGCCGTCGCGCAGCGTATTTCCCGGCAGCGCTCCTCCACCCGGGCCGCCGTCGTGTTTAGTGCAAACGTCAGCAACTCGTCTTCATTCTCCGGTTTCGCCACCCGGGTCAGCGCCCGCACCTTGGAATAGGAGAGCCGGCCCTTGGCAAAGGCCATCGAGATCGCGGGCAAGGTCTTCATCGCGTGCGCCACCCGGACCCGCTCCCGCGCGGCGCCCTTCGAGATGTCGCAGCGGTAATGCAGCCACTCGGCGCAGTTCTCGAAATTCCATTGCAGCCAGCCGGCGCGCTCGTCGAAGCGGCGCACCAGCACGAGGAAGTCGTGCTCGATGACATTCTTCTGCATGGCCAAATTGACGATGGCGCGGTCGAGCTCGTCGATGGAGGCGTGGCGATTGGTGAAGGCACGGGATTGCGAATTGGAGTTCATCGTGGCGCGTTCCTGTTGAATTGAACGGGCTGTTATTATATCCAGCTTCCGCGACGCGATCAAACCTAATTCATGGATTTTTATCGAGTTTCTTACTGACGGCCGCCGGCGCTGACCATCACTGCTCCAGCAACGCCCCCGCTGCCTGGTCGACGAAAAACCAGGTCCCTTGCCGCTCGATCCGCCCGGCGGGAATCCCGGGATCGCCGTCGAGCGCCCGCATGAGCACCTCACTCTTGGCCGCCCCCGTCACGAACCAGCAGCGCTGCCTCGCTCCTGACAGCAGTTGATAATTCAAGGAGAGCCGTCGAAAGCCCTCGTGCTCCCTGGACACGATGACCGGTGCCCCGGATTCGCAAGCCGGATCGCCCGGCAGCAGCGACGCCGTGTGCCCGTCCTCGCCGAGCCCGAGGTGCACGAGATCGAGCACGCGCCCGGCCCCGAGCACGCGCTCGAGGGTTGCCGCGTAATCCGCGGCGCCGGCTTCGAGATCCTTGCCTGCCACCGGCATCGGATAAAGCTGCTCGCAGGGGATCGACACGCGATCCACCAGCAGCGAAACGATCGCGCGAAAATTCCGCTCCGGCGATTCCAGCGGCGCCGCGCGCTCGTCGACCTGGAACAGGTGCACGCGCCGCCAGTCGATCTTCTCGCGAGCCAGCGCCTCGAAGAGCCCGTGCGGCCCGCGCCCGCCGCTCAGCGCGAGCGAGAATATCTCCCGCTCGGCAATCGCGGTCCGCGCCTGCTCACCGATCCAGGCCGCCGCTTGCAGGGCGAGCTCGTCGGCATCGGCGGTGACCCGTATCTTCATTCGCAGCGCGGGAACAGCCAGCCGCCGATCTCGTCGGCGAGCGCATCCGCTGCCTCCGGTCCCCAGCTTCCGGGTTCGTAACTGACGACCGGCTCCGGCAGATCGAGCACCGGCTCGACGACGCGCCAGGAATGCGCCACCGTGTCCTCGCGCGCGAACAGCGTGTGGTCGCCGCGGATGGCGTCGCCGATCAGGCGCTCGTACGCACCCATGTGATCGCGCGTGTCGTCGCGCACGAGCAGCTCCACGTTCTCGCCGACCATCTCGCTGCCCGGCTTTTTCGACAGTGCCCCGAGCGCGATGGCGACGCGCTTCGGCCCGAGCCGGAAACGGAAGTAGTTCGGCGCGCAGGGCTGCTTCTCTTCCTGCAACACGGGCGTGCGCTTCAGCTCGACCACTACCTCGGTGATCGTCGCCGCCATGCGTTTGCCGGTGCGAATCAGGAAGGGCACGCCTCGCCAGCGCTCCGAATCGATCTCGAGCTTCATCGCCGCGAAGGTCTCGACGTTGGAATCGGGCGCAACGCCTTTTTCTTTTCGATACCCCGCGTATTGGCCGCGCACGAGATTTTCGGGGGCGAGCGGGCGCACGCGCGAGAGCAACTCCGCCTTGGCATCACGCACCGCGTTGCCGGACATGTCCTCCGGCCGCTCCATCGCGACGTGCGCGACGACCTGCAGCAGGTGATTCTGCACGACGTCGCGGATGGCGCCGACGCTGTCGTAGAACGCGCCGCGCGTGGCCACGCCGAAGTCCTCGGCCATGGTGACCTGCACGCTGGCTACGTGATCGGCATTCCAGATCGGCTCGAGGAAGGAGTTGGCAAAGCGGAAATACAGCAGGTTCTGCACCGATTCCTTGCCGAGGTAATGATCGATGCGGTAGATGTCCTCCTCGTCGAACACGCCGTGCACCGTGTCGCCCAGGGCGCGCGCCGACTCGAGGTCGCGCCCGAAGGGTTTTTCGACGACGACCTGCGCGTCCGGGCCGGCGCAGCCCGCCGCATCGAGGCTGCGGATCACGGTGCCGAACATGCTCGGCGGAATTGCGAGGTAATAGAGCGGCGCCTGCGCGTCCCCGATCGCCTGCCGCAGCCGGTCGAAAGTGTCGGGGTTCGTGTAGTCGCCGTCGACGTAATCGAGCAGCCCGGTCAGCCTGGCGGTCGCCGCCTCGTCCTCAACGCCGTGCTCCGCGACGCTGTCCCGGACGCGCTGCCTGACCTCCTCCAGTGTCATGCCGCCGCGCGCCGTGCCGATCACGGGAATGGTGAGCTTCTGCTTGCGCACGAGCGCTTGCAGCGCGGGAAAGATTTCCTTGTAGGCGAGATCGCCGGTCGCGCCGAAGAGCACGAGTGCGTCGGATTGCGTGCTCATCGCTCTTCGTGCCCTCCGAACTGGCGCCGCATGGCCGAGAGGATGCGGTTGGCGTAGTCATCGCGCTCGCGGGAAGTGAAGCGGCCGAAGAGCGCGGCGGAAAGCACCGGCATGGGCACCGCGGCATCGACGGCGGTCTGCAGCGTCCAGCGGCCTTCCCCGGAATCGGCGACGGTGCCCCGCAGATCGGTGAGCCGCGCGTCTTTTTTGAGCGCCTCGGCGGTGAGATCCAGCAGCCAGGAGCGCACCACGCTGGCATGGCGCCAGAGCTCCGCGATGGCGCCGGTGTCGAGCTCGTATTGCAGTGCGCGGGGATCCATGAGCGGGGCCGTCTCGGCATCGCGCGCATGTTCGGCGTTGCCGATATCGGCGTGGGCGAGCAGGTTGAAGCCTTCGGCGTAAGCGGCCATGAGCCCGTACTCAATGCCGTTGTGCACCATCTTCACGAAGTGGCCCGCGCCGCTCGCGCCGCAGTAGAGGAAGCCGTTCGCCGGCTCCGAGATCGAGCTGCGATCGGTGTCGCGGCTCGGGGGCGCGAGCGTCGCGAACACCGGCGCGAATTTTGCGGCCACCGTGCGCTCGCCGCCGACCATGAGGCAGTACCCGTGCTCGAGCCCGAACACGCCGCCGCTGACCCCGACGTCGAGGTAGTGGATGCCGTCGTCCCGCAGCGCGTCCGCGCGCTCGATGGCATGGCGGTACCAGGAGTTGCCGCCGTCGATCAGCGTGTCGCCGGCGGCGAGCTGCGGTTGCAGCGAGGCGATGAGGTCCCCGACGACGGCGACCGGCACCATCATCCAGATCGCGCGGGGCGGCGTGAGGCTCGCGATCAGGTCGTCGACGGACCGCGCACCGCTCGCGCCTTTCTCGACCAGGCCGGCGACGGCCGATTCCTTGCGGTCGTAAACGACGCATTCGTGCCCGTCAGCGAGCAGGCGCTCCACCATGGCCGCGCCCATGCGGCCGAGTCCGATCATTCCGAGGCGCATAAGCTCGTGCTCCGTCAGGGGTTAGTAGATCTGTGACGACGTTACGCCGCCATCGACGACGAGATTGTGCCCGGTGATCCAGCGCGCGGCCGGTGATGCCAGGAACAGGCACGCGTCTGCGACGTCTTCCGGCTCGCCGAGGCGCTCGAGCGGCGCGGCCGCTTGCCAGCGCGCGACCCCTTCCGGCCATTGTTGCTCGATCCCGGGCCGGGCAATGAGCCCGGGCGAGACCGCATTGACGCGGACATTATAGCGGCCGAGCTCCTGCGCTGCAGAGCGGGTGAGCATGACCACCGCGGCCTTGGCGCTGTTGTAATGGCTGTGGTCCGGCCCGGGCGCGAGCGCCGCGATCGAGGCGATGTTCACGATGGCGCCGCCGCCCGCGGATTGCAAGTGCCGGGCGGCCTCCTGCGTGCCGAAAAAGCAGGTATCGACATTGCTCCGGTACATCTCGCGCCACTCGGCCTCGCTGATGTCGAGGAACGGCCGGTTCGGGAAGCTGCCGGCGTTGTTGATGCAGATGTCGAGGCGCCCGCAAGCGGCGAGCACGTCGATGATCAGCCGCCCGGCACCCGCTGCGTCGGCAAGCTCCGCCTGCACGGCGACCGCTGCGCTGCCGGCGTCTTTGATCGAGCTCACGACCGCGGCCGCGGCGGCTTCGTTGCCGCGATAATGCACCGCGACCTGCGCGCCGGCTGCCGCGAACCGCCGGGCAATGCTCGCGCCTATCCCGCCGCTCGCGCCCGTCACCAACGCCACCTTGCCCGAGAGATCGAGCAGCTTGTCAGGTGTGGAAAGCGTCATACGGAGCCTCGCTGGGGTGCCGGTCATTATAGGTGCACCGCTGCTATGATTGGGCGAGCACCCCTTCGGCATCTTTATCATGGCAGCAGGCTCACGCAAGGTCATCTTCGCCGCGCTCATCGGCAACGCGCTCATCGCGATCACGAAGTTCGTGGCGGCGGCGCTGACCGGCAGCTCGGCGATGCTGTCCGAGGGCATCCACTCGGTGGTGGATACCGGCAACCAGGTCCTGCTGCTGTACGGCCTGAAGCAGGCGAAGCAGCCGCCCGACCGGCAGTTCCCGTTCGGGCACGGCAAGGAGGTGTACTTCTGGAGCTTCGTCGTGGCGATCCTGATCTTCGCGGTCGGCGCCGGTATTTCGATCTATGAAGGCATCCGGCACGTGCTGCATCCGGAGCCGATCACCGATGCCTGGATCAACTACCTCGTCCTCGGCCTCGCGATCGTGTTCGAGGGCGTCGCGTGGACGCTCGCACTGATCGAGTTCAACAAGACCCGGGGCAAGCTCGGCTACTTCGAGGCCGTCCGGCACGGCAAGGATCCCACGCTGTTCGTCGTGCTGTTCGAGGACAGCGCAGCCATGCTCGGGCTGCTCATCGCGCTCGCGGGCGTGGGGCTGACGCAGCTCACCGGCATTGCCTACTTCGACGGCACCGCCTCGATCCTGATCGGCATGGTGCTCGCCGCCACCGCGATCTGGCTCGCCTACGAGACCAAGGGCTTGCTGATCGGCGAATCCGCCAGCGGGCATATCGTGGACGGCATCCGGAAGCTGGTGCAGGACTTTCACGAGGTCGAGTATGTCAATGAAATCCTGACTATGCACATGGGACCCGATTTCATCCTCCTGAACCTTTCCGTCAACTTCGCGGACGAGGCGACGGCACTGGAGCTGGAGACGACCATCTCGCGCATCGACCGGAAGATCCGGACGGATTTTCCAACCGTGAAGCGCGTGTTCGTCGAAGCGGAGAAGCGGCGTGCCCCGGCCTGAGCACAGCGCTGCCGAGTTCCTGCCGGAGCGCTGGACGATCCTTAGCAAGGTGGCAGAGGTGCTGAATCGCCAGTAGGAGCCCGTCCCACGGGCGACCCGGCGTTGACCGCTGCTGTCGCCCGTGAGACGGGCTCCTACACCTCGCTTGCTAACGTTTAGCGCGTCAGATCGATGGCGGCATTTTCTGGCCGCCGTGCACTTCACCGCGCCAGGCGCCGGTTTCGCGCCCGCGGCTCTCGATGAACTGTTTGAAGTCCTCCACCGTGCTCTGCACACGGCTGTCCATCGCGCCGAGCGCGTCGCCCACGTTTTCGGCTGCGCCCTTGGGCTCGTACTCCATCGCGAGGAAAACGTGGGTGCTTTCCTCGGACAGCGGCTCGAAGCGGACTTCGCCGGCGTTCGGTGCGTCACCGGATACGCTGCGCCACGCGATGCGCTGGTCAGGCACCTGCTCCGTGATCTCGGAGTCCCATTCCTTTTCCTTGCCCCAGACTTCGGCGCGCCAGCGCACGTGCGTGTCGTCGAGCTGGCGCACTTCCTTCACGCCCGCCATGAACTTCGGCAGTTCCTCGAATTGCGTCCACTGGTTGTAGACAACGTCGATGGGGCAGTTCACCTCAACGGATTTTTCGATCCTTTCCACAGCTAGCCTCCTCGTAAAAAACCGGTCGAAGCCAATGGAGCACCGCTGGGATACAAGTTCCATGCCGCTCCGCAGTCCGAGGCGGGAATGACAGCGCGCAGGCGGTGCGATGTAAGGGTTACGTGAGGTTGTAAGCGTTACAGGGCGGGACTGTACGGAGCCCAACGGGCGATCGGATCCGCGGTGCTGGAGACGAAGAAACTTAAACGCAGGCTCATACCATGGCTGCCGCCGGCGCTGCCGTCAGTTCGGAACAGATGTCGAGCAACTCGTCGGCGCGGTGCGCGCAGGTGTGCCGCCGCTCGATCGTTGCACGGCCGGCACGGGCGAGCTCTTGTGCCATCGCCTTGTCGGCGCGCAGGAGGCGCATCGCTGCGCGCATCTCCTCGCCGTTCTCGACGGTGAGGAAATCGCGGCCGGGTTCGAACAGGCCTTCCGAGTCTGTCCACGGCGCCGAGATCAGCGGGATGCCGCAGGCCAGCGCTTCGAACACGCGGATGGTCGGGATCCCCGGCAGCGATTCACGATAGAACCGCCGCGGCACGTGCACCGTGAAGCGGTGCCGGTGAAACAGGTGCGGCACGACGTAGTTCGGCACCCAGCCGCGGTAGTGCAGCCCTGCGCGCGCGAGCGTCTCGAGGGCTGCGCGCGGATAACGGACGCCGTAGACAGAGCCCCGCGCGCGGCACTCGCGGGCGGGGTCGATGAGGAAGGTCTCGAGCTCGCGGCTGCGCTCGTCGTCGCCCCAGTTGCCGATCCAGACCAGGTCGTCCGTCGGCTCCATGTCATGGTCGGCGGGCTTGAAAATGCGCGTGTCCGCGGCTTCGTGCCATACCCAGACGCGATTGCCCCAACCCTGTTTGCGATAGATCTCCGCCACGGCCTCGCCGAACGCGAGCGTGCCGTCGAAGTTGTCGAGCGGGAAAGCGCGAAACTCGTCCGGCGCGCTCACGGCGCGGTGATGCGTGTCGTGGAAGAGGAGCTGGTAGTGCGAGCGTGTGAGCTTCCGGTGCAGCCCCAACCGCTCGAGCAGCGCCGGCGGGTTCCATTCGTGCGCAATGACGACGTCCGCGCCGTCGAGCGCCGCGTCGAGATCGAGCGTGCCCAGCGTGTAGCGCCGGGGCTGCAGCAGGGGATAGTGGCGGCGGAAGCCGTCGATGGTGGCCGCGCCCTCGGTGCGGATGAGCTGCCTGAGGCTCCAGCCGTCCGCCGGCTCGTAAGCCATGACCTTGTGGCCGCGCGTCACGAGCTCCGTCGCGATACCGCGCAGGAAATGCGCATTGCCGTGATTCCAGTCGGACGTCAGCGAATGGCAAAAGAAAACAAATTTCATGACCCTATCTCCCTAATTGTTTTGTTGGTTACTGAATCGCGCTAGTTCCTGGCTGGGTCCTCGTTGGCATGGCGTCAGGACGGTACAGGTGATCGTCGGCGGGGCCGGCCAGCTTGCGGTACTCGGCCGCGTAGGCCTCGGCCATGGCGCGCGCGCTGTAACGGAGCGCGCGGTTGCGCGCGGCGCGCCCCAGGCGCCGGCGCTCGTGCCCGTCGGCCAGCAGGCGTTCGAGCATCGTGCGGAGGGTACGGGTGTCGTCAGGGTCGACGAACAGCGCGGCGTCGTCCCACAGCTCGCGGAGCGACGGGATATCGCCGAGGACCAGCGGGCAGGCCGAGAGGGCCGCTTCGAGCACGGCCAGGCCGAACGGCTCGTAGCGGGCCGGGTGCGCGAAGGCGGCCGCGCGCCGGAAATAAGGCATGAGCTGCGCGCGCGGCAGGTTGCCGAGCAGCACGACGCCGGGCGCGCCGCCGTAGCGGTCGAGATCGCCATTGCCGGCAATCATCACCGGCGCATCGAGCGCCGGGGCGACGGCAGCGAGCTGGCGCAGATTCTTCGCCTCGTCCCAGACGCGGCCGACCCCGAGCACGAAGCGCGCGCCCGGCAGGCGCGCGGCGGACCAGAGGCCCGCATCGACGCCGTTGTGGATCACGCCGGCGCGCCCGTTCAGGTTGACTTCCTCGTAGCATTGCGAGAAGGCATGCAGGTGCGCCGCGGTCGGCGCGATGATGCGGTCGGCGGCACACAAGGCGCGGATGACGCATTGGCGGTAGCGCCGCCATTCGGCGTCCGGATCGCCGCCGCGCGTGGCGCGCCACCAGGAATGCACGCAGGAATGCGTGACCAGCAGGATCGGCAGCTCGAGGCGCCGCGCCGCCGGCCCATAGGAATTCAGGTGCACGACGTCGGGGCGTGTGCCGTCGGCCAGCGACGCCACCCAGGCCGCGGCGCGCGGCAGGTCGTCCCAGGGATCCGGCATCCATTCCAGCCGGTACGACGATTCGTGCAGCGTCACGTTTTCCAGGCGCTCGGCCTGCCGGCGCTCCGACGGGTGCAGCTTGCCGCCCATGCACGCCAGCACGATCTCGCAATCGTGCGCGGCCAGTGCCCGGCACAATTCCAGCGAGTACGACCAGACACCCCCGACCGAGTCGGTTGTCATCAGGATACGCATGGTCCCGTCACCCTCCTTTCAGGGCGCGCCCGTAGATTTCGTCGATTACCCCCGCGGTAATCGCGAGCGGCGCGAGATCGCCTTCCGTGCCGAACATACGGCAGCCGATCGCGGCGCCGCCGCCGTTGGCCGAGCCGCCCTCCCGTGCGTCACCGTCGATCACAGCGTCAGCCCCCGCCGCGACAGCTCGGCCGCGGCCGCCGGCGCGCGGTCGGTGGCCTGCTGCAGCCTGAGCCACTCGGCCAGCTCTTCGATGCCGTCTTCGAAAGCGACTTGCGGGCGGTAATCGAGCAGCTCTCGTGCGCGCGAGATGTCGGCGAAGCAGTGGCGCACGTCGCCGACGCGGTACTTGCCCTCATACTCCGGCTCGATGTCGCGGCCGAGCACGTCGGCGAGCGTGCGCGCGACTTCGAGGATCGTCACCGCCCGCCCGCTGCCGATGTTGATGGCACAGCCGGACACCGGGGTGGTTTCGAGCGCGCAACGGAAGGCGCGCGCCACGTCGCGCACGTTGACGAAGTCGCGTAATTGCGCACCGTCCTCGTAGATCAGCGGCGCGTTGCCGTTCAGCAGGCGGCAGGCGAAGATCGCCATCACCCCGGTGTACGGGTTCGACAGCGCCTGGCGCGGCCCGTAGACGTTGAACAGGCGCAGCGCCACGGTCGGCACGGCATACGCCGCGCCGAACATGAGGCACAGCAGCTCCTGGTCGTATTTGGTGAGGGCGTAGGGGGAGGAGGGCACCGGGATCACTTCTTCGGGGGTCGGGATCGCGGTCAGGGGCGAACCGGTTTCGTCCTGCAGTTCCCATTCGTGCCGGGCGAGCTGCTCCCGGCTGCGGCCCGGGGGATGCAGCAGGCCGCCGCTGCCGTCTGCGTACGCGCCTTCGCCGTACACGCTCATGCTGGAAGCGACCACGAACCGCTCGACCGGCAGGCCGTCGATTGCCTCCAGCAGCGTGGCCGTGCCGAGGTCGTTTACGCCGACGTAGTGGCGCAGCTCGTACATGCTCTGGCCGACGCCGACGGCAGCGGCAAGATGCACCACCCCGTCGACGCCGGCCACGGCGCGGGCGACCGCCTCCGGATCGCGTATGTCGCCCTCGATCAGTTCGACCTCGTCACTCAGCCAGGCGGGAAAGCTCCCGCTCTCGTGGACCTGCCGGTCGAGCACGTCGAGCACCCGCACGGCGTAGCCGGCAGCCAGCAATTCCTCCGCGACGTGACCGCCGATGAAACCCGCTCCCCCGGTTATCAGCACCTTTTTCATCATTGAACGGCGGCGGCGGTCTTGATCGCGGTGATCTCTTCCGGGTTGCCGAGATTCACCGGGCCTGTGAAAATCGCATCGACGGGCGGCCAGAGCGGCTCCAGCACGTTGCGTTCAATGAAAGAGAACCGCGGGGAGGAGAGGAGCCCCGCGATATTCTCCCGCCGGCCGGTGTGCAGGTTATCCAGGCAGAAGACGCTGTGACCGCCGGATACGAGCCTCGTGCACAAATGCGAGCCGACAAAACCGGCCCCACCTGCAACGAGTATCTTCATAGCTCCCTCTCCGTGTGGTCGGTTCTTTGCCTCCGAGACTGGCCGCACGTAGAGGCAGTGCCGGTTGATCATGCAAAACGTATGCCACTGACCGGCGCGGCCTTACGGGCTCCGGCGGCAGCCGGAGACCCGGCTGAAGGGGGTGGCGGAGCGGTTGATGTGTAAGATTGGGGAGTCGGATTGTAAATTTGTAAGCAACGGCCGGAAATTCGCGCGGATCCGGTCGCTCGTGGACCAAACGCTCTCGCTAGGGTCAGGACGGCTGGTGGGCTCGCGGGATCGTGAAAAAGAACGAGGTCCCCTGACCGCGGACCGTCTCCACCCAGATGCGCCCGCCGTGGTAATCCACGAGGGTCTTCGCGATGTAGAGACCGAGACCCCGGCCGGTGCTCCGGGTGCTTGCCGTGGTCCAGAACTGCTGAAAAATGTGCGGCAGCTTATCCTCGTCGATGCCGGGCCCGGTGTCCCTGACCTCGAAGCGCACGTGGTCCGCCGACGCCTGCGCGCTCACCGAAACTCTCCCCCCGCGCGGCGTGAACTTGAGCGCGTTGCCGGCGAGGTTCGCGAGCACCTGGATGATGCGGTCCGGATCGGCGTCGATGGGCGGAAGATCGGGCGGATGGTCCACGGTCAGCTCGACCTGCCTGGCGCTCGCTTCCCCACCCAACGCGTCCCGGACGTCGTCGATGAGCGCGCGTGCGTCGCTCGGTTTGCGCGCGATCTTCAAGCGGCCGCTTTCGATGTCGGAAACGTCCAGGAGGTCCGTCACAAGCCTCTGCATCTGCCGTCCGGAACGTTCGATGACCGATTTCATACGGTCCAGCGCGTGCCGATCCGAGCTGTCGGAAATCATGCTCGCGCACAGCATGACGTTGTTCAGGGGCGATCGCAGGTCGTGGGATACCATCGCGAGCGTTTCCGTGCGCGCCCGGGCGGCCTCCTCGAACGCGTAGTGTTTCGCCAGCATGCGCCCGCGATTGACGAGCAGCCCGAGCAGCGCGAGCAGGCTCACGCCGACCGCGCCCAGCATCAGGAACGTCAGCGTGAGGATGCCGCGATAGGGCTGCATGGCCTCCGCGCGATCGACCTCGGTGGCGATACCGACGTCGAGCTTGCTAGCCCAGGTCCAGGCCCCGAGCACTTCGACCCCGCGATAGTCGTAGTGGCCGTCGACGTCGACCCTGATCGGCGCCTCGGGGCCTTCGATCAGGCTGATGAGCATTGCGGAGTGCTCAATCCGCGGGGCCGCCGAGCGTGCCGGGAGCCCGGGGTGGCGGGCCGACGTGCGATCTCCTCCGGCACCGGCAGGTGCCTCACTCCTGAACCGGCTGCCGGTCAGGAGCCGGCCGTGCCGGTCGAAGATATACGTCTCGCCCGTGATCCCGGGGCGCGCAAGCCCGATGGTGTCGGTCAGGCCTTTCCCCGGATCGAGCGACAGCACGAGCGCGGCGATGATGCGATTGGCGTAATCGCGAACGGGTGCCGCCGTGATCAGCGTGGTTCGGCCGTTGGCTTCAGCGAGCGCAAGATGCAGGCTGACCTCCCCGCTCAAGGCGGAGCGCACCGTCGGCTGCGAACCCGCCTCGAGCCCGCCCTGAAGCTCGCCGGACCCGGTGACCCAGTCCCCATCCGGCGCCACGACCGCGAAACCCGTGTATTCGTATTTCCGGAGAATCGGACCGAGGATCCGCGCGAGGTCCCGTCGCGGGGAGCCGCGTTCCGGGTTCGCCGATCGCGACGCCAATCGCTCCTGGACTGCCGCGACTACCGCGGGGGTCTCCGCCAGCACGGAGATCTCCTCCTCGATACGGTCCACCCAAAGCGAGATGCCGGCTCGCGCGGTTGCGGCGACCGTTTCCAGAGACTCCCCGATCTGCTGCTGCAGTTGGGTCCTGATCCCGTGCAGCGTCCAGGTGACCGCGATCGCGGCAAAGACGATCAGCACGAGCGCTGAGAAGGTCCGCAGCCAATCGCCCGGGGTGGCCGATCCCGCGGGGTGCAGGAGGCGCCGGAGGTCAGTCAGTGAGACGTGCATGGCGCGGCGGCGGGCGCCGCATCTTCCCCGCGCACCCTGTGTCGGTGGTGCAGCCCAGTCCCCTCATGGCGACACAATATACCCTCCTGAGCCCCCCGAGGCCCATGCGGGGAAGCTTTTCCGCCCGGGCTGCATCCTGAGGCAGCCAACAAGAGGTTCCAGCATGGCCCGACACGCGCTTGTTTCCACCGTGCGCACATTAATCAAGACACTCCAAAACCGGGAATTCCTCCGCAGTTTCCCGCCCCGGCGCCTGATAGGCTCCGGGCGTGACGTGGCCGGAACAGGGGAAGGCCCAGCATGCACAAGCCAAACGCGTCCGTTCTTTTTTCGTTCTGTGCGTTGTTATTTCTAGCCGGCGGGGCCCGCGGCGAAACCACCGTGCGGGTATTGGAGACTTACCCGGCGGGGGACGTGGTCACGCTGGGTGACAACCAGTCCTTTTATCTGCGCCTGGCCTACTCCACGGACGATCCGGTCAGGATCTGGGCGCGGCCCTTCTTCCAGGGCAAAGACACGGATGCCGGCAGCAGTCCGTCCCGCGTCTACACCGGCAGTGGTGAGACGCTGGGCTGGTTCTTCTTCTTCGAACCGGGTAAGCAGGTCGACGAAGTTCGCATCAGTGTCGGCGACGGCTCCCGGGACGGCACGCACGTCGCGGTGAGTTACCCGGTACGGGTCACCAGCAGCGACCGGCCGGAGGCCGGCACGGAACCGGCCTGGCTCGTCAAGCTCCGAAAGGAGGACAGGCGCCTGCTGGACCAGCAGTTCGAGCAGCGGATGAACACCCCGTCGTCGGTCGGCGAGGACCTGTTCTTCAGCGGCTTCATGATGGTCGTGCTCGGGCTCGGCATCGTCGGCCTCATGGCACCGGTGTGGGCGTGGCGGCGCTGGAAGGGCGGCTGGCGAGTAGCGGCCGCGGTGCCGGGGGCGATGATGGGCTTTGTGGTGTTGCGGATCGTGTTCGGCACCGCGGCCGATCCGACGTCGCACAACCTGTGGCCGTTCGAGATCCTGCAGGTGGGCTTCCTCAGCCTCGTGGTCATCGGGGTGCTGCTGGGGGCGCGCAAGCTTTCCGGCGCCCGAGCCTGAGGATGCCGCTCATTCTCAGCGCGCTGTTTCTGCTTGCCGTGGGCGGCGGCGTTCTTGCGGCGGCCTGGCGCGGCTATCGCAAGGGCGTGCTGCCGGCCGGTCCGAATTTCTTCCGGGGCAGGTGGATGCCGAGCCGGGCGGCCAATCCCTTCGCTTTCCACTTTTTTCTCGCCCTGTACTTCGCCGGCGGTATGACGCTGACGGTGTGGGGACTCTTGTCCCTGGTGGGCATGGCGCCGCCGTTACCGTTGCGCTGAGGGTCGCCAGGACTTATCTCGCCACGAGCCCGGAGAACAGCGAAACGATTGTCCCGCGCGCATCCCACAGCATGAGCAGGCCGCTCAGCACCATGAAGCCGATGACGATCGCGCGGAAGCGACTTTCTTTCATGTCCTGCAACAGGCGCCGCGCCAGCCAGTTGGACGACAGCGCCCCGATCCCGGCGGCCAGCCCGAACAGCCATAGTTCGCCCGACATCGCCCCCAGCGCCGTGTAGGTGCCGATCTTCACGAAGTGCATCGGCATCGAGATCGCGGTCTTGGTGCCGACCATGCGGGCTTTCGTGATGCCGGCGTTCAGGTAGAGCGCGTTCATCACGGGGCCGATCGCGCCAATCAGGCCGGAGAGAAACCCGACGATGATTTCCGCGGGCAGGAACCACCACTTGGGCGCGCGGAACGTCTGCCTTTTTCGACCGAAGCGGTATTGAAGCACGGTCGACACGAGGAACAGCCCGACCGCTACCCGCAACCAGTCGGCGGGCGCGGCGACGAAGAGAGCGGCGCCGAGGAAGGCGCCGATGAGCGCGCCCGGCAGCGCCCAGGCGACCACGGCCCAGTCGATTTCCTTGCGAAAGACGAGCGCCCGGCCGCCGCCAGCGATCAGTGTCGCGAGCGTGACGACCGGCGCGACCGCCTGCGCGCCGGCAATGAAGCCGACGAGCGGCACGAGCAGCATCGCGCCGCCGCCGCCGGCGATCGTCGAGACCGTCCAGGCGAGGAAGCCCGCGGCCGCGAGAAGGAGATAAGCGATCAATGTTATCGTTCACCCGTCCCTGTCGCGCCGGAGGCATCGCCGCATGCAACGTTGGCTTATTTCACTGATCCTCGCAACCTGCCTGCAAGGCATGGCGGCAGCCGCTCCGGGATACGATTACTTCCAAGCGAGCCGCGAGACGATCTCCCGCGGCATGCAGGCGATCATGATGTGCAACGGGCTGTTCACCTCCGGCAGGACCCTGGAGCAGATCTTCGCGCAGGAGCTGGCCTATATCGAGGAGCCGGTCGGCACGGCGGAGGGCGGGGACTACGCCGTCGTGCAGGACCTGCAAGCGGTGGCGATCGGAACGCCGGAGAACCCGCCGGTGATGCGCGCCGTGTTTCGCGAAGGCCTGGGCTGCGTCGTGATGGCGCCGAACCAGGACTGGGACGACGTCGATTCGCTGCCGCGCCTGGAACTGCCGCCGCCTCCCGGCAACGCCGCCGACATCCCGTGGCCGAACGGCGACCGGGTCGAAGACTACGTGCCGGGCGAGAACGTCGACATGCAGGCGCTGGCCGCGGCCGCCGACTGGGCGTTCGAACGGGAATCGCCGGAGCAGGTCACGGTCAGCCTGCTGGTCGTCCACGACGGCGAGATCGCGCTGGAACGCTACGCGCCCGGCTTCGATGTGACGACGCGGACCCGCACCTGGTCGACCGCCAAAAGCATCGCGGTAACGCTGATCGGCATGCTGGTCGATGACGGCAAGCTGGCGCTCGACGAGCCGCTCGGGTTCGAATGGCGCCCGGAGCTGCCGGCCGGGTCCCACGATCCGCGCGGCGCGATCACGCTGCGTCACGTCCTCCACATGTCGAGCGGGCTGTACCCGGTGGACGATTTCGAAATGGAGTACGCGACCGGCTCCGGCCTGGCCTACTGGGCCGGCGCGAGCTCGATCGAGGGCGCGCGCGATCGCGGACTCGTCCGGGAACCCGGCACGTTCTGGGATTACGAGAACTACGACACGCTGCTTGCCGTCTACGCGATGAAGCGCGCGATCGGCGATCCGCAGACATACCTCGAGTTTCCGCGGAAGGCGCTGCTCGACCGCATCGGCATGCGCAACACCCTCCTCAGCGTCGACCGGTTCGGCGACTTCATCATGAGCAGCCAGGTCTATACCAATGCACGCGACCTGGCGCGCTTCGGCCTCCTGTACCTGGACGGCGGCGTGTGGCAAGGCGAGCGGCTGCTTTCGGAAGCATGGATCGAGTTCGTGCGTACGCCGGCGCCGGCGACACGCGAGGACGGCAGCTTCTACGGCGGTCAATGGTGGCTCGTGCCGGAGGGCCGCAACGACGTGCCGAAGGATGCCTATTCCACTGCCGGAAATCGCGGCCAGTACGTGATCGTCGCGCCGTCACACGACCTGGTGATCGTGCGCCGCGGGCTCGACTACGGCGAGCAGGGCTTCGATCGCTGGGACTTGCTGCGGGAGGTGGTGAAGGCGTTTCCGCCGGGCTGAGTCGCCACGCTCATTATGAAGCTCAATTGACATATTCGGCAATTCAGGTTCATAATGGACACATGATGACGTCCCGCCAACTCCGTGAAGCCTTCCATTTCTGTTTCCTGGAGCGCCTGCTCCGGATAGCTGACGCGCGGCTATTCGTGCTGAAGGGCGGCGTTAATCTGCGGTTCTTCTTCCATAGTCCCCGGTACTCCGAAGACATGGATCTAGACGTATTGGCCGGCGCCGTTCCGACGCTGCGGAAAAACGGCTACAAGATCCTGGATGACGCGGCTTTCCGCCGAACCCTGCGGACCTTCGGCATTACCGACCTGGAAATCAACGACCCGGTGAGGGCCAAACACACGCAAACGACACAGCGATTTCGAGTCCGGCTGGTTACGACCGCCGGTGAGCGGCTGCCGAGCAAAGTCGAGTTCTCGCGCCGGGCCGCCGGCCGTGAACAGATTTCCGATCACATGCAAAGCACGGCCGTCGACCGGATCGATACGGAAATCGCCCGCAGGTACAACCGGCTCAGCTTTCGCTGCCAGCACTACACCGCCGAAGCAGCCATCGTCCAGAAAGTGCTTGCGTTGGCCGGGCGGCCCGCCACACAGGCGCGTGATGTTTTCGACCTGGATGTCCTTCAACGCGGTGGCTATGCGCAGGCGCGGCAACTGCAACGGTCGATCGGACAACACGAGCTTGCATTGGCAAGTCAGAACCTGGAGTCGCTGTCTTTTGACGACTTCTCGGGCCAGGTGCTCGAATTCCTCGACGAGGACGACCGCCAGGAATATGCAAGTGCCGAAGCTTGGCGATCGATGAAGGAGCAGGTGGAAAATCTCCTGCGTGCGCCATGAAGCTCGATCTTGTGAATTCTCCGGAGCTCGTTGTGTTTACGACGCGCGAGTTCGCACACCTGGAGGATATTTCCGTCGCTGCGGCATCGAAGCGCCTCGCGCGCCTTCATCGCGCCAATCGTTCATTCGTACAACTGACTCGCGGTATCTGGGTAAATACGGCGCATCCGGGATTCACGCCGCTGGCCTGCGTACCGTTACTGACCGGAGCCGAGCAGGGCTATGTATCGTTCCTGACGGCATTGCATATTCACGGGGCGCTGTCACAGATTCCGGCGGGTATCCAGGTCGCGACGACCGGCCATACGCGGCAATTACGCACGGCGGTTGGCACCTTCGAGTTCCTGCAGCTCAAGCCGAAAATGTTCGCGCACGGTATCGTGTGGAGCGACTCCGCATACCGAATTGCCACGCTGGAGAAAGCGCTGCTCGATACGTTTTACATTTCGACGCGCAAGAAACGGCGCTTCAGTCGTCTGCCCGAGCTGGAGCTGGAGCAGGCGGGTTTCAGTGAGCGACGTTACAGGGCCTTGCTGAAGCAGCACCTGCTGCCGGCGCCGATTGCTGTCGCGATGCAGGGCAGGTTGGCGGCCGTGTTGGCCTGAGAGCGGGAACGGCGGCAGTACCTATCACGACCGTGCAGGGTCGTGTCACACGATCACACAGTTCTTAATCCTCCGTGGTCGAGCCGGCAAATCCCAGAAACACCAACACCGCGCGATTCGGGCAGCTTATGGCGCGTGCGATCGATGAGTCTTTCGATATCGCTCGCCGGCGCCCTCAACGCCCGTCCGAAGCAACCGCTGCACCAGCTCCGTGCGCTGCTCCATCTCGTTCGAGTGTTCCTGGTGCTGCTGCGCGGCGCGGGTATGACCCGCGTCGCTGGCACGCTTCGCCAGCCGCCGCGACAACTCGACGTTCTCTTCCAGGGACCGCAGTGCCACCCACAGCGCCGCTTCCACCTCGTCCTCCTGGCCGCCGAGCAGGACCTCCGCGGTAAGCGCGT
>DASSBS010000031.1:0-3851 GCA_035698445.1 Woeseiaceae bacterium
GACCGCGAGCGGCGCCGGCAGCTCCGAGTCGGAAAACACAATCGGGTAGTCACGTTGCGCAACCGGAAACTCCAGCGTCACCAGCGGCAGCGCCCGCACTCTTCGAGCGAAGTCGTACGGCTGCGGGACGGCGGATAAGCCCAGGCCGCCGTGTTCCTCCTTCGTCAGGAGCTGCGGCTGCTCGTACAGAAACATCCTGCCCAGGACCGGGCGTTCGGCGGTTGTGGCGCTGGTTTGACTCATAGTGCTTCCGTTCGCGTTTTCGGGCCGGTTATTGTAGCAGCCTCGTTCTTCAATCACGCCCGCGAGGCCGCACGACGGCGCCCTCGAAATAGCGTGCATAGTGTTTCCAGCGGCCGCTGGAGCGCGCATGCAGTCCTTCACGGACCTGCCACACGCTGGCCGTTTTCACCAGGCTGTCGGTCTGCTGGAACGCGAGGCAGCGCTCGTCCCATTCGAGCCCGAGGAAATCGAGGAGCGAGCGCAAGACGGGCTCGGGTGCGCGCACCAGCTCGTCGTAATCGACCGCATGGATATTGCCGCCGAAACAAGCTTTCCAATGGCTCATCAAACGGTCGTGCAGGCCATGATAGTGGGCCGAGTCGCCGAGGTCCGTCGAGTAGCCCAGGTTGCCGCCGAGCTGCTGAAAATAGATCGAGAGGCAGGTATCCCGAGGGTCCCGCGTCGTATAGATCATCCTGGCGCGCGGAAACACCGCCTTGATCAGCCCCAGGTGCAGGAAATTGTCCGGCCGCTTGTCGGTAACGCGGCCGGCGCCCGGGAACAGGTCGTGCAGCCGTGCCAGGTACTCGTCGCCGAGTTGCCGCAGCTCCTCGCGGGACGCCCCGGCGATTCGCTCCGGGTACGGCGCGAGCCGGCGGCCGATCAGCCACGGCAGCAGATCCAGCTCGCCACCGGCGGTCAGGTCCGGATGCGCGCCCAGTATCTGTTCCACCAGCGTCGAGCCGGAGCGGAACATGCCGCAGATGAAAACAGGCATCGCGTCCGATCCGGTGGCCGCGGCATCGATCCAGCCGGCGTTGTAGATATCGATGAGGCGCGCGAAGGCCTGCTCGGCCGCCTGCCGGTCGTACGCCGGCATGCGCTGCCTGCCCAGTTCGTTGGCGGCACGGTAGGCGGCAAAGGCACCGTCGTAATCCCCGAGATCGTCCAGGGCTTTGCCGAGGGCAAAGGAGAGCTCTTCCCTGGCCGCCGCGTCCCGCGCCCGGCCCAGCTCGCGCTGCAACCGGTCGATCAGCGGATCGCGCCGGCTCGTCACCCTGTTCGCATAGACCAGGCGCGAGAGCGCGGCGGCGTGCCCGGGCTCGAGGTCGAGTATTCGCCGGTAGAGCTCCAGGGCTCGATCTCGCGTGCCTGCTTCCTCCAGCAGCCCGGCGTAATTGCACAATGCGGGAACGTAGTGCGGATCGACGTCCAGCGCTCGCTCGTACATCGCCGCGGCCGTGTGGGGATCGCGGATCTCGGAATACAGCACGCCGAGATTCGACCAGACTTCCTGCACGTTCCCGATGCCAAGCCGTGCCGCCTCTTCGTAAGCCGCGACGGCTCCGGGATAGTCCCTGTTCTTCTTATAGAGCAGCGCGACGTTGAAGTACGCATCGGCGAATCGCGGCCGCCGCTCGAGCAAGCGCCGGTAATGCTCGATTGCCGCATCCAACCGGCCGAGTCCCTCCAGCACGTCTGCGAGCCAGCCGTAGTAGAAAAGCCGGTCCGGCACCACGTCGGTCAGGGCCACCAGCACGGCCACGGCATCGTCGGAGCGCCCGGACTGCAAGTACAACTCCGCGAGCGCTCGCAAGACGGCTTCGCGGGCGGCGGGCGGTATGTCCAGTTCCCGGTAGGCCCGCTCCGCCTCGTGCAGGCGCCCCGCGACATGTAGTTTCCGTGCCTGCTCGAACGCCGCTTCGAAATCAGACGCCCGGTTCATGTTCGAAGCGCACTCGGTCACCGCTTTCGCGAGGGCACGACGTCGAACGCTACCGTCGTCCTGGGCTGGTCGGATTCGAAAGGTATCGTGCCGTGCCACATATACGACGGGAACAGCACCAGCCGCCCGACCGCGGGCTGGATACGGCGGCGCGCGGCGCCCTGTTCGCCCAGGTCGATGTCCGGCTCGCCGAATTTGAGCCCTCCGCCTGCTTTGTCGGATTCGGTAATCTCCGGCGGCACCTGGACGTAATAGGCGGAGCTCAACCAGCCCAGGGGATGCATGTGCATGGTGTGATAACCGGACGGCTGCAGCCGCACGGACCAGGAGGCCGCAAACTCGAACCCTTCACTGCGGCGTGACAGCAGGGGATGCTCCGGGTGACGCGGGAGGCTCTCGATGTAATCTCTCACGCATTCTTTCAGGCTGGCGGCCAGGCTCGTGATTTCCGGTTCCCGGCGCAGCAGCAGGTCGCCGCTGGTCTGGGTCCCGCCGCGCAAAGTCTGCTCGGGCGGGTGCCGCTTCGCGAAATGCAGCGAGCTCAGCGCCGCATACAGGTTTTCATTGAATTCCTGTGCGTTCCCGTAAGGTTGCGGCACGGGAACGTCGTATACCCGGACCATGTTCTCATAATCATTGAGTATGGCGTCGCGCTCATCGCCGAGCAGGCGCCAGCATAGCCCGAGATAAGCCAGCGCGCGCTGGTTGTGCGGCATTTGCGCAGCACCCGCTTTCGCATGCTCGAGCGCCTCGTCCGGGCGGCCGCAGGCGAGCAACGCGCGGGCGTAGCTGATGCGCTGGTTCGGCGCGGCCCCGGGCATGGCCAAAGCGGAGGCATGCACCCCGAGAGCCTCCTCCCATCGGCCCTGCCCTTCGAGCGTGGACGCGAACAGGCTTTTCAACTCGCTGGATTCGGAAGCATGGTGCAAGGCGCGGCGGAGCGACTGTTCGGCGGCCTCAAAGGCCTCCTGCTGGCAGAGCGCGGTTGCATAGGCGAGCTGCAAATCGACCGCGGCCGGAAATTTATCCAGGGCATCCCGGTAGGACTTCAGGTAATCGTCCAGTATCTCCTGCTGCCACAGGAGCGAGTTCAGGTTGCGGTGGCTCTCGAGATCGGCAGGGTTGCGCTCGATCGCCGCGCGGTAGGCGGCGATGGCGGCGTCGATTTGCTGCGAGTCGGCCAGGGCGTTGCCGCGATTGTGGTGCAGCTCGGCACGGTCCAGCCCAAGCCGGCTTGCCTGCTCGTAATGCGCCAGGGCATCGTGCGGGCGGTTTTCGAGGCGCAGGCAGACACCGAGGTTGTGGTGCGCCTCGGCGTAGCCGGGCTTCGCTTCCAGTGCCTTCTCGTAAGAGGAGATGGCGGAGGCAATATCGCCCTGGCGCCTGTGCACGTTGCCCAGAGCCAGCCAGGAGGCGGCATCGCCGGGGCGAATGTCCACGCAGCACTGGAAGCAGTTCCTGGCATCGTCCAGGCGATTCTTTTCCAGCAGGCAGAGGCCGAGGTTGCGCAGGGCATCGACATACCGTGGCTTGAGGCGCACCGCCTCCGAGTAACTCTCGATCGCCTCATCGAGGCGCCCGCTTCTGGACAGCGCGTTACCGAGGTTGTTGGCGACCTCGGCCTGCTCCGGAAAGAGCTTCAGCGATTCCCGCATGAGCGCGATGGCGGCCGTGTATTCGCCGCGCTGCGATTGCAGCACGCCCAGCAATTGCAGCGCCGTCGGATTGCCCGGATGCTCGTTCACGAAGCGACGGTAGAGCGGCAGGGCCGTCTCGAGCTGCCCGGCCTCGTGCGCCGTCACAGCCTGCCTCAGGAGCGGCGGCAACTGCGCATGAGGGTGTCTGTCAGGAACCGATGATGGCATGGGAGCTCGTTGCAACCGCGTCACGGAAACCCATTATA
>DASSBS010000032.1:0-12931 GCA_035698445.1 Woeseiaceae bacterium
CAGAATTGGCATCGGCCGGGGGGGGGACTATGCTATGAGACCCACAGCCACGGACCGAACAAGCGGGAAAAGCCGTTGGCTGGCGCCTCTCGCTGCTACTGACGATGACGAAACCGATGCCCGATAACAGCCGGCACCGCGAAGTCGTGGACGCGTGGGCGGCGCGGCTGCCGCCCGACCTGCCGCCCGAACAGGTGATCGACGCGTTCGAGGACGCCTTCAACCGGCTCTGGCAGCGCGCACGGAAAACTCTTGGGGACATCACGCTGATCGCGATTTCCGACCGGGTGCTCTCCACGGCGTCCCGTCAATTCAGTGTGCTCGACGCGATCAGTACCCGTGACGGGGGCCTCGATCTCGACAAATTACGCGAGCGGGCGAGCGAAGCCGACGGCGCCGAGCTGCTGCTGGCGACCAAATTCGTGCTGACAGAGTTTCTCACGGTACTCGGAAAACTGGTCGCGGACATCCTGACGCCCGCGCTGCACGCCGAGTTGGCGAATGCCGCGGATGTCGAAGCCGCAGCGGACAAGGATTTGCAATCATGACGAAAGCCGACGAAGTCGAACGCATGCATACGGGCGTGCGCAACCTGGACGACCTGCTGCACGGCGGGTTACCCATGGGGTCGGTGACGGTCGTGGCCGGACCGCCGGGCGCGGGCAAGACAATCCTGACTCAGCAGATCTGTTTCCACAACGCGTCGCCGGAGCGGCCGGTGCTCTATTTCAATACGCTCTCGGAACCGACCGCAAAGACGCTGCGCTACCTGAGCCAGTTCGCCTACTTCGATGCGAGCAAGATCGACAATGGGGTGCAGTTCGTGGATCTCGGCAACATGCTGCGCACCAAAGGGCTGGAGGAGAGCTTCAAGGCCATCGTGGAGCGGGTCAAAGCGGTCCGCCCCGGCATCGTCGTCGTCGACAGTTTCAAGGTCTTCGACGATCTCGCCAAGTCGCAGGTGGAGCTGCGCCGGTTCGGCTACGACCTCGCCGTGCACCTGATGGCCTGGGAGACCACGACCTTCCTGCTCGGCGAGTTCCATCCGCGCGACATCGAGACCAACCCGCTGTTCTCGATCGTCGACGGCCTGATCGAGATCTTGCAGCGAGAGCAGTCGGGCGAGCAGCAGCGCTTCCTCCAGATCGTCAAGATGCGCGGCACGAATCACAGCCGCGACCAACACTCGTTCGTGATCATGGATACCGGAGTGGAGGTCTACGCGCCGCGCGTCACGATCCAGCGGGAGAGTCGCCAGCGAAAAACGGAGCGTTTGATGACGGGCATCGGGAAGCTCGATGCGCTGCTCGACGGCGGCATCCCGCTCGGCTCGACCCTGCTGATTGCGGGCGTGGCCGGCACGGGCAAGACCGTGCTCTCTTTCGAGTTCCTGTACCGGGGCGCCGAAGCCGGCGAGAAGGGCATCATGTTCTCTTTCGAGGAAACCCGGGAGCGGCTGCTCGCGACGGCCCGCGGCCTCGGCTGGGACATCGAAAGGCACATCGAGCGCGGCATGCTCGACATCGTCTTCATCCCGCAGCCCGACATCATGGTCGAGGCCAATCTTCTGATGATGCGGGAAAAAATCGAAGCGATGCAGGCGCGGCGCGTGGTCGTCGATTCCGTGTCGGTGTTCCTGCACAAGGTTCGGGACCCGCAGGTCGCCCGCGAGAAAACCTTCCAGATCGCCAGCATCGTCCAGAACGCCGGCGCCGTCGCCTTCCTGAACACCGACATTCCCTACGGCAGCAACCAGATCAGCCGTTTCGGCGTCGAGGAGACGGTCGTCGAGGGCGTGATCCTGCTGACGGCAACGCAGGAAGGGCTCGAGCGGCAGCGCTACCTCGAAATCTACAAGCTGCGCAACACGGCGCACCTGAAAGGGCGGCACAGCATCACGATCGGCCCGGGCGGATTGACGGTCTTTCCGCGCTACGAGTCCGAGGCCGACCTGGCGGCGCCGCCGCCGCCCGTGGAGCTCGGGCGGCGGCTGCCGAGCGGCGTTCCCGGTCTCGATGAGCTGCTCGGCGGCGGCCTGCTCGAGCGCAGCGTGACACTCCTTTCCGGAAGCGCCGGAATCGGCAAGAGCACCATGGCGATGCAGTTCATCGTCGAAGGCGCCAGGCACGGCGAGCCCGGACTCTTCGTGGCGCTCGAGGAAGGGCCCGCCCAGATTGTGCGCACGGCGGACGCGCTGGGCCTGCCGCTCGAGAAGGCGGTGGATGACGGCGTGGTCGAGATCCTGTACCTGCCGCGCGAGCGCGTCCGGCCGAGCCAGCTCCTGTCCCTGCTGGCCGACCGGGTCGAGGCACTCGAGGCACGCCGTTTCGTCCTCGACAGCGTCAGCCACTTGGCCAACGAAGGACTTTCGGACGAAGAGCTGCGGCAGCTCCTGTACGCGCTCAGCGTTCGCTTCAAGTCGCTGGGCGTGACCACCCTCTTCACGCTCGAGTCGACGTCGATGTACTCGAGCGAGCGCATCACCGAGCGCCGGTTTTCGCCCCTGGCCGACAATCTCGTTGCGATGCGATACGCGCGCCTGCCCGGCGAGATTCGCCCCTTGCTGACGATTGCGAAGACCCGCGGCAGCGAACACGACTTCGGCCTGTATTATTTCAGCGTCGGCCAAGGGGGCGTCCGGATCGAGGAGCGGGCGGAGGGTCCGAAGCCGCTGCGCAAGACCAAATCAAAGACTGCGCGCAAGCGCACCAAGCCCAGGTCGCCGTGACGCGGAGTGGAGCAATGCCGGTGGAAGGGGCGAAGACGCACACACTTCGCTTGCAGCAGCTCTACGAAGTAAGCACCCTGCTCACGCGTTTCGACGAGGACGCTCTGCCGCGGGTGGCCGCGCTGCTCGCGGAGGCGCTGCCGCTACGCAGCGTCATCATGGTGTTGGAAGGTCGATCCGGCTCGCGCCGCGCGACGATCCTCTGGCCGGCCCAGCCCACTGAATCCGAAGCCGCGACCGCACGCGCCGAAAAATCCTATGCGTATCTCGCCGGCGAGGCAGCGACGCCGCCCGACACCCCGGAAGGAGCGGCGCCAGACGGGGAATTCCTGACGCTGCCGCTCGTCGTGCAACATGCGCCGATGTTCGGCGTCCTGCAGCTCGAGACCCCGGCCGCCTGCGCCGAGGAGGACCTGCTATTCGCCAACACGGTTGCCAACCAGCTCGCGGTCGCGCTCGATCGCCGGCTCGCTATCGAGGAGAAGCACGCCGCCGCGGAGGCCAAGACAGACCGCGCCGAGGAGCACCGCGACGAGGCCGTGCTCATGCGCCGGCGTTACGAGGCGCTGGTCGATCACCTGGATCACGCCTTCGTCTGGGAGGGCCACGCCGAAAGCCGGCAGGTGTTCTATGTCAGCGCGCGCGCCGAAATGCTGCTCGGCTATCCGCGCGAACGTTGGGTCGCCGAGCCCGACTTCTGGAATTTTTGCGTTTGCGCCGAAGATCGCGCCACTCTCCTGGAGGCATTTGAGACGGCCCGCGTCAAGGGGGAAGATCAGCGCTGCGAGCACCGCGCAATGACGGCCGACGGCCGGGTGATCTGGTTCCACACCGGCGTGCACCTGGCGGATGAGCATCCCGCGGGGCCCGTGCTACAAGGTGTTTCCGTCGACGTTACGCCGGCGAGGGAAGCCGCGGCAGCAAAACAGGAGCAGCTCGAATTCAGCCGCGCCATCACCCGGGATCTGGGCGAGGGAGTGGTCGCGGTCGATCTCCAGGGCCACATCACGTTCCTGAATCCCGCTGCCGCGAGGCTTCTCGCATTGCGCCAGGAGGAGGCAGTGGGCACCGATGTCCGGGCTGTCTTGCAATTGCAGCATGCAGCCGGCCCGGTATCCGAACAAGAGCGTCCCGCCCTCGTTGCGATGCGTACCGGCGAGTCCGTGAACCCGGCGGACTACGTGATCGTGCGCCGGCGCGGCGGCGACCTGCCCGTCAGTTGTACGGCTGCCCCGCTGCGGCGAGACGGTGTGATTTCGGGCGCTGTGATCGTGTTCCAGGACGTCACGGAGCGCAAGCGAATGGAGGAGGCGCAGCGGCAGGCCGACCACCGCAAGAACGAGTTCCTCGCGATGCTGGGGCACGAGCTGCGCAATCCCCTGGCGCCGATCTCGAGCGCCGCGCACGTGCTTCGTATCGGCGACACCGCGTCCCAGGAACGAGCCGCCGACATCATCGAGCGGCAGGCCGACCGGATGGGCCGCATGATCGACGAGCTGCTCGACGTGGCGCGAATTGCCACGGGAAGAATTGAGCTCCATCGCCGGCGCGTGGACCTGCGCACCGTCGTAGACGACGCGGTAGAGACGGTGCGTCCGTTCATCAACCGGCGCGGCCACGAGCTGAAAGTGACCCTGCCTCCGGAGCCCCTGTGGGTGCACGGTGACGTCGATCGCCTCCAGCAGGTCATCGCGAATCTCCTGGACAACGCCGCGAAGTACACCGCGCCGGGCGGGCGCCTCGCCGCGATCGCCGAACGCGATGGCGAGGACGTGGTGCTGCGAGTGCGCGACAACGGCCCCGGCATCGCCGCCGACCTGCTCTCGAGAATCTTCGACCTGTTCAGCCAGGGCGAGCGTCCCGCAGACCGCTCGCAGGGCGGTCTCGGCATCGGCCTCGCGCTCGTGAAACAGATCGTGGACATGCACGGCGGCACCGTGACGGCGGAAACGCTGCCGGGCGGAGGCAGCGAGTTCACCGTCCGCCTGGCGAGGGCGGATCACGAAGCGGAATCGACAGCCGACCTCGGAGCGGGAGAATCTGCCGCGGAATCCGCCCGGCAGCTTCGCATCCTCGTCGTCGACGACAACGTCGATACGGCCGAAGCCCTGGCGATGCTGCTCAGGGGGTCGAAGCACGAAGTCCAGACCGCCTATGACGGACCGACGGCCATGGAGGCCGCCGTCGATTTTCGCCCCAACACGGTCTTTCTCGACATCGGCCTGCCGGAGATCGACGGCTACGAGACGGCGCGGCGCATGCGCAAACACCCGGAACTTCGCCACTGCGTGCTCGTGGCCTTGACCGGCTATGGCCAGGCCTTGGACCGCCAACATTCGCGCGAAGCGGGTTTCGATCACCACCTGACGAAACCCGCGAGCTTCAGCGATCTCCAAATGATCCTGGATAACCGATGAGATTGCTACCGGGCTTCCGCCCCTCGCGGAGGCTGCCCGAGAAGCTGCTGGCCGTAGGAGCCCGTCTCACGGACGACACGTAGGTCAACGCCGGGTCGCCCGTGAGACGGGCTCCTACAACAGGCGGGTTCGCTGGCGGACCGTCTCGTACAGGCAGATGCCGCAGGCGACGGACACGTTCAGGCTCGAGACGCTGCCGTGCATCGGCAGGCGAACCAGCAGGTCGCAGCGCCCGCGGGTGGCCTTGCGCAGGCCGCCGTGCTCGCCGCCCATGACCAGCGCCAGCGGGCCGGACAGGTCCGCGTCGAAGAGGCTCGCCTCGGCGGCGTCGCTGGTGCCGACGACCCGGACGCCGTACTCCGCCAGCCAGCCGAGCACGCGGCCGATGTTCGGCACCGGCGCGAAGGGCAGGCTCTCGGCCGCGCCGGCCGCGACCTTGCTCACCGCCGGCCCGAGCCCCGCGGCGCCGTGCCGCGACCCGACCACGGCATCGACCCCCGCGGCATCGGCCGTGCGCAGGCAGGCCCCCAGGTTGTGCGGGTCCTGGATGCCTTCGAGCACCAGCAGCAGGAGCGGCGCGCCCTCCTCTTCTGTCAGGCGCCCCTCCACCAGCGTCCGCAGCCCCGCCTCGTCCAGCACCGTGCTGCGGCGAATCTCGGCGACGACGCCCTGATGGCGCGCTTCCCCGCTCATCTGCTGCAGTCGCCCCCGGTTCGCCGGCTTCACCTCGATGTCCAACGACCCGGCGCGCGCGATCACCGCCTCCACCCGGGGATTGACCGTCTGGTATTCCGCGTAGAGCGCGCGCACGTCGGCGGCGCGGCTCGTCAGGAGCTGCTCCACGGCACGGAGTCCGGCGACGTAGCGCGACTTGCTCATGACGTCAGCCGGACCGACGGCGGCCGCCGCCTTTCTTGCGGCGCAGCCCGGAGGTGCGGGTCTTGCGTTCTGCCTGGCGCTCGTCGCCCAGCCGGAAGTCGATGCGCCGGTTCTCGACGTCGACCTTGAACACGACGACGCGCAGCGCCTCGCCCAGGCGATAGCGATTGCCGCTGCGCTCGCCGACCAGCGCCTGCGTACCGGCGTCGTAATGGTAGTAGTCGTTGCCCAGGCTCGACACGTGCACGAGGCCGTCGATAGCCAGGTCGGCGAGCTGCACGAACACGCCGAAGTTGGTGACGCCCGTGATGACGCCGTCGAACTCGAGCCCGACCTTGTCTTCCATGAACTGACACTTGAGGCGCGCCTCGACGTCGCGCGTGGCATCCTCCGCCCGGCGCTCGTGGGCGGAGCAAAGGGTACCGAGGCGCTCCATCTCCCCCGGCGAGTAACGGTACTTCGCGGCTTTGCCGCCCTGCACGATGTGCCGGATCGCCCGGTGCACGAGCAGGTCCGGGTAGCGCCGGATCGGCGAGGTGAAATGGGCGTAGGTCTCGAGCGCGAGGCCGAAGTGACCGATGTTCACCGGCGTGTACTCGGCGTGCATCAGCGACCGCAGCATCGCGAGCGCGATCGACTGCACGTCCGGCCGGTCGCCGACCTCGGACATCATCTGGTTGTAGTGACGCGGCTCGACGTGCTCCGGATGCGGCACCTTGAGGCCGAGCCCGAGCAGGTACTGGCGCAGGTCGTCGAAGCGGTCCGGATCCGGCTTCGCGTGCACACGGTAGAGGCCCGGGATGCGGTGCTTCTTCAGGAACTTCGCGGCCTCGACGTTGGCGGCGATCATGCATTCCTCGATGAGCCGGTGCGCGTCGTTCCTCGGCACCGTCGCGATGCGCTCCACCTCGCCGTTGCGGTTGAGCTCGATCCGCGTCTGCGGGATGTCCAGCTCGATCGCGCCGCGCCGGTGGCGGGCCGACGCCAGCGCCTTGTACAGGCCGTGCAGGTGCGAGAGCGGCCCGTGCAGGGATTTCGGGATCGACGAGCGTTCGCCGCCCGTCAGATGCTCGTTCACTTGCGAGTAGGTCAGGCGCGCCGCCGAGCGCATCAGCCCCTCCACGAAGGTCGAGCGCGTGACGCGGCCGCTCGCATCGATGCGCATGTCGCAGACCATGCAGAGCCGGTCGACTTCGGGGTTCAGCGAGCAGAGGCCGTTCGACAGCACTTCCGGCAGCATCGGGACGACGCGGTCGGGGAAATACACCGACGTGCCGCGCTTGATCGCTTCCTTGTCGATTTCACTGCCCGGCTGCACGTAATGGCCGACGTCGGCGATTGCGACCAGCAGGCGCCAGCCGCCGCCGACCGGCTCGCAGTAGACGGCGTCGTCGAAATCCCGCGCGTCGGCGCCGTCGATGGTCACGAGCGGCAGGTCGCGCAAGTCGGTCCGGCCTTTCTTGTCGGCGGCCGGCACCTCCTTTTTGAACGTGCGGGCGCGGCGCTCGACGTCCGGCGGCCAGACGTTCGGGATCGCATGGGCATGGATGGCGATATCGGTCGCCATGCCCTTCTGCCCGGCCGAGCCGATGATGCGCACGACCCGGCCGGTCGCCTGCTGGACCTCCGTGGGGTAATCGAGGATGCGCGCGACGACGATCTGCCCCGGCTTCGCCGAACCCGACTCGCCGTCGGGGATGAGCACCCGGTGCGGGATCTTCGGGTTGTCCGGCACGACGATGCCGATGCCGCGCTCGCGCACGAACCGGCCGGCGACCTCCTCGATCCCGCGCT
Source organism: Woeseiaceae bacterium (assembly GCA_035698445.1). Lineage (GTDB taxonomy): Bacteria > Pseudomonadota > Gammaproteobacteria > Steroidobacterales > Woeseiaceae > IDS-8. Next base: position 7,819 of record DASSBS010000032.1, read on the forward strand.
CCAGGATCTCGACCAGGCGGGCCTCCGGCTTGCCGCGGCGATCGCGCCCGGCGATCCGGATCGCCACGCGGTCGCCGTCGAAGAGCGAGCGCATCTCGCGCGGCGAAAGGAAGGCATCGTCGCCGCCGTCGTCGCGCAGCACGAAGCCGAAGCCGTCGCGGTGCCCGAGCACTTGGCCGGTAATCAGCTCCAGCTTCTTGATGAGGCAGTATTCGCCGCCCCGGTTCTCGATGACCTGGCCGGCGCGGACCATGCGGTTCAGCGTGTCGGTGAGGGCGGCACGCAGGCGGGCGCCATGAAGCTCGAACGCCTGCATGATCTCCTCGAGCGGCATCGGCCGCCCGGCGTCCTGCAGGCGCTCCAGGATTTCGGCGCGCCCGGGGACGGGGTGCCGGTATTTGCCGGATTTACCGGCGGTTTTTCGTCGCTTGACCAACAGTTCTCGCTTCAGGTTGAGGTTTGACGGGCGCGGCGGCCGGGCCGATTGACAGGCCGCGGCGGGTTTCTGTACAGTCCGCCACCCGCAACGGCCGCACTATACGCGGTCTTCGCCTGCCGAGGTGGCGGAATTGGTAGACGCGCTGGCTTCAGGTGCCAGTGGGGGAAACCCCGTGAAGGTTCAAGTCCTTTCCTCGGCACCAATCTTCGTCCCCGACCGAACGGTAAGCTACAATTCGGTTTGTAGGGGGCGTTATGTACCGACAGGCGTGGCTTCTTGTCCTTGCCGTGGCCGCAGGGGTACTCATCGGTGCCCTGGGTGCATCGACGTGGTCTGCGGATTCGCCCCTCGCCAGCGATTCCGCGGAGATTTCGGCCATGGCGTCCATCCGCCAGGCTCGACCGGATCCGTCGGACGAGCCCACTCCCGAACACCTCGCGGATGCGGTTGAATCCCTCGCCAAGGTCCTCAACGCCGAGATCAATGAGCGCCGCCTGCTCGCCGAGCAGCTTCAAGAGCTGAAATCCGAGCTACTGGACCTGCAGCGGAATCTCCGGGTTCGCGTGGAAGCGGCTTTCCAGGAAGAGAACGGGGCCCGTGGCCAGGAGTCGGGCAACACGGTGACCCGGACACGCGATGAGCGGCTGGCGGCGGCAGGATTCACCCGTCAGCAACTGGAATCGATTGACAGGCTTCAGGCTGAAGCCCAGATGGCCTGGATCGAGCTCGACGACCGCGCCAGGCGAGAGGGCTGGCTCAATACGGAGCGCTACTTCCGGGAGTCACGTGCCTTGACGTCCGGCAGGACGGTAATTCGCAAGGCGCTCGGCAATGAATTGTACGATCGGTACCTGTTTGCAAGCGGCAGCCCGAACCGGATCGCGGTGGCGTCGGTCATCGAGACATCGCCGGCCCAGGACGCGGGCTTTCAGCGTGGGGACGTAGTGATCAGCTATGACGGTGAGAAAGTGTACTCCAACCAGCAGCTCGTCGATCTGCGAAGCGCGGGAGTCCGCGGCGAACCGGTCCCGGTTGAGGTACGGCGCAATGGTGAATTGCTGCAGCTCACGATCCCCCGGGGCCCTATGGGGCTGTCGATGATGCCGACGCGCATCGATCCTGCCGACGAATGAGCTGCTGCCGGCTTTACAGCCAGTCCCGCCGCTTGAAATAAAGATAAGGCAGGATTGCCGACGCCACCATCAGCCCCAGCGCGAACGGGTAGCCGAACACCCAGTCGAGCTCCGGCATGTGCTCGTAGTTCATGCCGTAGACCGAGGCGATCAATGTCGGCGGCAGGAACACGACCGCGGCGACGGAGAAGATCTTGATCGTGGCGTTCTGCTCGATGTTGATCATGCCTAGCGTCGCATCGAGCAGGAACGTGGTTTTCTGCGACAGGAATTCGGCATGATCCGTCAGTGAGCCGGCGTCGCGCGTCAGCGTCTTCAGGCGAGTGCGCACATCGCGCTCGATTTTTCTTTCCAGCGTGTACTGCGCGAAGAATCCAAAGATACGGACGAGCGTGGCGAGGCTGTCGCGCACGTTCGAGATCAGGTCGCCCTTGAGCCCGATGTCCTCCAGCACGTGCTGGAAATCGCGGCTCTTGGGCTTCTGGTCGTCCGACCGGAAAATGCCGTGGGAAATGCGATCGATGTCCCGCCCGGCCCGCTCGAGGATGTCCGCGAGGCGATCGATGATGACCTCCAGCAGCGCCACCAGCACGGATTCGGCGCTCTCGCAGCCCATCGAAATCTTTTCCGCCAGTATCGGAAAATTGTGGAACGCCTGCGGGGCGTGATAACGCACGGTCAGGAGCGTGTCCCTGGCGACGACGAACGTCACCGGCGACATCTCCGGCCGGTCGGCGTCGGTCCTGGCCGGCAGGGTCGCGGTCATGAACACGGCGCCGTCGTCGTAGTACAGGCGGCTGGAAACCTCGATTTCCTCCATCTCCTCGCGCGTGGGCACGTTCACGCCGAGCCTGCTCTCCAGCAGCGCTTCCTCTTCCGGCGTCGGCTGGAACAGGTCGTACCAGACCACGCGCCTGCCGCCAACCGCGTCGCCCCCGACCGGCAGCAGCTTGCCCTCTTCGGCCGCGTAGCGCCGGATCATCGCCTGTCCCCCATGCCCGCTGTGCCCCTCAATCGACCGACTTCTTGTGCAGCTCCACCGGCTCGCTCTGCCCCCGGATGCGCAGGTTGAGCATCTCGACCATCACCGAGAATGCCATCGCGAAGTAAATGTAGCCTTTCGGGATGTGTAAATCGACGCCTTCGGCGATCAGTGCGAAGCCGATCAGCACCAGGAAATTGAGCGCCAGCATCTTGACGGTCGGGTGCCGGTCGACGAAATCGCCGATCGGGCGCGCGGCGAACATCATCACCAGCACGGCCAGCACGATGGCGAGGATCATGACGGGCACGTGATCGGCCATGCCGACGGCCGTGATGACGGAATCGAGCGAGAACACGAGGTCGATGATGCCGATCTGCAGGATCACGCCGCCAAAAGTGGCCGCCTTCTTGTGGCCGGCTACCTCCGGCTGCTCGCCTTCGACGGCGTGGTGGATCTCGACGGTGGACTTCGCGAGGAGGAACAGGCCGCCGCCGATCAGGATGATGTCGCGGCCCGAGATCCCCACGCCGATCAACTCGAACAGGTCCTGCTGGAGCTGCATGATCCACGTGATCATGAGCAGCAGGAGGATGCGCATCCCCATGGCCAGGATCAGGCCGACGATACGCGCCCGCTGGCGCACCGCGGCGGGGAGCCGTCCGACGAGTATCGAGATGAAGATGATGTTGTCGACGCCGAGAATGATCTCCAGCGCCGTCAGGGTGGCCAGCGCCACCCAGGCTTCGGGTGCGGTCACCCACTCCATGCATTCGCTCCGGTCCTCGGCCGGGAGATCGGCCGGTTGCGGATCGTAACACGAGCCGCCGCGAGCGGACCGGAGCCCGGGCGCCCTGCGGCGCCCGCTTCAGCTCAGTAGCCCGAATAGGCCAGTGTCGATTCGTAAGCCGCGAGCCGCTCCTCGTGGCGGGCGCGCTCGGCGACCGCCAGGTCGATATCCGCTTCGAGCTCGCCTACCCGTTCGGACAACTCTTTCAGGTCCGCGAGCAGCAGGACGCGATCCTGCGTGGTGGTCGCGCTGTCGATCAACGCGGCTTCCTTGGCGCGGATGAGCTCTTTCGTGCGCTCGAGCTCCTGCTCGTTCGAGTGGATGCGGCTGTTCGCGGCATTCACGTTCGAGCGCAGGTTATAGAGCTCGGCGCCCGCGTGATAGCCGTCCAGGAAACCCGCTTCGAGGTCCGCCGAGCACACACCGTAGTACTGGCCGCCGCTGGAACCGACACTGAAGCCGCGCGAGGGCTGGCAGTAGAGCTGCAGGCCCTCTCGCCGGCCGGCCTGGTAGGCCGTCAGGTCCGGCGTGTAACCGTGTTCCGCACAGGCCCGGCGATAATTGCCCAGGCGAGCGGCCGTGTAGCCCAGCGACCCGTCCTCGAAGCCGACCGCGCGCCAGTCGCTCATCGCGCATTCTTCCGCGCTCATGCCCGCACACCCGCCAAGCCCGACCAGGGCGAGGCCGAACAGTGTTCCCCAACTTCCAATTCGCATGATTCACTCCGGTGCACGGATCGAAGACGGCACCCTAGCAAGGCGCCCGCTGCCCTGTTGTGTCGGCATTCACATTTGGGCCGATGTCGATGCCGGTGCTGTGATCCGTATCACAGGACCGCCCGGTCGATCCCGATAACCTGACCGGAGATTTCCAAAGCCACGGATTCGCCGGATGAATTTCGAGGCCATCAGCGGAGCCGCCGCCGTGGCGGTCGCGGGTTCCTTTGTGTTTGCGCTCATTGCCCGTTCCGGGCTCGCCCTCTCCCGGTCGCGCACCGCGGCGGGCCGGTTTGCCGCCTCCATCATGCCGGAAGCCGCGCAACGCTTCCGCGACCAGCTCGAGGTCTTGCGCCGCAAGCAGTGGATCCTGCTCGCGGCCGCCGGCGTCTTCGCCATCCTGTTCCCGTTCGCCTACGTGCTCGCGCCGGCAGCGCGCTTTCACGGGCTGGCGGTGTGGCAGCTCGTGCTCGCGGCCGCCTGCCTGGTGTCCGCCGGCGGATTGGCGGGCACAAGGCTCGTGCGCGGCCTGCTGGCGAAACGCCGGCTCGAATTCGTGCGCGACGCCAACATCGCCGTGGGCCAGGGCCTGCACAAGCTCACCGGCAATCTCAACCGCGTGTTCCACGAGGTGCCCTGCGGCGCCGGCGTCATCGATAGTGTCATGGCAGGGCTGCACGGCATTTACGCGATCTACGTGATCGCCCATCGCCCGGGACGCCACAATCGCGTCCGCGCGCAGGGAGAGCAGCTCCTGTTCGCGCCGGGCAGGCACCGGATCGGGCTGACGCCCTACGCCGAACAGTCGAATCTCCTCGAGCGCCAGCTCAAAAAAGCCCTGAAGCTGCCGCTCAAGGTGCGCACCGTGATCGCCGTGCCCGGCTGGGAGATCGAGGAGCAGTCCGGCGATAACCGGCTGGTCGTCAACGAGCGCAGCCTCACCATGCTCCGCGGCTGGAAGGACAGCGACGAGTACCTCATGAACGAGGACGTGGAGCGACTGCACGCGCTGCTGACGGAGCGCTGCATGCGGGGGTGATCAGGTGCCGGGTC
>DASSBS010000033.1:0-6170 GCA_035698445.1 Woeseiaceae bacterium
GCGCGCCGCGAAGCTTCCAGCCGGCCGTTGAGCCTCGTGAACCGCACCTTCGGGCTCGCGCAGAACGGCATTTCGCTCGCGAGCTACGCCTTCCTGCTGGTGCAATTCTCGCCATGGGCGGTGGCCGTGCTGGTGCTCGCCGGCTTCCCCTCGTTCTTTGCCGAGGCGAAATTTTCCGGGGACGCCTTCCGCCTGTTCCGCTGGCGCTCGCCGGAAACGCGCAAGCAGATATACCTCGAGACGGTCATCGCCCGCGAAGACTACACGAAGGAGGTCAAGCTCTACGACCTCGGGCCGCTGCTGCTCCAGCGCTACCGCGACATTTTCGCGAAGCTCTACCGGGAGGACCGGAGCCTGACGTTGCGCCGGGACGGCTGGGGCTTCGTGCTCGGCCTCGTCGCCACCGCGGCGCTCTACGGCGCCTTCGCCTGGGTGATCGTGGCCACCGTGGGCGGCGTGCTGACGCTGGGGCAGATGACCATGTACCTGCTCGTGTTCAAGCAGGGACAGGGTGCGATCGCGGCGATGCTGTCGGCGATCAGCGGCATGTACGAGGACAACCTGTACCTGTCCAACCTGTACGAGTATCTCGAGCAGCCCGTGGAAGGCTCCTCCGGAGAGGCGACCGCCGGTCCCGATCCCGGTGACGGCGTCCGTTTCGAGCAGGTCGGCTTCACTTATCCGGGCAGCGACACGCCGGCGCTCGCTGAGGTGTCGCTGCATCTTCGGCCCGGAACAAGTCTTGCGCTGGTCGGCGAGAACGGTTCCGGCAAGACCACGCTGATCAAGCTGCTCACGCGCCTCTACCGGCCGGACAAGGGACGCATCACGCTGGACGGGCTCGATCTTGCCGAGTGGGATCCGTCGGTGCTGCGCCGGCGCATCGGGGTGATCTTCCAGGATTTCGCGCGTTACCAGATGCTGGTCGGCGAAAACGTCGGCGCGGGCGACGTGCTCGCGTTCGAGAACGAGGCGCGCTGGCGCGACGCGGCGGAAAAGGGCCTGGCCGCCGAGTTCATCGATCTCTTGCCCGACACCTACCGCACGCAACTCGGCCGCTGGTTCAAGGGCGGCCGCGAGCTGTCCGGCGGCCAATGGCAGAAGATTGCGCTCTCACGCGCCTTCATGCGCACCGAGGCGGACATTCTCGTGCTCGATGAGCCGACCGCCGCCATGGACGCCAACGCCGAAGCCTCCGTGTTCGAGCATTTTCGGCGGCTCACCGGCGACCGGATCGCCATCCTCATCTCGCATCGTTTCTCCACGGTGCGCATGGCGGACGAGATCGTGTTCATCCAGCAGGGCCGCATCATCGAGCACGGCAGTCATGAGGAGCTGATGCGGCTCGACGGGCATTACGCGCGCCTGTTCTCGCTGCAAGCCGCCGGCTACCGGTAAACCTTGAACGGCCGTTGCCGGCGCGGCGCGGGCGCTGGTGGCCACGCTCGGGATGACCGGCGCCGGATCACGCCCTATAGTAGGGAATCACTCGCACATCGCAATCGGGAGATTACCCATGCAACGCCTGTTTTCACTCCTCGCCGCCTGCTCCCTGGCGGTGTTCGCCGCCTGCGGCGACGGGACGCCGTCGAACACGCCGGAGCCGGATCAGTCCGCGGCGAACCCGTCCGCCGCGGCGAAGCCTGCCACCTCGCCCTGGGCGAGCTTCCGGGAAAGCTATCTCGAGGAGTGGCTCGCCGCCAACCCGACGCGCGCGATCGATCTCGGGAAGCACGAGTACGACGGCATGCTGCCCGACTACGGTCCGGCGGCGCAGGCCGAGTATGTGAAGAAGCTGGATCGCTGGATGCAGCAGGCGAAAGCCGTGGACGCCGCGCGGATGTCACAGGCGGAGCAATTCGAGCGCGAGTACCTCCTGAGCGATCTGCAGGAGGAGCGCTTCTGGCTGACGGAGGTTAAAACGCTCGATCGTAATCCGCTGGCCTGGGGCTACGCCGCGTTTCCTTCGGTCTACCTCACGCGGAAGTACGCACCGCTGCCCGAGCGCCTCGACGCCTTCAATACCTACCTCGGCAACCTGCCGGATTACCTCGAGACGATGCGGGCGACGATCGAGGGGCCGATCCCGCGCACCTGGGCGGAAACGGCCGTCGACCTGTTCGGCGGGCTCGACCAGTTTTTCGGGAGCGCGGTGCACGACATTTTCGCAAGCGTCGACGACCCGGCACGGCAGCAGCGGCTGGACGAGGCCCTGGCAGCGGCGCACGAGGCGCTGGCGGCCACGGTCACCTGGCTCGACGAGACGCCTCGCGACGAGAGCTTCGCGCTCGGCCCGGAGCTCTACGAGCGCATGCTCTGGGTGACCGAGCGCGTCGATACGCCGGTCGCCGAGCTGAAGGCGATCGCGCAAGCCGACATGGAGCGCAACCTGGCCGCGGTTCGCGCGGCTTGCGCCAAATTCGCGCCGGGCGCGTCGCTCGTCGACTGCGCGGCAAAGGAAAGAAGCCACAAGGCGCCGGAAGGTCCGGTCGAGGGCGCCAAGCGCCAGCTCGACATGCTGAAGGCGTTCGTCATCGAACACGACATCGTCAGCATCCCGTCGAACGATCCCGTCACGGTCGCCGCGGCGCCGCCCTACAACGCTGCGAATTCGGCTTACATCTCGATTCCCGGGCCGTACGAGAAAAAGCTGCCGGCGGTCTATTACATCGCGCCGCCGGATCCCTCCTGGAGCGAGGAACAGCAGCAGGAGTACATACCGGGCGAAGCCGACCTGCTCTTCACCTCCACGCATGAAGTCTGGCCGGGCCATTTCCTGAATTTCCTGCACGCCAAGCAATCCGATTCCGTGTACGGGCGCATCGCCGTCGGCTATGCCTTCGCGGAAGGCTGGGCGCATTACTGCGAGGAAATGATGTGGAACCAGGGGCTCGGAGAAGGCGATCCGGAAATCCACATCGGCCAGCTCACCAATGCCTTGCTCCGCGACGCGCGTTTCCTGTCCTCGATCGGATTACACACCGAGGGCATGACCGTCGACGAGTCGCGGCAACTGTTCATCGAGAAGGGCCTGCAGGATTTCGGCAACGCGAAGCAGCAGGCCTACCGCGGCACCTACGATCCGCAATACCTGGACTACACGATCGGCAAGCTGATGATCATGAAGCTGCGCGACGACTGGCTTCCCTCCCACGGCGGGCCGGACGCCCTGCGGGCGTTCCACGACGAGTTCCTGTCCTACGGCGGCCCGCCGATCCCGATGGTGCGCCACGCGATGCTTGGCGAAGCCGACGACGGCAAGCTGTTCCCGAACCCGGCGACGCTGGGCGAAGAGGCACTCGGGAAGCAGGACGCGCCGGGCAAGTGAAGCGGCGCCGGAATGCACGGCCGGAGCGGGCCCTAGTCAGAAGGGCCCGCCTCCGGTAACGATGGAACGACGCTGGGCGATCTCATCGGAAAGCCATTCCGCCTGCTCATCCAGCGCCTCGACGTCGAAGTATTGCTGGTGCTTCGCCATCACCCTCGACAGGAGCGTCCAACGAAAGTCGTCTTCCGGGACGAGGCCCAGGGTTCGACCGGCCTTGAGCAAGATGTACTGCCCCTTCTTCTCGCGAATTTCAGGTGCGGTAGGCATGCCGTCTACCGTGCTCCAGACCATGCGATTCGGGAAAAACCGGCCGTTGATCAAGAGATCGAATACCTGCTTCTCACCCGTCCAGACCAGCGCGTTCAACGCATATGAAAGCGCTTCCTCGAGCTCATCACCGCCAGGTTTGTCGTCCGGACGCATCAGCATGCGGTAAGCGAGCAGGTAAGCCGCGGCAGGGTCGTAGCCGGCGATCTGCTCGAGCTGCGCGTCCGTGAATAACGCATACGGATGGTTGAAGACTGTTTTCGTGTCGCATCGCCTGGAGTAGTCCTCTGGACGCGGGAGCTGCCGCACGACTTCCTGCACGTCGCGGCAGTTGACCCGAATGTCTTTCGCTTCGATGAAGGTTCCCCACTCGCGAGCGACGCTTCCGTCGACCAGCTTTGCCTCCGCAAGCGCGGGCTTCATGCGCTCCACGTCCGATGTCTCGGGAAGTTGTGCTTGTGCCGCCGGGGGCGGGCGCGTTATCAGCGGTGAGTCCGCTCGCGGCGGCACCGGGTCCGGAGCTTTCCCGGCGAGGCCTGAATCGTCGATGGTGAACGCCCGAGGCAGAGCGAAGACCGCGAGCCCGACCAGGGCAATCCGTGTGGCGTACTTCATCTACTCGGCAGGCTCAGAACGCATATTCCAGCGACAAGGCCGTGAAGGTGTCGGTCTTCTCCGTCCCCGCCGGAACGTCGCTGTTGTTCTTGATCGTGTAGGACGCGACCAGCGCCAGCCGCGCCGCGAGGCGCGCCGTGAGCGCGGACACCGATTCCAGGTACGTGTTCTCGGATCCCGCTTCGACGGCGAGTACCTGCGTGAACTGCGCGGTTTCGCTGAACTGCCACAGGTAATCGAGGCCGGCGCGCAGGATCGCTTCGCTTTCCGTGGTGCCGTCGGCGAGGTCGGATTGCCGCGCACCGGCGCCGATTTCCGCGTTCAGCACGTGCACGGCCGTGTCGATGAGCCGCCGGCCGTAGCCGAGCGTCTCCGAGGTTTGCTGGTCGTAGCCGCTGAACCGGTCCTTGCGCCAGTCGAGGCGGCCGAACAGGTAATCGGTGTCCGTCCAGTTGTACTCGCTCTTCCAGCCGAGCGCGTAGGCCTCGGCCGTGGTGTCCTCGTCCTCGGACGACCGGATCGCGGTTCCCTCGAGTGCATGCAGCCAACGGTCGTCGGCGTACTGGACCTGGAAACCGGAATTGAGGCTCGCGCTATCGGTATTGCCGCTGGTCGCGAGGTAGCCCAAGGTGGCCTTGACCAGCCACGGGTCCGGCTCCGGGGCGCCGGTCGCCGCCGCCGACTGCTGTGCCTGGGCCTGGTGCACAGAGAAAACAAAGCCGATCAGCAACAGCGTACGAATGGTCATGCTGGATTCCTTCTGGTTGTCGGTTCCAGCTCCCGCCCCGTGCACGCCTGCCGTGCATTCGTTTCATCTTACTACACCGGCATCATAGGGGAGAAACCAGGCGCGGTCGCAACAACGAGAGCGTTTAACGACACAGCAACCCGAGCACGGCCTCGAGGCTACGCTCGACCGCCTGCATTTCTGCCTGGGTCAGATGCGTGAGCGGGCCTTCAATCAGGCGGGTACGATCGAGGGTACGCGGCGCTTCCGGCATGACCTGGCAGCTCTGCTCGAGATGCTCCCGCGCGGGAATCGTGACGTGCAGCGGCTCCTTGGATTTCCGGACTCGACTGGTCAGGGGCAACACGATGATCGTGGGATCGCCTTGAGCTATCAGGAAGTCGGCCTGGACGATCAGCACCGGACGGATCTTGCCGACTTCTGCGCCGCGATTTGGATTCAGGTTGCCGAGCCAGATCTCGCCGCGATGCATCAGCGCTTCTTCTTTTTCTTCTTCCGCCGATGATAGCTGGCACTCGGTTCCCGGACACCGGATCCTTCGGCAATCGCCAGCGCCTCGTTATCGAGTGACAAGGCTTCATCGGCGGCCGACAGCACCTCCTCGTCTCCTCTGGAACGAGCCGCTCGCGCAATTTCGCCCAGAAAACGTTCGCGTTCCATACGTGCGAGGTAGTCGACGATTGCCTCTCGCGCGATCTCGGACTTGGGTCGCCGGACGCGTTCGGCTTCCTGCGCAAGCCGGGTCTGGACATCCTTCGGAAGTCTGATGCTGACAAGAGACATGATAGTTTGTCTTACATTTCGTACTTCATACAAGCATACAACGAGAGAGAAGCGACGGCAAATCAAGGGGCAGAATTCCCCGTTTTAGTTGGCGCCAAACTGCGAATGATTCTCGTTCAGAAAACGTTTCCGCGGAGGTTTCAAGCTTCCGCCGTCTCCGCCCCACTCACGGATACCGGACGATCTTCTCCTTCTCCGGCAGCGGAATGAACTCCTCCTCATCCCCGGGCACCGTGTCGAAGCGCCCGGCCTTCCACTCCGCCTTGGCCTGCTCGATGCGCTCCTTGCGCGAGGAGACGAAGTTCCACCAGATGTGCCGCGGCCCGTCCATGGTCTCGCCGCCGACCAGCACGAAACGGGCCGCTCGGGCCCAGAGTTGCCGACCGTGACGGGATCGCCGGGGCGCAGCACCAGGAGCTGGCCGGCCGG